>CAVILJ010000048.1:0-13824 GCA_963643555.1 Acetatifactor sp.
CCTCCGATGGCGGCTCCGTTGAGCAGGATGCCCGCTCCCCTGTCGGAAGCGTCGGAAAGGTAGAAGTTGAGCTGTGCCGGGATGCCGATTTCGATGCCGACATAGAAGAATATGGCCACGATGCCGAGCACGCAGTGACGGAATTTCCAGGCGCTGTGCTCGAACTTGACGCTCTTCCGCTCGGCAGCCGGTTCAGGGATATTGACGAATGAGATGATGATGAAAGCGACAGCAAACACCGCCATAGCGATGAAGAGCAGCGGGGCCACGTCGTTCATCCTGGTCTCTGCGGTCACGGTGCCTATCAGCACGCCCACAAGGAGCGGCGTGAGGGTGCCGGTGAGGGAGTTGAGGGTGCCGCCAATCTGGATGTACTGGTTGCCCCTGTTGCCGCCGCCGCCGAGGATGTTGAGCATCGGGTTGACCACGGTGTTGAGCATACATACGCAGAATCCGCAGACGAACGCGCCGAGCAGATATACATAGATCGCTGAATCTCCGAGGAACGGGCGGCTGGAAAGCCACTGGATGACGATACCGAAGAAACCTACCGCCAGGGCGACGAGGGTGGTCTTCTTATAACCTACCTTGACGAGCATCTTGCCGGCCGGAATACCCATAAAGAGGTAAGCGGCGAAGTTCATCATATTGCCCATCATACCCGCCCAGGAATAATCGCTTTTCCAGATGTTCCCGAAAGGAGCCGCCATATTGGTGACGAAAGAGATCATCGCGAAGATGAAGCACATCGTCACGATGGCCACCAGATTACTTTTCTTTTGCATTGATGATATTAAGTTGAATTATTGTTTCAGAGATTCGATGTTCTTCGGGTTCGTAAGCTGCTTGCCCTCCGGGGTCATAGCGTACTCGATGCGGTCGGCGTAGAACTTCTCCACCTTGCCGCGCACCATCTTGGCGGTGGTGTTGAGCATACCGTTCTGCTCCGTGAACGGAGTGTCTGCCACGATTATCGCCGCAGGGAGCCACTTCTCCGGGAAGAGTCCCGCGTGGCGGCCGCCGGCGCGGTAGGAGTCGACCTCGCCCTGGAGCATCTCCAGCTGGGCCTTGCGCCCCTCCTCGCTGTCCGGGTCCTTGCCCTGCTTGCGCACGGCCTCTGCGAGAGCCGGCTTGTTAGGCACTACGATCACGACGGTATAAGGGCTCTGGTTGTTGTAGAGCACGGATGACTCTATGTACTTGGAGCCGTCGGCCAGGCTGTCCTCGAAGCCCTCCGGGGAGTATTTCTCGCCGTCGGAGGAGATGAGCAGGCTCTTGAAGCGTCCGGTCACGTAGAGGTAGCGCCGGTCCTCCTTGCAGAGGTAGCCGCGGTCGCCCGTGTGCAGCCAGCCGTCGATGATGGTCTTGGCGGTGGATTCAGGGTTCTTCCAGTAGCCCGCCATCACGTTCTCGCCCCGGATGACAATCTCGCCGGTCTCGCCGTCAGGCAGGCTCCTGCCATCCTCGTCGCAGATCTTGATGTCCATAGGCTCCACCGTGCGTCCTGAAGAGCCGAAGCGGGCGTGACCCTTGGAGTTGGCGCAGATCACAGGCGTAGCCTCAGAGAGGCCGTAGCCCTGGAAGATAGGCATCCCGATGGCGTTGAAATACCTCTGGAGCTCGATGTCGAGCAGCGCGCCGCCGCCCACGAAGAACTCGAGCCTGCCGCCGAAACCTTCGCGGATCTTGGAGAAGACGATCTTGTCGAGGATGCCCATTATAGGCTTCCTCCACCAGAGCTTCCAGCAAGGCTTGCCGGCATTGTAATATTCACGGTTGTAGGCGATGGCGTTCCTGAGTCCGAACTCGTAGAGCTTCTCCACGGCAGGGCCTTTCTTCGCGATGGCGGTCTCGAAACTCTTGCGGAAGCTTCTGGAGAGCGCAGGCACCGAAAGCATCACCTGAGGACGCACTTCGCGTATGGCGATAGGGATGTTCTTGAGCATCGTAACGGCGCTCTTGCCTCCCGGGACGGTGGCGATGCTTCCGCCGTAGCTCATCATCACGTAGAATCCGGCCACGTGCGCGAAGCAGTGGTCGAGCGGAAGTATGATGAGCATCACCCAGCCCTCTTCGATCTTCACCACCGAGCGGCACTGCTCCACGTTGGCCGTGTAGTTGCGGTGGGTGAGCAGGATGCCTTTAGGGTCGGCGGTGGTGCCGGAGGTGTAGCTGATGTTGGCGTAGTCGTCAGGCCCGATGAGCGCGATGCGCTTCTCGAGCTCCCCGGCGCGGTCCTTGAGGAAAGCGTCGCCGGCGGCATATATGTCCTTGAGATGTATCTCGCCGCCCTCAAGCTCGATGTCATCGATCACTATGACCTTCTCCACCTCCGGGCAGCGGTCGATGACCCTGCGGACCTTGGCTATCTGGCTCTCGGAGGCGATCACGAAGCGGGAGTCGGAGTGGTTGATGCGGAATAGCAGGTCCTGGTCGGACTCCAGCTTGAACGAGAGCGGCACGTTGACCGCGCCCGCGTAGAGGATGCCGAGTTCGCAGAAAATCCATTCGTTGCGGCCCTCGGAGATGAGGGCGACCTTCTCGCCCTTCTTCAGCCCGAGCGACATCAGTCCCGCCGCAAGCCTCCTGCCCCGGATGCGGGTCTGCTCGAAAGTGGTCTCGATCCATACGTCGTCGACCTTTTCGCGGAGGAATGTATGTGACGAGTACTGACGTGTATACTTCTCCACGAAGTCAATGATGGTAGGTCTTTTGCTGTCTGTCATAAGTTGTAGATTTATTGTCCGCCGGTCGGGGAGAAAAGGCCGTAGAGCTGCGCGTCGATCATATCGGTGACCTTCTCGAAGTCGGAAGGCTCGCCCGCGAAGTCTATGTTGTCGGCGTCTATGACCAGCAGATTGCCGTTATATTCCTTTATCCATTTCTCGTATTTGTCGTTCAGGCCGGTGAGATAGTCGATGCGTATGCTCTTCTCGTAGTCGCGCCCGCGCTTCTGGATCTTTGAGATGAGGGCAGGCACGCCGGAGCGCAGATAGATGAGCAGGTCCGGAACCCCCACGAGCGACATCATCAGGTCGAAGAGGTCGGAGTAGTTCTCGAAGTCGCGGGTGCTCATCAGCCCCATATCGTGGAGATTGGGGGCGAAGATACGCGCGTCCTCATAGATGGTGCGGTCCTGCACGATCACGGCGTCGGTGCCGGCTATGTCCACCACGTCCTTGAAGCGCTTGTTGAGGAAATAAATCTGGAGGTTGAACGCCCACCTCTCCATATCTTCGTAGAAATCGGCGAGATACGGGTTGAAGTCAACCGACTCGAACTTCGGGGTCCAACCATAATGCGCGGCAAGCATCCGGGTGAGGGTGGTCTTGCCGCTGCCTATATTTCCTGCGATCGCGATATGCATAAGTCCAAAGTGTTAACAATCCGCAAAGTTAGCAATTATTTGAATAGTCCGTAGAGCCGCGAGTCAATCTTGTCCGTCACCGCCTCGAAATCCTCCGGCCTGTTCTCGAAATCGAGCCTGTCGGCGTCGATCACCAGCAGGCTGTCGCGGTAGCCCTCTATCCACTTGTCGTACTTCTCGTTGAGCCCGTTGAGGTATTCGAGGCTCATACTCTGCTCGTAGTCGCGCCCGCGCTTCTGGATCTGAGAGACGAGGTGAGGCACGGAGCACTTGAGGTATATGAGCAGGTCGGGAGGGCTGACCATCGACATCATCAGGTCGAAAATCTGCATATAGGTGTCGTAGTCGCGCCGCGTGAGATTGCCCATCTCGAGATTGTTGGTCACGAAGATGTGCACGCCCTCGAGTATGGTGCGGTCCTGGATGACCACCCCGTCGGACTTGGAGATCTCCAGCAGGTCCCTGAAGCGCTGGGCAAGGAAATAAGTCTCGAGATTGTACGACCAGCGCGGTATGTCCCGGTAGTAGTCCTCGAGGTAAGGGTTGTGGGTGACTGATTCATATTTTGGGGTCCAGCCATAATGCGCGGCGAGCATCCTCGTCAGGGTGGTCTTGCCGCTGCCTATGTTCCCAGCTATTCCGATGTGCATAAGCACAAATTTAACAACATTTTCGTACTTTTGGCAGATAAAGCCGAAAAGAAATGCTGAACATAGTCCAATTCTCGTTCAACCTCTTCCAGGAAAGGGCGGCGATTGCCTACCGGGAGGAGGGACGCTGCGTGGCGGTGGACCCCGGATTCTACGATGCCGGGGAGGAGGAAGAGTTCCTCTCGGCGCTGCGAAGCCGCGGCCTGAAGCCGGAGGCCATCCTGCTCACGCACGCCCACCCGGACCACATCTACGGGGTGAAGAGGCTCCAGGACCTCTATGGGATTCCGGTCTATATGCACCCGGCGGAGAGGCCCGTGCTGGAGTATGACCGGGAGATGGCCTCGCGGTTCAGGCTCAGGGAGCCGGACTGCGGCTTCACGAGCACCGACATCGCCGACGGCGGGACGATAGAGGCGGCGGGCATCAGATTCGAGGTCATCGCGACCCCGGGCCATACCCCCGGAGGAGTCTGCTATCTGGACCGGGAGGACGGGGTGCTGTTCAGCGGCGACACCCTCTTCGCCGGGGCGATCGGGCGCACTGACTTCAAGTACGGGGAATACGACGACGAGATCCGCTCGATAATGGAGAAACTCATAATTCTCGATCCCGGGACAAGAATCTGCCCCGGACACGGTCCCGACTCGACCATAGGCAGGGAGAGGACGGACAACCCGTTCCTTGAACCGTTCAACGAGAGGGAGGATACGGACTCGGACCCGGAACCCGTGGTCATCAGCGGGAATTGAACGTCACGACGGCCCTCGCCCCGTCCGAATCCACCAGAGTGAGCACGTGCCGGCCAGGTTCGGGAGCGACCATCATCTCGTGCACTCCGCTTGTCCTGCCTATGTAGTCATCGTCCAGATGCCACCATATCTCGGCCGAGCCCGAGGCGTGCGCGGCGCGGAAGACCGCGCCCTTCCTGCTGCCGTCGAGTCCTCTGGTGACGACTATCGTGATGCCGCTCTGAGGATAGATGATATCGATCGGAGAATTGTCCTGCGACCCGCCGTTCCAGTCCGGGTGTTTCGGAGGCAGCTGCCTGTAGTCCAGATGGTTCTTCATATAGTACCACTCCTGCACCGGAGGCAGGATGAAACGGACCTCATTGCGTATCTGCGACGGCGGGCAGCAGTTGCTGTTGACCTGCCATAGACCCTCCGGGTCGAGATGCACCATTATATGATATTTGCAGGTTTCGGGCCTCTCCGGCACGTCCGGAGCCCATATCGTGTCGCGCTGCGGGCAGAGCTCCCCGGCGGGATTGCCGCTCTGGCGGCACAGCTCCACCCTTGTCATATCATCCAGGGGCATATCGAACCATCCCGATGCGGGCAGGCTGCCGAACACGTCGAACATCACCGGGGCGGCATAGGACACGCCGGTCATCTGCGCACGGCCCTCCCCGTCGCTGTTGCCCACCCAGACCGCGACCACATAGTCCCTGGTCACGCCGATGCTCCACGCGTCGCGGTTGCCCCAGCTGGTGCCTGTCTTCCAGGCGATTTTCCTCCCGGAACTGAACTCCATCCACGAGGCCTCCTCCTCGGGGCGGTTCGCCTTGGCAAGGGCCTCGAAAGTGAGATAGCTTGCGGCCCTCCCAAGAGGTATATCACTCTGCTCCAGGGCGTTGCGCGGGGTGTCCGCGAGATATGCCAGGGAGGAATAAGGCTGCTCTCCCCTGAGGATGGACGCCATACGGTAATACGCTCCGGCGAGGTTCTGTAAGGTGATTTCCGCGCCGCCCAGAATGAGGGAGAGCCCGTAATGGTCGGCATCCCTGTCTATGGATTCGAATCCCATACCGGACAGGAGCGTGAGGAAACGGTCGATGCCATAGCTCTCCAGCATCCTTACAGACGGCACGTTGAGCGAGCGCTCTATCACCTCACGGGCCGGCACCGCCCCCTCGTAGCTGCGGCTGTAGTTGTGCGGGGAGAAGTTGTTGCGATTGTACGGGGTGTCGCGTATGAGCGTCCCGGGCAGAATGCTCCCCTCCTGCAGCATCGCCGCATAGAGCAACGGCTTGAGGGTGCTTCCGCTGGAGCGGTGCGCGGGTATCATATCCACGTCGGCGCATCTCACGCGCTGTGCGCATCCGCGCGTGTTGCCATAATATCCGATCATCTCCCCGCTGCCCGCGTCCACCACCAGGATGCCCATATTGTCCACAAGGTTCGTGCGATAGAAGTCGAAGTGCCGCTGTGCAATCTCGCCCAGCCTGCGCTGGAGCGCGAAGTCGAGAGTGCTGCGATAGGCCCTGTCCCCTCCCTCGCGGCGGCAGCGCTCCAGCAGATGGTAGGCGTAGTCCGGCATCTTGACCGGGCTCGCCGGGAGAGGTTCATCCTTGGCGAGTTCTCCCTCGACCGCGTCTATTATGCCTCTGTCCACCAGCTTGTCCAGCAGGGAATTGCGCTTGCGCAGCAGGGCCTCGCGCCTGCGGGCGGGATGTATCGCCCCCGGGGAGTTGGGCAGGACGGCGAGCATCGCGCTCTCCGCCCAGGACAGCTCGCCGGCGGGCCGTCCGAAATAGCGCCACGATGCCGCCTCAAGCCCGACCACATTGCCCCCGAAAGGAGCGTTGGAGGCATAGAGGAGGAGTATCTCGTCCTTGGAACAGCGGATTTCGAGCCGGGTGGCAAGGAAGACTTCGTAGAGTTTCTCCGCGAGATTGCGAGGCGCGTCGGGACGGCTCATCCGCACAACCTGCATAGTGATGGTGCTGGCCCCGCTGACGATGCCGCCTCGGGACAGATTCTGCCAGAGCGCCCTCCCGACCGAGAGCGGGTCAACCCCGGGGTGACGGCGGAAGCGCTTGTCCTCGTAGCTGATGATACACTCGGCGAATCTGGCCGGGACGGAGTCCGCCGGGGCGAAGCGCCACTGCTCGTCCGCGGAGATGTGCGCACCTAGCAGAGTACCGTCTGATGCGCTCAGAGTGGCGGACAGTGGGGCGTCGAAAAGATTGCGCGGCAGACATAATATATACCATATAAAAAAGGGGGTCGCGATCCAAAGTATTTTCCTATATTTGCGCATCGGGACAAAATTAATAAGAATTATGAAGATCTATTGCTCACTCGCCCTCGCAGCTCTGGTCGCGACCGCAGTTCTTTCTTCTTGCGGCAACAACAATTCAGCTTCAACGGACACCGCACGCCTTGCGGTCACTGCTCAGGCGGGCTCCGCTGTCCCCGCCCCGGATCAGGACGGCTCTTCAAGGCTCAGGCCGGCCCCGGAGGACAATGAGACTCCTACCATCCAGTTCCTCAGCGGCGGCTCCATCCTGCCTACGGGCGGCGGGCTCAACCTGCTCTTCGGCTCCGTGGGCTATGCCAAGGCCGAAGTGAGGGTCAAGAAGGTCTATAGCGACAACATCCTGCAGTTCCTCCAGTTCGACACCTATGAAACCCGCTACAATCTATACAAAGTGGCGGACATCGTCTCCGACACTACTCTCGTGCTGGGCGCGAAGGACTCGGAGACCATCCGCAGCTACCGCACCTACGGCCTGAGTCTGGACGAGCTGATAAGCCCGGAGCCGGGAGCAATCTACCATATCGAGATACGCGGACGCGAGCCGCTCGTGGCGGAGACTTTCTGGGACAGCACGGAGTATTTCGGCAGCTATGAGACCTACGATCAGAGAAACGTGGATTTGCTCGCCAGCAATATAACGATGGTGGCGCGGCACGGCGACAGGGGCTACGAGCTCACCGTGATGGACATCCTCAGCGGCAAGCCGGTCAGCGGCGCGAAGGTCAAGCTCTACAGCTTCGTGCAGCAGGAACTCGGCAAAGGCCAGACCGACGGCGACGGCAGCGTCAGCTTCCCGGCGGTGGAAGAGGCCGCGTTCGCGGTGGCAACTTCAGGCAAGCACTACGCCTACCTCAAGCTCGACAACGCGTCGGCGCTCTCCACCAGCAGCTTCGACGTGAGCGGCGACAACCCCGGCAGCGGCCTCAAGGCCTATATCTTCGGAGAGAGAGGAGTCTGGAGGCCGGGCGACACCCTGCATATCAGCACCATATTTATGAACGACGGGATCGATATCCCGGAGGGGCATCCGGTGACCGCCGAGCTCCGCAACCCCGACGGCCAGATCACCCGGACCCTCACGTCCAAACTGGACAAGTCCCGCATCTGCTACTTCCGCTTCTCCACCGCAGACGACGCGCCTACCGGACGCTGGAGCGTAAAGGTGAAGCTGGGTTCGCACGAGTTCAACAAGGTCCTGAGGATCGAGACGGTGAAGCCTAACAATCTGGACATCAATCTCACTTTCGACAAGTCATATATCACCCCGAGCACGGACTGCGTCGGCACGGTCAGCGTGGACTGGCTCTACGGAGCGGTCGGAAGCAATCTCAAGGTCAACGCAGCCGTCACCCTGAGCGCGGCCAGGACCGCATTCAAAGGATATGAGGGCTACTCTTTCACGGATGTGGGACGCAGCTTCAGCAACCAGACCCTCAACTACGGGGATATGACCACCGACGAGCAGGGCAAGGTCAACATCAACACCTATTTCAAACTCAACAAGGCGACGACTCCGGGTATGCTCAACGCCGCGTTCGCCATCAACGCCTTCGAGCCGGGCGGAGCCTTCAGCACGGGATACACCAGCGTAAAGATGTCGCCGTTCGACAGATATATCGGACTGCGTACCGAGATGGACAAGGACACCTGGGGCAACACCTACCTCCGCTCGGGCAAGTCGCACGACATCGAGGTCGTTACCCTTGACGCCGATGGCGACGGCGTCAGCGCCTCCTCGCTGCGGGCCGAGATATGGCACGTCAGCTGGAGCTGGTGGTGGAACGCAAGCAGCTACTCCGCCAACTACAATTCCGGCAAGATAGGAGAGAAGGTCTACAGCACCACCATCTCCACCACGAGAGGCAAGGGCCGGTTCAGCTACAACTGGCCGGACGAGGTGCCGGACGGCCCGTATATGATCAGGGTGACCGACACCCGGGGCGGGCACAGCGCCACCCTGCTGTGCGAGGTCTACGACGAGCGCTCCGCAAGCGACGCGTCGGACGGGGCGACCAAGCTCAATATGCTGCCGGACAAGGAGAAATATAGCGTCGGCGAGACAGCCGGCATCACGATACCGTCGTCCGTGGGTTCGATTGCCCTCGTGTCGGTGGAGAAGGGCGGCAGGATACTCGGCACCCGCCGGGTCAACTGCCATCCGGGCAGTACAAGGATCAGCATCCCGATCACCAGGGAGATGTCCCCTAACGTCTATGTCAACATCTCCCTCATACAGCCGCACGGCAACGCCGCCAACGACGCCCCGCTCCGGCTCTACGGCATAGCCAACATCAACGTGGAGGACGAAAGCACGCATCTGCATCCGGAGATTTCGATTGCGGACGAGGTGCGTCCGGAGTCCGAGGTCAAGTTCTCCGTCAAGGAGAAGGACGGCAGGCCGATGAGCTATGTGGTGGCCATCGTGGACGAGGGGCTTCTCAACCTCACAGGCTTCAAGACCCCTGACGCGTGGAACTCCTTCTATGCCAAACAGTCCCTGCGCGTGCGCACCTGGGACTCCTACGACAAGGTCATCGGGGCCTACGGCGGGCAGATAGAGCAGCTCTTCGCAATCGGAGGATCGGACGAGGGGGCCGGAGGTCTCAAACCACAGAAAGCCAACCGCTTCACCCCGGTGGTGCGCTATCTGGGGCCGTTCGAGCTCAAGAAAGGCAAGACGGCGCAGCTCAGCGTAGACATTCCTCAATATATCGGCAGAGTCCGGGCGATGGTCATCGCGACCGACGGCAGAGCCCAGGGCAGCACAGAGAAGGCCGTCACGGTCAGCAAGCCGCTTATGACGCAGATCACCCTGCCTCGCACGCTGAGCACCGGAGAGAAGCTGAGCGTTCCGGTAAGCGTCATCACCCTCAACGACGGGGTCGGCGACATTTCAGTCAGCGCAGAAGCCTCCGGACCGCTCTCGCTTGTCGGAGCTTCCAGCCGGAAGGTCCGTTCCGACAAGGCGGAGAACACTCTCGCCTACTTCGACACCGAAGTCGGGGACAGGATCGGAGTGGCCAGATTCTCCGCCACGGCCAAGAGCGCCGGCGACAAGTCCACCGGCACGGTGGAGATCGACGTCGTGAACCCTAATCCGCAGGACACCAGGACTACGGTGCTCACCCTCGGGGCCGGAGAGAAGAAAGACGTCAGCGCCGAACTCTTCGGCATCGGCGGGAGCAACTCTCTCCGCGTAGAGTTCTCGTCCATCCCTCCGGTCAACCTCGGCAAGAGGCTCTCATATCTTGTGCATTATCCTTACGGCTGCGTGGAACAGACCATCTCGGCAGCATTCCCTCAGCTATACCTGAGCAGCATACAGGAGTGCGACGAGAGCACTGTCAAGGCCTGCGAATTCAATGTCAGCGCGGCCATCAACCGGCTCTCGAACTTCCTCAGGAGCGACGGTTCCCTCTCGTACTGGCCGGGGACCTACAGTTCGGCTTCAACTTTCGGCACGGTCTATGCCCTGCACTTCCTCCAGGAAGCCTCCGACAAGGGCTATGCAGTCAACGCCGAGATGAAAGAGAAACTTATCAGATATATTTCCGGCAACATCGTCAACTCCAAGACGGTCAACGGTTTCATCCGGGCATACGGGCTCTATGCACTCGCGGCTGCAGGCAAGCCGCAGCGCAGCGCGATGAATAATCTTCGCGGCGAAGTCAAGAAACTGCAGAACAGCTCGATATGGATGCTCGCCGCGGCCTACGCCATCGACGGCAAGAAGTCGGTGGCCGAGAGTCTCACCTCCGGACTGCCGTATGCCGACGACCCGAAGAAAGAGTATGCCGCGTTCGGCAGCAAAGACCGCAATCTCGCAGTAGCGCTCAAGGCCAATATGGTGATAGGCAAGAAGACGGAGGCGATGGAACTCGCCATCAAACTCGCCGGCAATCTCAACGACAACCAGAGATATATGTCCACGCAGGCCACGGCCTGGTCGCTCTACGCTATGAGCAGCTATGCCGCAACGCTTCAGGACAGCGGCATCAAGGCAGGCATCAAGGCCGACTCCAAGAGCTACGACATCAACACGGACAAGTGCATAGCCGGACAGACCGTATGCAGCGGGGCCGACGGCGGGAAAGTGGCGCTCAAACTTGAGAACAAGGGCAAGGACGCCATCCACGTAGTGATCGCCTCCAGCGGCATCCCTGCGGCGGGAGACGAGCGCGCGAAGTCCTCCGGGCTCAAGATGACGGTGCTCTACCGCGACGCGGACGGCGGCGAGCTGCAGGTGGACGAGCTCAGTTCCGGGCGTAACTTCAAGGCCATCGTCACCGTCACCAACACGGGTCCTGACACGGTCAGCAACATAGCCCTCAGCGAGAAGTTCCCATCAGGCTGGGAGATACGCAACGACCGCATCTACCGCAGCGACTTCTCTTACCCTGCGGGCATCGACTACCAGGACTTCAGGGACGACAGGGTGTACAGCTTCTTCAGTCTGGGGGCAGGACGCAGCGTGACCGTGAGCATCAACCTCACGGCGGCCTACAGGGGCAGGTTCTACCTCCCTGCCGTGAACTGCGAGGCGATGTACGACAACAGCATCTCCGCCGTCATCCCGGGCCGTTGGGTGGAGGTGAAGTAGGAGTCCCGGAGGAATCGGCGGCCGCTACAGGGTCTGGCCGCCGATGAACTCGCGCATAATGGAGGTCGGAGGGATGGCGGCTATCTCGTCAGGCTTGAGGCAGATCACGTCCCGGAGGAATTCGAGGAGCTCCCGGGCCTTGCCGTAGGCCGGCGACGACTCCCGTATGCCGCAGAGCAGGGGCTCCGCGTAGTATTTCAGCAACGGCAGGTCGTAGAGCGTGGAGGAGTTGAAGACAAGGTTGGCGTTGTCCTCGAAGGGAAAGATATTCTTCATCTCGCCCCTGCGCACGGACGGCCAGCGGAGGATGTTGTCCGCAGGCGAGATGCCACGGGTGCGGTTGTCGCGGACGATGCGCCTCAGGAGGCGCTTGTCGGTGGTGGAATAGTGGTCCTTGCTGCCTTCCGGAAGCGCATAAAGCGCTGAAATGTAGATTTTGAAGATGCTGTCCTGAGGGATTGCCGGGGTCAGCGCCGGGTTGAGCGCGTGGATGCCTTCCATAAAGAGTATGTCATTGGTTTCCAGCCTCATAGTCTTAGAGGAAGGGACCCTCACCCCTGCGGCGAAGTCGAACTTCGGGAGCTCCACCTCCTCGCCGCGCAGCAGGTCCACAAGCTGGCGGTTGAGGTACTCCACGTCCATAGCCTCGAGAGCCTCGAAATCGTAGTCACCGTTCTCGTCCTTCGGTGTCCTGTCCCTGTTGACGAAGTAGTTGTCGAGCTCTATAACCTTGGGATTGAGACCTATGACCCTTGCCTGCTGGGCTATGCGGAGGGAAGAGCTGGTCTTGCCGCTCGAAGACGGGCCGGACATCATCACGATGCGGCACTTGCGGCGGCACCAGAATATCTGGTCGGCGGCAGCTGCATAGTTGCGCTCCTGCCTTGCTTCACAGAGGTTGATGAGTTCTATCGCCTTGCCCTCCAGGAGGACCCGGTTGACGTCCTCGATGGATTCGACTCCTATTGCGTGGCACCAGTCGGCGTATTCCTTGCGCGCCGCATCAATCTTGGAGTTTCTGTTGTTGTGCTCTGACATATTCTTTCAGTTCATAATACATCCTTGAGATACACGCCCGTCACGGAAGACGGGTCGGAGGCAATCTGTTCCGGGCTTCCCTCTGCAATAATCCTGCCTCCCCTCTCTCCGCCGTCCGGTCCCATATCGATGATGTGGTCGACGCTCTTGAGAACATCGAGGTTATGCTCCACGACTATCACGGTATTGCCCTGATCCACAAGCTTCCCCAGCACGTCCATCAGCACCTTGATATCGTCCGGATGCAGGCCGGTGGTAGGCTCGTCCAGCATATAGAGGGTGTTGCCGGTGGCCTTGCGGAAGAGTTCCGAGGCGAGCTTCATCCTCTGGCTCTCGCCGCCGGAGAGGGTCACTGCCGACTGTCCGAGGTGGACATAACCCAGTCCGACATCGACCAGCGCCTTGAGCTTCTGCGCAATGAGCGGGTATGGCTTGAAGAACTCGTAGGCCTCGGAAATCTGCATATCCAGCACTTCGCTGATGTTCTTGCCGCGATACCTCACGGCCAGGGTATCCTCCTTGTAGCGCCGGCCTCCGCAGCAGTCGCACCGCACATTGACCGAAGGGAGGAAGTTCATCTCTATCACCTTGATGCCGGCGCCCTTGCACTCCTCACAGCGCCCTCCCGGGACATTGAAGGAGAAGCGGCCCGCCTTGAATCCGCGCACCTTTGCGTCCGGCGTGCTCTCGAAGAGCCTGCGTATGTCGTCGAAGACTCCGGTGTAGGTGGCCGGATTGGAGCGCGGCGTGCGCCCGATCGGGCTCTGGTCTATCTCGATTACCTTGTCTATATTCTCCGCACCTTCCAGCGACGCGAAAGGCAGAGGCTTCTGCTTCAAGTGGTCGAGCTTCCCCTTCAGGGCCGGCATCAGGGTCTGGTTGATGAGACTTGACTTGCCGCTCCCGCTGACTCCGCTGACTCCTATCATTACGCCGAGCGGGAAAGTGACATCTATGTCCTTGAGGTTGTTGCCGCTCGCGCCTCGGATGGTGAGCGTCCGCCCGCTGCCCTTGCGCCGCGCGGAAGGAGTCCTGTTGGGGTTGCGCATCTTCCCCTCAGGCCCGCTGTAGCAGATGCGGCCTCCGTTCTCCCCCGCTCCCGGACCGACTTCCACCGTCCAGTC
>CAVILJ010000049.1:0-13482 GCA_963643555.1 Acetatifactor sp.
GACCGACCCGCTGACCGTCAAGGTCAGCGCGCTCCCGGCGGGAGCGCCCGCCTCCTTCGGCGGCGGGGTCGGTCAGTTCAAGATGAGCGCCTCCCTGACCCGCGACTCCCTGATGACCCACGACGCGGCCTCGCTCAAGCTCAGCGTGACCGGCACGGGCAATGTGGCCCTGCTGGAGGCCCCGAAGCTCAATTTCCCTCCGGACTTCGAAGTATATGACGTCAAGACGTCCGATATCCCGGGAGGCAAGCTGTTTGAGTATCCGTTCATCCCGCGCAGTGCCGGAGACTTCGTCATAGGTCCTGTCGAATATTCCTACTACGACAACAAGGCTTCCCGCTATGTGACCCTCAGCAGCCGTCCGCTGGAGATCAAGGTCGCCAAGGGCAACAGCGCCCAGGCCTCCGGCTCGGGTGAGGTGCAGCTGATGAGCGGCGGCGGCAAGGACGTGCGCAACATCGGCACCGACATTCGCTACATCTCCACCTCCGGACCGGCTCTCGGCGCTTCCGGCTCGTTCTTCGTCGGGTCTCCGCTGTTCATCCTGCTGATGGCGGGGCTGCTGCTCGCCGCCGCTGCAGTATATCTCATAATGCGCCGCAGCGCCGCCCTCAAGGCGGATGTGGTCGGCAGCAGGAACCGCGCCGCCAACAAGATGGCGCGCCGCCGGCTTGCCCGCGCGGAGACCTTCCTCAAGGAGAGTCTCTACACAGCATTCTACGAGGAGCTGCATAAGACGCTCTTCGGCTATGTCTCCGACAAACTCAATATGGACATCTCCGATATGAGCAAGGACAAGATTAGCTCCAGACTGGTCGACGCCGGTGTAGGCGAGGCTCTTGCCGCTGACTATGTCGCCCTGCTCGATGCCTGTGAATATGCGCGTTACGCCCCTTCCGAGGGCGGCGAGGCGATGGCCGCAGAGTACGACAAGGCAGTCAAGGTGATTACTGAAATAGATGAAAGTATGTCAAGAAAGCGCCGTCCCGGCCGCGGCGGGGCCGCTGCCGCGATTGTCGCGCTGCTCTCCCTCACGCCCGCCTCACTCGATGCCGCTGAAGTCTCTCCTGCGGATTCGCTCTGGACTGCGGGAGTGGAGGCCTACGCCCGGGGCGACTGGGCCGATGCCGGGCAGTCCTGGACTGCCATTCTCGACCTCGGTCTGGAGTCCGCCGACCTCTACTACAATATCGGCAACGCCTGCTTCCGGGAGGGCGACCTCGCGCACGCGATACTCGGCTACGAGAGGGCGCTGCGGCTGGACCCGTCCCACTCCGACGCCCGTTTCAACCTCGACTTCGCCCGCGCAGGTCTGCAGGACAAGATAGAGTCAGTGCCGGTATTCTTCCTCAGTGTCTGGATGCGGGATCTCTGCCGTCTGATGTCTTCCGACGTATGGGCCGTGCTGGGCGTCATATTATTCGCCCTCACTCTCGCGATGACTCTGCTCCTGCTGCTCGGGCGCACCGGGGCTGCCCGCAAGACCGGATTTGCGCTCGGGATAGTGTCGCTGCTGCTCTGCATCCTGTCCGTCTCGATGTCGCTAAGCCAGAAGGCTGACTATCAGAAGGAAGACAGTGCCATCGTCGTCAAGGCCGTCAGCCCTGTCAAGAGTTCCCCGTCGGCGGAGTCCGCCAAGGACCTCTTCATACTCCACGAGGGCACCAAGGTCCGCCTCCTCGACGAAGTCGGCTCCTGGCGCAACATCGAACTCTCCGACGGACGTCAGGGCTGGATGCGCTCCTCCGACCTTGAGGTTATATAGAATTTATATTATAGTCATTCGGTGACCTCCACCGCCCCGCGGGCGCGGTCTGTGGCGCGGTAGTGCGGGGCGTAGAGGGACTCGATCTCGACGGCAGGGGACTGGAAACGGCCCTCCTGCGTGACGAAGAACTCTTCGGTGACGGTGGTGCTCTCCTCCGGGTAGCTGTCGAACCAGAACTCAGTCCGGTCGGAGAGCACGCTCCTGTAGCCTTGCGGCGTGAAGCTGACCCAAGCTCTGACGGCGAGCGGGCGGACTCGCCAGCCGTAGTGACCGGACCTCTGCTCCACCGGACGGAGGGCTGCGCAGCGAGGTGCGCTGAGTCTGACGAAGCTGCGGTTCTCCTCATTCCATATCAGATACTTCGCCGTGATTCTGTCACCCACGTGCAGGCTGTCCCCCTCGCAGAGGAGCTTCCCGTCGCGCCAGTACTCCCGGCTGACGGTGAAGCCGTTGCCGGAGGCCTTGACCTCGTCGAAAGGCTTGCTGACGCTGCCGCTGAGAGCGATGACCTTCGTCTGCAGGGTCGCTTCACTGCCGTTCAGCACGGAGGCTATGGCCTCTATATATGCAGGGTCATCCTCCCACTTCTGGGTTTCCTTCTGCACCATAATCCAGAGCCTTATGCCCTCGGCTATCCCGCTCTGCCCGCAGTCGTCGAGCAGGTCGCAGAGCAGCGAGTGGGCGTAGAGTTCGCTCTCCAGCAGTCCCCGCCACGGCATCACCGCGTTAGGGTAGTATGTGCCGCCTGAGCGGTGCGGCTGGGCATATTCGACCAGTGACAGAATGTCCTTGTCCAGCGAATTCCGCATCCGTCCCGCAGAGAACAGCCTGATTCCGAAGAACGAGGCGAGAGCAGTGCCGCCCTCGCGCTCTGTCAGCGCCTTGAGGGTCTTGATGCGGCGTGCCTTGTCGAGGATCTGTCCGTTGAGGCCGCGCTCTTTCGAAGGCACGAGATAGGCCTTGGCGTCCTTGCGGAAGGCCTTGAGCGTCTTGGCTGGGATGCCCTTGCTCTCCGGCTGGATGTCCGGGAAGAGGGAGCGGAGGTAGAGATATTGTCCGAGACTTATCCCGCCGCACCATATAGGTCTTGCGGAGTCGGACAAGAATGCGGAGTCGATATATCGGACTGCGCTCTCAAGCAGGCCTCGGATCTCCTCAGGGCAGGTGGAGCCCATCCGGGCGAACCTTTCGAGAGCGACGGCTGTCACCACCGGCGAGGAGTACATCCCGGCGAACCAGCCGAAGCCGCCGTCGGAGTTGCGGCAGGCGACAATCTTCCCGGTCACTTCGCTGCGCTCTCCGGCGCTCAGCCCCGTCGCGCCCGGGATCTTACCCAGCAGGCAGTCGGTATACAGGACTTCGCTCAGGCTGAGCAGGTCCTCCCCCTTGGCTTCGAGCCGGGTCGGCACAGCCTCACGGAGCATATCGAGGATGCTGATCTCCCTGGCGGAAGCCTCTGCCCCCGGCAGATTGACGAACTCTTCCCGCAGGGACTCTGTCAGAGCCTCGCGGTCCGCTCCTGCGAGCAGGAGGGCGGAGTGTGCCTCTGTCACGGTCTGCACCGCAGCCGACACAGGGATGCTCACGAACACCGCGTCAGAACCCAGAGCCGCGTCTGTCGGGGTGAAGCTGACGAGCAGCCCGAGCTCGGAGACGGTCGGAGCGCAGATGCCGCAGTCGAAGCTCCCGCTCTCTCCCGCCTTGATGCTGAGGCTCTTGCTGCCGGAGGCGAGAGGCTTGGCGGAGGCGTAGTCGCGCCCCTCGATGAAGCGGACGGAGACAGTCCCGCTGACGCTCTCCGCGCTGCTGTTGGACACGCTGACACGCGCCACATAGCGGTCACCCGTATAGAGGTGCTGCGGCTCCACCACCGCAATCTTGACCGGCAGGGTCACCCGCATCTCGCGCCTGAGGGTGGCGTTGCGCATCGACTTGTCGTGGGCGTAGAGCTGCACATAATAGGTCGAGAGCTTGTCCGCGTTGCGGAAACTGAAGCTGACTTCGCCGTTCGCGTCGGAACGCAGGAACGGCTCCCAGGCTATCGTGTTGGCGAAATTCTCGCGTATGTATCCGCCGGAAGCAGTCTCCTCAGCATCTCCGGCTGCTCCCGACAGGGCTACGGAACTCTCCAACACCATCGCGTCCCCGGACTCTTCCGCAAGCTCCAGCGAAGCGGGTGCGAGGGCGCTGTTTTTCGTCATCAGTCCGAATCGGCGCGAACCGTAGGCGATGACAGGGTATGGCGAGTCGTCACCGTTGACCCCGTCGGTGACGGAGTAGTAGATCTCCGGCAGAGGTCTCCGCTCAGGCCTGATGCCGCTCCAGACATTGGAGCGAAGCGTCTCGGTGGCGGCGTCGAAGACGGTGGCGGCACACTCGACTCCGGCGGCGGTACTGATGCTGAAGCTATAGTCCCGCCCCGGAGCGGTGGTGTCGAGGAAGCGGGTGAAACTCAGCGGCAGACTGTATTCCGATGCCGGAAGGGAGAATGCCCTGCTATAGCGGTAGTCGTCCTTATCCCTGAACCACAGTACATTGAGCTTGAGTTCGGACGGATAGTCAGCCTTGCGCCCGAAACGGACCGTCGCAAGAGAGCCCTTCTCTCCCCGGACTCCGGCGAGCTTAATCATCTGCCTGTCCAGCAGCACATTGCCATTGCCGTAAAGTTCGGCCACGGCCCATACCGGACCGCAGCTCGCACCGATCTGCAGCGAGAGTTCATCGCCGGCGGTTTCCTTGAAGAAACTCTGTACTTCATCGTACAGCACCTCCGCGCCGTCCGGTACGTACAGGATGTCGCTGATGTCCGTATCGGTATATTCTTCGCCGTTGTCGGCGGTAGCATAGCCCTTGACTTCAAGCTTATAGAGTCCCGGCTGCCGCCCGTCGAGCTTCAGCTCCACAGCTTCCCCGCCCTTCGCGCTGCCGCAGGCGAGCGTCTCGCCGCCGCGCTTGAGGGCATAGTCGCAGCGGAATGTCGGGTGGAAAGTCCCCTCTCCGTCGTCCGCTGACGACAAGACGCTGAAGCGGAGCGCCCCGGCTATGATCGCATCCCCTCTTCCCGCACTCTCCTTGAGCCGGAACGAGCCCTCGGCGGCCCCGTTGATCCGGGTGCTGAAATCCAGATGTCCATAGACATTCACGGACTTGGAGAATTCCAAAGTCTCCCCGGTGACGTCGATGACCTTGACTGTGACAACATAGCAGGCATAAGACCATTCCTGTTCGCCGGAGTTGAACGCAATCTCGAAATCCCCGTCAGCATCGAGTTCCAGAGCGCCCTCACCGCAGATGCTGCCGGACTCCCTGATGCTGTAGCTGGCGGTGGCGGAGCTCAGGCTGTGTCCGGAATACGATTTGACGTTGCCCCTGACGCTGACTCCGTCTCCGGCAAGGTAGAGCCTCCGGTCAGGAGTCCAGCTCAGGTCGAAGGTAGGAGTGACGAACTCGTCCACCAGCACCGACGTGGCGGCGAGATACTCTCCGTCACGGTCGATCTCTATCGAGTAGAGACCGCCGCGAGACCCCTTGCTGAGGGTGAATTCTCCTGCTGCCGAGCCGTATTCTCCTGTGCGGAGTTCCTGCGTGGCTATCACCTTGTTCTCCGCGTCCTTGAGGGTGGCGGAGAGCTTGATATCTGCCCCTGCGACCTTGTATTCATATATCCCCGTATAGAGGATGACCTTGTAGTGTACGGTCTCCTCGGGATTGAATGCCTTGCGGTCGGTGATGAGTTCGCAGTTCACCCTCTCCTTTTCGTCCGGGGACGGTCTGTCGTAAGACGGTCCGGACACCGGATGTCTGCGGCTGCTTCTCAGGACTCCGTCCGCATCCCTGAAACTCGCCCGTATGCCGTAGCCCCATTTGCCGGAGGAGAGGTTGCTCACTATCTCCTCCGGTACGGCGGTGAAGCCGTCGATCTGCACCCCGTCCACGCTCGCTACCTCCTTGTCGTCCCTGTCGTAGAGCGTCAGGCTGCACTTCTCCACCGGCTCTCCGCTGATGTAGTCGGCCACATAGACCCCCAGACCCCTGGAGTTGCGCCTGCCGGCGATGGAGAGAGTGTATTTGTCGTAATCGAAGTCCAGCGACTCCTTGCCTGAACGGCACTCGAGCTCATAGGAGCCGTCGTCCAGCGTCGGAAGGTCGAGCGTCAGGGTGTCGAGGAGGTAGAAGCTCTTCGCCGCGTTGTCTAGAGTCCTGTCCACGAGGACGGAACTGCCGCTCTTGAGGCGGACTCTCGCGCTGCTCAGATTCTGCAGCAGGACGGTGACTTTACCGTCGGCTGCATAAGCCCTCAAAGACTTGGAGTTGAGCCGGGTCGAGAGATCCTTCGCCGTGGTGCTGCAGGAGGCTATGGTCTTCTCGTCGCCGCTGTACGAGCCTATTCTTTTTATGAGCCTGCCGCAGTCGGCGTCGAGGCTGATATAGTCCCCGGAAGTGCCGCCGTCCCGGCTCAGGCTGTCGAACCTGTCCCTGAGAAGCCAGGCTTCGGCGAACACCCCGGTCGCATCGCTCCCGTGCCTGTCGGCAAATGCTTTCATCGCCTCGGCGTCTGGCGTGGTGGAGGCGTATTCGTATAAGGCATCGAACGGATACCGCCCCCCGAAGCGTTCGTCCATCAGGGCTGCGGTCACGGAGTGGCTCTTGTCTCTGGCGAAAATACTCCAGAGCGCATAGTCATAGTCGCTGCGGAGCAGTGTTTGCAGCGCCACACCGAAGCCGAAGCGCCCGAGCAGGTGGTCGCGGCGGTAGAATTCGGGATTGCAGCCCGCTTCCAGAGGGCTGCGATGCTCTTTGACATAGGCGAGAAGCTCGTCGACGCTGCCGCTGCGGCTGTCGAAGTACACCGCCACCGGCTCGCCGAACTCCTTGATCTCCTGCGTCCTGGCCTTTTCGAGGCTGTCGCGGAGCTTCCAATTGCCCAAGGAGCCCACCTCCACATACTTGCTGCACGCGTCGTAATAATCCCAGGCCAGACGCTTGCGCGAGGCTTCTTTCTTGATGGATTCGAGGATCGAGGCCTGCTGCTTGGGGCGGTCGTCCCTCTCGGCCTTGTAGTACTTGGCCCAGAGGCCGGTCAGGATGTGCCCGTTGTCGTCTTTGGCGGCGCAGGATGGCATTACAGTCATAATCATCAGGGCTATTGTCAATAATACTCTTTTCATTCCGTGTTATTTTTCCAGATAAGAGATGCATTCGGCTACCACGAAGTTGCTTCCGCCGACATAGACCAGACTGTCCGGCACCCCGGCGGCGTCTTCCAGTGCGGCCCTGACTCCCTCCGCCACGCTGCCGCAGCGCCGGCGGGAGAGCCCCTCCGTCCGCTCATACAGCTCCTCCACGGGGAGCGAGCGGCTGATTGCGGGGGCGACGAGATAATACTCCGCCTGCTGCGGCATCAGCGGCCTTATGGCGTCGAGATCCTTGTCGGCCATTATTCCATATACTATATACAGCGGTCTGCCGCTGTCCGTGAGATGCTTGAAGTTGATGCGCAGCGCATCGGGGTTGTGCCCTATGTCGCAGATGGTCTCGGGATGCCCGCAGACCCTCTCCCAGCGCCCCCGGAAGCCGGTCATGCGACCGCTGTGCCTGAGCGCCTCAGTATCGGGGGCTATGCCGAGGAGTTCCAGCGCCGCGAGGGTGGTGTGGAGGTTCTCCCGCTGACAGGGGCCCTCGAGGTCGAGGCTGAAGTCCGGCTCGCCGAAGTCGTCGGCGAAGAAGAGCGGGCAATGCACTTCGGCGGCTCTTGCTTCGAAGACGGGGGCTGTCTCGGCGTCGCGTCCGGCTACCAGCGCAGGGACGCCGCCCTTGAAGATGCCGGCTTTCTCGGAGGCGATCTGCGCACGGCTGTCCCCGAGCATCGCGCAGTGGTCCAGACCGATCCCGGTGATGATGCTGAGTTCCGGCATTATGATGTTGGTGCTGTCCAGCCTGCCTCCCAGCCCGGTCTCGATCACCGCCGCATCCACTCCTTGGGAGGCGAACCAGCTGAACGCCATCCCGGTGGTGATTTCGAAGAATGATAGATTGTCAAGAGGTGCTCTGTGCAGGAAGTCCCAGACATACTCTTCGCTCACCATCGTCCAGCTGCCGCCGCTGACGACTTTCATCCTCTCCCGGAAGTCCACCAGGTGCGGCGAGGTGTAGAGCCCCACCCGAAGCCCGGACGCGGCGAGCGCAGCGGCGAGCATCGAGCTCACCGAGCCCTTGCCGTTGGTGCCGGCTATGTGTATGGTACTGAACTGCTTCCACGGCTCTCCGAGAGCGCGGTCGAAGCGCAGCATCCCCTCCAGCCCGGGCTTGTACGCCCCGGCTGCAAAACCGACGCTCTGCACCGACGGGTGTCTCTCGAAGAGGGAGGATATCAGGGAGTTGTATCTTTCTTTACTATATTCCATAATTTGCAACTTGAGCCAAATTTAGTTATTTTTACGCGTTGTTTATCAAGAAGCACCGAAAATCAAAAACAGCTTCTGAACTATGTCAGAGAAGATATCGGCCCTGTATTCGTCTTTCGTCATCGACGGCATCCGCGAGGAGTTCACTCCGGCGCGCCTGCTCCAGCCTCTGTGCGACACGAGGCTCTGCCCGCCGCCGGGCGCGGAGGAGAGTTGCTGCATCGACGAGACGGTGGACCCGGTGGCCCGCAGCTTCGATGTGGATTCGGCGGATGTCGCCGGCAGCCTTGAGGCCACTCTCTCGGCCCGTCGTGTTGCGCCTCCCGCCTATGCCGACGCGTACACCCGTTTCCGCATAGCTTCCGCCCTGGAGGACGCCCTCTGGAAGAAGGGCGCGTTCCGTCTCGGAGACCTGAGCCTCGCCGCTTCGTGGAAGTGTGACGCCAAGACGGTGGGAGCGATGGCTGCGTTCTACCGGTCCGTTACCAGCGCCGCAGACTATGTGGACTCTCTGGGCTTGAGGTTCGCGGATGTGAGCTGCACCCGGGGCAGCGCAGGTGGGGATGTGAGCTTCCGGGCTCTGGTCGCCCGCGACTCCGAGACGGATGAATTCTTCACCCGGGACCCGTTCCGTTCAGTCGCGCCGAGATTCTCTTCCGCCCGAGCCTGCCCCCCGACGTTCGTCGCCGACCCGCAGAGCTGGATAGTCTACATCCCCTTTGACACGGCGGATTTCCGGCTCGGAGGTTCTCTGCTCGCGCAGATTTTCGGCATAGGAGGCGCTCCGGTGCAGATTACCGACGCCGACTGTTTCATCGACTGCTTCGAGGTGGTGAGGGAGTTCGTCGAAGACGGCCTGCTGCTCTCCGGGGCCACGGTCGCGGACGGCGGCCTGCTCACGACGCTCAGCCGTATGGCGGAGGGTTCTTGCGCGGTGGAGGCGGACATCTCCGCGATTATGCATTCCTGTCAGGAGAAACACCCGCTCCGGGTCCTCTTCGCCGAAGTGCCGGGGGTCATCATACAGATCCGCGACTCCGACTTCGACTACCTCGATGCCGAACTGCTCCTGCAGGACGTGGCGTATTTCCCTCTGGGGCATCCTGACCCGTCCGGCAGGGGGGTGAGTGTGAAGTCCTCTGCCAAAACCGGAATACAGACAATACTCGAATCCCTGATCCGCAACGCGGAAGGGGAGGACTGACAATAATCGCATAATAATGGGCAAAGCTAAAATCTTCGTCCTCGACACCAACGTCATCCTGCACGACTACCGTGCGATACGCCGGTTTCAGGACAACAACATCGTCATCCCTGTAGCGGTGGTCGAGGAGCTCGACAAGTTCAAGAAAGGCAACGACGCGCTCGCCTACAACGCACGCGGATTTATGCGTGACATAGACCGCATCACCGAGGGGCGCAGCTTCGGCAGGGACGGCCTTCCGATCGGCAAGGGGCTCGGGCGCATCAAGGTCGAGCCGAACCGCCCGTTCTCCAAGGAATACGCGCAGATGTTCGTGGACGACATCCCGGACCACCGCATCCTCGCTACGGCGATGTGGGTGCGGGACAGCAATCCCGGCATCTTCGTGGCGCTCGTCACCAAGGACGTCAATCTGCGCCTCAAGGCAAAGGCCGCCGGGATGGAGGTCCAGGACTATCTGACCGACAAGGTCGAGGAGCAGAGGATTGAGAATTCCCAGAAGGAGGTGCAGATCCTCACCCTCTCCTCCGAGCGGATGCAGGCCCTATGCTACGGCCCGGATACTTCGGTGCCGAGGTCGGCGGTGGGCGGAGAGCGGCCTGGGGCGAACCAGCTCTTCAAATGCCGCTGGGAGTCGGGGGCGGAAGGCACGGCCTGCGCACGATACGACGCCGACAAGGACCGTCTGGTGCTGGTGAAGTCGCGGGAAGCCTATGGCATACGCCCTCGCAACGACGAGCAGCTGATGGCGCTCGACGCGCTGCTGAACCCCAAGATCGAGCTCGTCTCGCTGACGGGAGGCGCAGGCACGGGCAAGACTCTGCTCGCCCTCGCCGCCGCACTGGAGCAGGAGCGCGAATATGAGCAGATCGTCCTTTCGCGACCGGCGGTGGTGCTCGGCAATCAGGAGCTGGGCTTCCTCCCGGGAGACCAGAAGGCGAAGATGTCTCCGTTCCTCCAGCCGCTTATGGACAATCTCAACGTCATCAAGGAGCAGTTCCGCCCGAGCTCCAAGGAGGCGCTCCGCATAGAGAGTATGCTCACCCAGCAGAAACTCCTCATCGAGCCGCTCGCCTACATCAGGGGACGGAGTCTGGGGCGGTGCTATTTCATCATCGACGAGGCGCAGAACCTCACCCCGCACGAGATGAAGACCATCATCACCCGTGCCGGCGAGGGGACCAAGATGGTGTTTACCGGCGACATCTTCCAGATTGACCAGCCTTATCTGGACCAGTGGTCCAACGGACTGACGCATCTGGGCGAGAAGATGGCAGGCCAGAAGCTCTTCCAGCACGTCTTCCTCAGGAAGGGGGAGAGAAGCGCCCTGTCGGAGCTCGCGGCGAAGTTGTTGTGATCGCCGGTTGCTTTCACGAGAATTTGTAGTAAATTTGCAGTTTATCCCGATAATACCATTTAGTGATTCATAATATGTTTGAAACGAAGAAGAGAGTTTATCGCTTTGGCGGCAAGACTGCCGAAGGCGACGGCTCAATGCGAGAGCTCCTTGGAGGAAAGGGAGCCAACCTGGCCGAGATGAGCAGGCTGGGGATGCCTGTACCGGCAGGCTTTACGATTACTACCGAGTGCTGCGCCGAGTATTATGAGCTCGGCGGCGGCTATTCCGACGAACTCAAGGCCGATGTCAAGGCGGCCCTCAGGGCTACCGAAGACCTGATGGGCAAGAAGTTCGGCGACCCGAAGGACCCGCTGCTCGTCAGCTGCCGCAGCGGCGCGAGGAGTTCTATGCCGGGAATGATGGACACCATCCTCAACATCGGACTCTGCTCCGAGACCATTCCGGGTATGATTGCCAAGACAGGCAACCCGCGTTTCGTATATGATGCCTACAGGCGTCTGATTATGATGTATTCGGACGTCGTGATGGAGAAGGCGGAGGGGATCGAGCCGGAGGACGGCAAGGGCATCCGCCAGCAGCTCGACAAGATGATGGCCGAGCTCAAGGAGGCCAAAGGCTATGCTTCCGACACGGACATCACCGCCGAGGAGCTCAAGGACCTCTGCGGGAAGTTCAAGCTCAAGGTCAAGGAGGTGCTCGGAGTCGAGTTCCCGGACAGCGCCGCCGCCCAGCTCTGGGGCTCAATCGGCGGCGTGTTCAAGTCCTGGAACGGCAAGAGGGCCATCGCGTACCGCCGCATCGAGAAGATTCCTGACGACTGGGGCACTGCGGTGAACGTGCAGTCGATGGTGTTCGGCAATATGGGCGAAACTTCCGCCACCGGAGTGGCGTTCTCCCGCAACCCGGCTTCCGGCGACAACAAGTTCTACGGAGAATGGCTCATCAACGCCCAGGGCGAGGATGTGGTTGCCGGTATCCGTACCCCGAACCCTCTCAACGAGGCCACCAAGAATGAGCACAACAAGGCTCTTCCTTCCCTTGAGAAGGCTATGCCGGAGGTGTATGCCGAGCTTGACGACATCCGCAAGAGGCTGGAGTCCCACTTCCACGATATGCAGGACATCGAATTCACCATTCAGGAGGGCAAGCTCTGGATGCTGCAGTGCCGTATCGGCAAGCGCACCGGACTCGCCGCCCTGCAGATGGCGATGGATATGCTCTCCGAGGGTATGATTGACGAGAAGACCGCCGTGATGAGGGTTTCCCCGTCGCAGCTCGACGAAATACTTCACCCTGTGCTCAACGCCGAGTCGGAGAAGGCCGCCAAGATGGTGGCTCGCGGACTCCCTGCATCTCCGGGCGGAGCGGTAGGCACTCTCGTCTTCTCTTCGGAGGCCGCGATGGCCGCAGCGGAAGAGGGCCGCAAAGTGATCCTCGTCCGCGAGGAGACCTCTCCGGAGGATATCCAGGGTATGCGCGCTTCCGCAGGCATCCTCACCGCACGCGGAGGTATGACCTCGCACGCCGCCCTCGTGGCCCGAGGCTGGGGCAAGTGCTGCATCGTGGGATGCGACTCGATGATCATCGACCTGGAGCACAGGACCGTCAAGTTCGGCGCTGACTCCAAGCAGATATATAAGGAGGGTGACTGGTTCTCGCTCAACGGCTCCAAGGGTGTCGTATATGCATCCAAGGTTGAGACCGTGGACGCGAGCGAAAACCCTCTCTTCATCCAGTTTATGAGCATCGTGGACAAGTACCGCCGACTCGGGGTTCGCGCCAACGCCGATACTCCGGAGGATGCCCAGAAGGCTCTCTCGTTCGGCGCGGAGGGGATCGGACTCTTCCGTATCGAGCATATGTTCTACGGCAAGAACTCCGAGGTGCCTCTCGCGAAGCTGCGCAAGATGATACTCTGCTCCACCGATGCGGAGCGCAAGGCCGCCCTCGAGGAGCTCGAACCGTTCATCAAGGCGTCCGTCAAGAGCACGCTCCGCGTGATGGACGGCAAGCCGGTAGTGTTCCGTCTGCTCGACCCGCCTCTCCACGAGTTCGTGCCTACCACCGTGGAGAAGGAGAAGGAAGTCGCCAAGGAGCTGGGCATCAGTGTGTCCGAGGTTGTCAAGAGGGGCGAGAGCCTCCACGAGGTCAACCCTATGATGGGACTTCGCGGCGTGCGTCTGCACGTGACTTATCCGCTCATCGCGGAGACCCAGTACCGCGCCATCTTCACCGCAGTCGTAGAGCTCCAGAAGGAGGGGCTGAACCCGCAGCCGGAGATTATGATCCCGGTGACCGTGTCCGCCCGTGAGCTCAACTTCCAGAAGGCGATCTGCGACCGCATCAAGTCTGAGGTCGAGGCCCACAGCGAGCAGTCCATCGCATACCACTTCGGCACGATGATCGAGATCCCTCGCGCCGCTCTGACCGGAGAGAGGATGGCCCGCACTGCGGAGTTCTTCTCCTTCGGTACCAACGACCTCACACAGATGACCTTCGGCTTCTCCCGTGACGATGTCGGCACCTTTATGGGCGACTACCTCGGGCAGAAGATTCTTGACGCCGATCCGTTCCAGACCCTCGATACCAAGGGCGTCGGCAAGCTCGTGGAATACGGCGTGCAGTCGGGACGCGCAAGACGCGCCGACCTCAAGTGCGGCATCTGCGGCGAGCACGGCGGAGACCCTGATTCCATCAAGTTCTTCAGCAAGATCGGCATCGACTATGTGAGCTGCTCTCCGTTCCG
>CAVILJ010000050.1:0-13460 GCA_963643555.1 Acetatifactor sp.
TTGCCTGCTGATTCTTAGTCATAGTACGATCCTTGTAAGTCCAAAGGTACGAAATCTACGAGTTTCGGACAAATAAGCGGTCGATTGTCGGCACTTCCGCCGGGAGGGAATATGTCACGGACATCGTGGTGACGAGCAAGTAAAATGGCGCAGAGGCGGACTATGTGCGGGTTCAGCCCAGAAATCCCAACAGCCAAAGAGGAATTCTGTTGCCGTTCCCGATTTCAATCGAATCTATTGCGAGAAAACTGTCGGGTTCATCCTTAATCTGCTCAAACGATTTTTTCCTTCCGCCGACCTCGAACAGGTATTTATCGTTGACTTTGAAGTCGCCTTTAGGCGGCAGCGAAACATCGTGCGACTGTGACAGCTGATTCATAAAGAATGTTTCCCTGACAGTTCCAGCCGGAGCATTGGAGTTCAGGGCATACATCATATTTGAATTGTCAAAATACAGTTTGTCGGGGGCGGAAATATGCTTCAGAGCCTTCAACGGGGTCTTCAGCATAGATATCAGTTTGGCTTGTTCAAGAATATTCAAGAGTTTCAGACCCTGCTCGCGGCTTGTCTGCAACTCTTGATAGAACTCGTTCATTTTTGGGATGAAAGGGACTTGATTTGCCAGAATCACCATCAGTTTCTTGAGTTTCTGTAGAGTATCGTATTCCACATCTTCAATAGCCGGGATATCCATATCTATGGTCTGGCTCACAACTTCCTGAAGTCTGGACAGATATCCGTCGCCCTCCTCCTTATAGAACGGGTAATATCCGCTTTCCAGATACTTCTCGAAGTGCGGCAGAATCTTTACCCCGGCCGTAATGTCCGAAGCGATGGAAATATGGTCGGACAATATCTCGTCCAATTCCAATGTGCGATAATCCATCAAACCTTCAAAGGCAAGATACTCCCGGAAAGACAGCCCGTTCATATCGTAGGAACGCAATCTTCTTGACAGATCGCCGTCAGCCGTCTTCACCCTCAGAATTGACGAACCCGTATATACGATGTAAAGATCCGGATAATCGTCATATATGTTCTTGATGACTTGTTGCCATCCCTTGTATCTGTGTACTTCATCGAGAAATATATGGCTTCCGCCGTGGGTGTAATGATATTCTACGAGTTCTGTCAGCCCGTTGGCGGTAAACCAGATATTGTCGAGCGAGACGTAGAGGACTTTATTCCTGTCCGGGAACGATTCCTTGATGTGCTGAAGTATCAAAGTGCTCTTTCCGACGCCTTTCGGCCCCCTTATGCCAATCAGTCGGTTGTCCCAGTTGATTCTATGATACAGAGGCCTTTTGTAGTCCAGTGAAATGGCACTTATTTTTCTGTTGGACGTTTGATACAGGTAATCGGATGTCACCATAACAATATTGGAATATTTTTTTCAAAGATAAAAACAATATTTGAATATTGTCCTATGGAGAATCATTTTGACAAAGCCTCTTGCTGGACAAAATTAGTTTTTGAAAATCAATCACTTATGTTGAAAATCGGTGATTTGTGGAAAACACCGGCCTCTACTTCACGAAGATCCGGGCGCTGTCCGACTTCGCGCCGTCGATGTCGAGCGAAGCGTTGATGAGGCTCTCTATCAGGGCGATTTCGGCCTCTTTCTCCTTGATGAGGGCATCGAGCTGCTCCCGGTAGGCGTTGACCATCTCGCCCGCCTGCGAGATCAGCTTGCTGTAGGCGAAGGCCCCTAGGCCGAGCTCCAGCAGCCCAGCTCCCGCGCCGACCTGGGCAATCTTGAGGTCGGTCATCTTCCCGGACTTGATACGCTTCACGACTTTGATTATTGCCCTGTCCCGCTCGATAAGCTTCAGGAAGTCCAGCCTCTCCCCGCTGTCCGAGAGCAGCTCGAACGAGCGGTAGGTCTGCCCGTCGGAGCAGCTCACATATTTGGCCACGGTCTTGTAGCCTCCGGCGAAGCCCAGGCCGTCGGTGACTTCCCAGAGGGTGCTGCCCAGCAGATTTTCCATCAGGATGTCGTTCTTCGTCCTATATGCCCCGAACATATTGTCCAGGTGGTACTTGGTCTCCTTGCAGGCGGCGAAATACTGGTCTATGGAGCTGACCCCGCTGTATTTCGGCTGCTCCCAGTCTATCTTCCTGCGCTCGAACCCCACTACCGGCAGCACGTAAGGCTCAGCGGGCGCGAACAGGCCCGCCTGGCTGCCGATGTCTGCTGCGCTCCCCGCCACGATGCCCACCGGACTGTCGCTCTTGCGGAGCTTCAGGTCATAGAAGAGATACTGCGCTGAAGTGTTGTCGCCGCACTGAATCCAGAACATCAGCTGCTCGCAGCGTCCTATCGGCACGGTAAATGTGGTCGGCTTCATATCGGCGGAAATCTCTATCTCCTGCAGCACCTCGCCGTCGCCGCCTATGAGCAGGCGCTCGCGCTGCTTCGGGCTTGAGATGCTCTGGACGTATCTTGCCACGGTGAACGTGAGTTCGTCGTAAGCCCCATAGGCATTGAATGCCGCGCAGGAGGACTCCATCCCCGTGCCGCCGGCCGCGAGGGCTATCAGCGCCCCGAACGGCGACACGGCGGTGATGGTCGCGCCTCCCACGGCTCCCACCATCACGGACGAGCCTATGGCTCCCGCAACCGCTCCGGTCCCGCCGCCCGCGCCTCCCAGCGGCCCGGCCTCCAGATCGAAGTGGACGGAAGTCTGAAGCAGGAAGCCCTCATATATCCGCTGTCCGTCAAATTCGAAATACTGTTTGCGGGTGCTTCCGTCGCGAAGGACTTCATCCATATGCTCACGCATCGGGAAGATATAATGGATGTATGGCTTGCCCAGTGCTATCAGGTCCATCTCCTCCGGAAGATCCGGCTTCGGGTGAGTGAAAATCTCATTTTTCACCGGCTGCCCGCGATAGACCACCAGATCCGCTATCGCGAACACAGAATGCGAGAGCGAAGTCATCCCCTGCTTCTCGAAGCCGAGTCGCCGGCATTTGTGCAGAGGGACCGTATATTTCTGATTGGGGGCGGTGGCGATGAGCGGCACTTCCAGCACCACGGTGTCGTCGGCATACACCCTCAGGACATCGTTCTTCAGAACCCCGCATTTGCTGAGCCAGCCGACGGTGAAGCTCAGGTAGTCGAACTCCCCTCCGAGGTTGAACCAGGCGTGCGCCCCCGTGTTGTCGTTGAGAAAACTGGTGCTGGACGAGAGGATGACCCCCTCCTTGAACTTGACCCCTCCCATCGAGAAGGTGATGTAGTCGGACTTGCCGTCGAATACCGTCTTGCTTCTGTCCGCGCTGCTCCCGCCCACCGCATACGGCGGAATGTTGGAGACGAGGGCGCAGACGTCAGGCAGCTTCTTGAGGTCTTCGTTGACGGCAATCGCCTCCGTAGCAGCTGCCCGTGCAGCCGGTTCGGTCCCTGCGGGATAGGCCATAAGGTCCGCAACCGCTATGGAACTGGACTTCTCGGCCTGCTCGCTCTCGATGCTGAGCTGACGGCAGCCGGACACGTCGAGCGATATCTCCCTGGCCAGCGAGTTCTCGGTGATTTCGTATTCGTAGATGATCTTGCCGTCGGCCTTGACCGTGAGCCAGGCAGTGCCTATGGTGCCGCTGTCGCTGTCCACAGGGCCGGCGATGAAGCGCAGAGTCTTGTAGGCGCCGCCCAGATTGAAGAGCGTCCTCGCCTGTCCCGCGCCGATGATGCGCATATCCGTATTCATCACGATGCCGGATTTGTAGCTCTTGCCGGAGATTTTGACCTCGCTGAGGTCTCCGTCCCGCGAAGATACGCACTTATGGTAATTATCCACGTGATAAGGCCTCAGGCCGCCCACAAGCTGCGTCGGCTTGTCGGTGGCGAGGCTCAGACGTCCGGTCTCGCGCGGGGTCTGCGCGGCGGTCCAGAGCGCCGGTTCCGCGATGCCTATATCCACATCGTCCGTCACCAGCTCGAAGCGGAGCCTGTCCACTCCGCTGATGTCCAGCGTGATACGCTCAGGGACGGCGTGCTGGGCTACCGCCTTGTCGAGAATCTTCCGTCCGTCCGCCTTGACCGCAAGTATGCCCTTCGGCACTGCTGCGGCCCCGCCTGTGGCCCAGTGGGGCGAACCGCCGAGGATGAAAGTTAGGGTGGTGTACTTCCCCTTGAGGCTCCACTCCACATAACCTGGCCTGGTCGGGCCGTAGGTGGTCCGCAACGCGAATCCCGTCTTATATCCGACCCCTCCGAGCATCATCACTCCCAATGTCTTCGACACGGAGTTGTATGGCATTTCGGAAGCCTTGGTGCAGGCGTGGCTGTCCACGGGTTTGAGCGAACTGAGATATACGGTGTTCTGCGCAGCGGCTGAAAAGCCGAAGAGCGGCAGCGCTGCGACGGCGGCAAGGAGCAGTTGGATGAATCTAGTCATAAAGCAAGTATCATTGACGCCCGTCGGACCTGGGCAAGCACCGCAATATACGAAAAATAAAAACAATCTACGGCATCGGACTGATGCCCTCCCAGCGCACGTCCCAAGTGCCGTCCGACGGGAAGCCCGGGTTCGGTACGTCACAGCCGTCCCAGCCGGCGCACATCAGCCCGACTGCGAGCAGCAGGCCCCCGTTGCCCGGAAGATACATCCTCAGGCGTTCGCTGCGGTAGTTGTTGCCGCCAGGGAGGAGCAGCTCGCTCCGTCCGTCCATCGTGGCGGCGCGCACCGCTATGTCGGTGCGGCGCAGACGGGTGGCATTCATCATCAGCGAAGGGTAGTTCCAGCTCCAGCTGCCGCCTTTCCATCCCCAGTTCTGAGCCGCACGCTCCACGGTCTTCTGCATATTCTCCTCGTTGAAGAGGCGGCAGGCGGGGAGCATACCGTAGGCGAGCAGGTTCTCGGACGAAGTGGCGCGGATGTAGAACGGGTCTCTTCCCCCGTTGTCCGCAGATTTGGCCTTCCCGTCGGATTTAGGGCGTATGCCGTTGAAGTAGCCACCCGCAGGCGCTGCGGGGCCCTCGTCTTCGCCGGCGGTCATATTGACGAAGTCAGGGATGCCCGGGCCCTTCTCGGCCGGGAGGTAGATGCCGTCGGGACTGGCGGCGAGCGGAGCGAGCCCCTCGAGTATCCCGTCCCACTCCGCAATCCTATCTTTGCCAAGCCTTTCCCGCCACTGTTGGGCGGTCTTGAGGCCGAAGTGCCAGTAGGACATCTCGAACGCCGGGTTGACGGTGCTGCGCTCGTGGTAGGACTCGTTGGCGGCGCAGGCGCCCTGTATGATGTAGCGGTCCGCGGCGGAGTCGTAGTTTACGAACGAGGCCATAAATTCCGCCGTCTGCTGCACCATATCGGCGTATTTCTCCAGCACCTTGCGGTCCGGGGACGCGCGGTAGATGAGCTCCGCCATATATATCGGGTGAGGCTGCTGCCAGATGATGAACGAGCCCACGTCGGAGGGGGCCTCAAGCCCTGAAGGGTCGGTCATCTTCATCCATCTGACTCCATCGAAACCCTGTCTGCGGGCTATCTCCCGGGCTTCCGGCATCACTCCGAGGTACCAGTCCAGCTGCTTGGCGAGCAGCTCGGGATGTCCCCAGGTGGCGTAGTGGAAACTGTGCCACATCACCATCTCGAGGTGGAACTTGCCGAACCAGCTGTTGTAGGTGAGGCCTGTCTCCGCAGGAGGGAAGTGCTGCGCCTCCTGGACGCGGATGAGGTATTGCGACTGCACGATTCTCTTCTCCAGCAGCGCGGCTCGCTCATCGGTGCAGCGCGAGAAGTCCACCGCGCCTCCCGTCTTCCAGTAGCCGTGCCAGAGCCTGCGGGCCGCCTTGCGGGCTTGCCTGAAGCTCAGGGCGGGAGAGTCCGGGGCGTCGTGGGTGAACTCGGCGCTGAAGCTGAACTTCCCGTCCGACGGGGTGAGGGTGAACGCGTTTGCACCGCTCCTCTCGAACCGGGCCTCTCCCTCCCAGGCGAGGCTGAGATAGTAGACGCTGGAGTCTACCGTGCGCCTGATGAGCGCGTGCGAACCGTCTTCGGAGACGACCTCGCTGCTGTGCTTTCCGTCCGAATTCCAGTCAGACGCATCGTCGGAGTGGACTCCGGTAGGGTAGGGGAAGCGGATCACGAGCGGCAGCGCTGCGGAGGAGCTTATGCTGGCGGCCAGGACATCGCGGCCCTCGGCGGCGCTTACGCTGCGCACGGAGACCGGAGTGCCGTGCCACTTGAAGTCGGAGCGCAGCTCACCGTTCCACATATCGAGGGTCTGGGACACTTCGCTGATCTCCTCCGGCTTCATCCCGGCGAAGCCTATGTTGCCGAGGTGCATCCTGTGGGGGTTGGAGCGGATCCATTCCGCCGCCGCCTTGCCGCGTCCGGAGAGGCTGCCGTCCTGCACCGCGTAGATGCCGTGGGGATGCCCCGGCAGCGGGTGGTCTTCGAGGGTCTCGGCAGGGCTGTAGCCTTCGCTGTCCGGGAACGAGTGCCAGCCCCATTCGCTGTAGGTGCCGAGCGGGAGACCGTCCCTGTAGTATTCCGGGAATGTCTGGAGTCCGGTGGCGTCAAGGGTGAGGGTGAACTCCCCGTTGCCGAGGTTCAGCGAGTGCAGGGGGTTGACTTCCGTCACCCGAGGATTGTTGCGTGTGACAAGTGCCTGCCGGTCAATCTTCTCCGTGCAGGCGCAGAGCAGGGAGGCGACCGCCGCCAAATACAGTATATGCTTCATAAGATGTGTGATAACCTGTGTCTTGTAAAGATAATGAATTATATTTGTATTCAAATGACACGATATATGAAAATCGGAATATGCAGCGACCACGCCGGGGTGGAATACAAGTCCAGGCTGATTGCATATCTGCTCGGAAAGGGCTATGAGGTAGTGAATTACGGTACCGACTCCAGCGAGAGCTGCGACTATCCGGACTTCGCGCATCCTCTCGGATATGCCGTCGAGAACGGGGAAGTGGATGCGGGCGTCGCGATCTGCGGCACCGGCAACGGGATGGCGATCACCCTCAACCACCACCGCGGCGTGCGTGCCGGCCTTGCCTGGAACGTGCAGGTGGCGACCCTTGTCAAGGAGCACAACAACGCCAATGTCCTAGTCCTGCCTGCGCGCTTCGTCTCCTACAGGATGGCGGTGATGATGGTGCGGGCGTGGCTCAAGACCGGATTTGCCGGAGGAAGGCACCAGAGAAGAATAGACAAGATTGTTTGCGGATAACATCAGCGAATACCCGGAGGGGATAGTCCTGCCGATAGACAAGCCCTATCGCTGGACTTCGGCGGACGTGGTGCGCAAGCTCAAGTTCGCCGCCGCGCGGCATTTCGGCAAGAAGAATCTCAAGGTCGGTCACGCAGGCACACTTGACCCGCTGGCGACGGGCCTGCTGCTCGTCTGCATAGGCGGGGCGACCAGGCGGGCCGAGGCATTGCAGGCTTCTCCCAAGGAATATTTGGCCGGAGTGACTTTCGGAGCGACGACCCCCTCGTATGACCTCGAGAAGGGCATCGACCGGGAATACCCTCTGGACGGCGTATGCGAAGAGTCGCTCCGCGCCCTGCTCCCGTCGTTTGTCGGGGAGCAGATGCAGGTGGCGCCGCTCTTCAGTGCGAAGTCCGTGGACGGGGTGAGGGCCTACGAGACGGCCCGCAGGCTCTTCCGGCAGGGCAGGCTCGAAGCGGGCTCCGGGCTTATAAGCGCCAACAGGATAGAGATTTATGACCTGGAGCTGCTCTCCTTCGGGACAGTCCATTTCGCCCAGCCCGCAGAGAGGGAGGGCCGGAGCGGCCGCATCAATGTCGCGGACATCAGCTCATACGCTCTTCCCACGGCGCTGATCCGCGTCAGCTGCAGCAAGGGCACATATATCCGGGCTCTCGCCCGGGATCTCGGCGAGGCCCTCGGCAGCGGAGCGTTCCTCAGCAGCCTGCGCCGCAGCCGCAACGGCGGCTTCACCCTCGACGACGCGCTCGGCCTCGACGAGGCTCTCGCCCTTTTCGGGTGTCCTGATGGCAGGACTCAGAAAATGCAATAATTTTTTGGCTATACGCGAATTAAGTGTACCTTTGTCCCCCGAAAAATATTACTTTACAGTATGAAAAAGATAATCACTCTGGCTGCGGTCGCCGCGACCTTGCTGGTTGCCTGCAACAAGGAGCAGTCCGAACCGGTAAAGAAAGTCATCGATCCGAGCGGCATCGTGCTGCTCTCTGTCCCGGAGCAGGTGGTGGCGGGGGATTCCGTCGCGATCCGTCTCCGCGTCAACCCTTCCACCGCCCGTCTGACGGTCGAGAATCTAGTTCTGGACTGTCTGGAATCCAAGGTCTATGATGTGGTGATAAGCGAATCCGAGCAGAAATACTACGGCACGGCGACCAAGTCTTCCGATGCCGCTGACGGGATGGCCGCCATCCCTTATGTGCAGGAAGCGGAGAACTACTCCATCACCAGAGTAGTGCCGGACACTCTCAATAACCAGCCTCTCGAGGGTCAGTACATCGTGACGGTCAAGGCGCAGAGTGAGCGGAACATCATCGACCAGTCAACTCTGGCTCTGGTATGCTGTTATCAGGACGAGAACGGCGACGCCGCCTACATCTCGACCGGCACCTTCACGATACCTCAGATTCCTCAGCCGAGCGATGCCGTCTTCGCCTGGTCTCCGCAGTCGATCAGCCTGCACGCTGGATCCATCGTTCTGGAGAAAGAAGACGGCGTCACAAAAGTCTCATTGAAAGGGGACTGCGCGAATGCCGCGAAGTGGTATCTGGTGACCCACACCTACAAGAATGCCGCCACCGGCGCTTCGATACGCTATGACTATAAGAAATATATCGGCGAGGTGACGGTCCAGCTCGAACAGAATTCCGTCGAGATTGCCTGCAAGCAGGAGAAGAGCGATTTCGGCGGGGCGTACTCCTCGATGCTGGATGAGATGTGCGCCGCAGTGCCCGATGTCACACAGGAGCCTTACAAGACTCTCTTCGAGAACGGGTCCGACAAGAATTACGAGACTTTCACCAACAAGCTCACCGTCACCGACAAATTCGGACACGCGGGGGTGTGGTCACAGAAACTCAATGTCGTAGTGCCTCTCGAGGTATACTTCAATCTGGATGTCCCTGAAGACGTCGTCAAGGGTGAATACGAGGTGGTGGACAAGGACAAGACTTTCGCGGAATACGGCATCGACACCGAGATGATGGCGAAATACCCGAGCATAAACCTCGCGACCGATGTCGTCGTAAACGTGAGCGGACTGAATTTCTACTTTCTCGGCGCCAAGCGTGAGGACGGTTTCGGCATCGGGAGAGTGCTCGCCCGGGGCGGTGCCGTCGAGTCTATCAAGTCCGACGTGCTGTGCAGCAGGATAGCCGCCGCGTGGTATGTCAGGGGCCCGGGGGCCGGCGGCGACACTTCCGACGCACTCGGCAACTTCATCAACCTCGTAGAGAGGCTGAAGCCGGCAGGCAAATAGTCCTAGCCCAGTCTCTCCTTAATCCAGTGCAGTCGGCTGAGGGTCTCGCCCTTGCCGACTGTATTCATTATGTCCTGTATGCCGAGTCCGCTGGCGGAGCCGGTGAGGGCGAGCCTGATGCAGTTCATCACCTTGCCCACCGGCATACCCTCGGCGCGGATGTAGCTCTCCAGGGTGTCGGCTTCGGAATTCTCGACCGCCCTGAGGGCGTCGGAGTAGATCTCCTCCTTCCAGAACTTCTCCACGTCCCTGGCGAGGAACGGGGCGGTGAGGCTGTCGTCATAGACCTTGGCCCGAGGGTCGGCGGGTCTGCTCTCCGCAGGCTTCCCGCCGGTGGCGCCGGCCTTGACCCCGTACTTGGCGTATTCAGACGGGGCGATGAATAGGCACGCGGCTATCTCCCAGAAGTCGGAGACGAAAGTCGCCCTCTCCTTGATGAGGGAGACGACGGAGCTGACCTTGTCGAGTCCGGCATCGATGCCCTTGGACTTCAAGATTGGGATGAAGAGCTCCGCGAGCTCCCCGTCGGACTTCATCCTGAGGTATTCCCTGTTGAACCACCTGGCCTTGTCGGGGTTGAACTTGGCTCCGGCCTTGCCCACCTTGTCGAGGGAGAACGCCCCTATCAGCTCGCTCATCGAGAATATCTCCTGCTCGGTGCCCGGATTCCAGCCCAGCAGGGCCAGCATATTGACGAACGCTTCAGGGAAATATCCGTCTTCGCGGTAGCCGTGCGAAGTCTCGCCGTCTGCTCCGGTCCACTCGAGCGGGAATACCGGGAAGCCCATCTTGTCGCCGTCGCGCTTGCTCAGCTTGCCGTTGCCGACGGGCTTCAGGAGTAGAGGCAGGTGCGCGAAGCGCGGCATCGTGTCCTCCCAGCCGAAAGCCTTGTAGAGCAGGCGGTGGAGCGGAAGCGAAGGCAGCCACTCCTCGCCGCGGATCACCTCGGTGATCTCCATCAGGTGGTCGTCCACTATGTTGGCGAGGTGGTAGGTCGGCAGTTCGTCAGCCCGCTTCCATAGCACCTTGTCGTCGAGGGTGGAAGTGTTGACCCGGATGTGGCCCCGGATGAGGTCATCCATCTCGACCTCGCTGTCTTCGGGCATCTTGAACCTCACCGTCCAGTCGTTGCGGCTCTCCAGCAGCTGCGCCACCTCGTCGGCGGGCAGGGTGAGGGAGTTGCGCATCCGCTCGCGGGTGCTGTGGTTGTAGATGAAGGTCTGTCCCGCATTCTCGCAGCGGGCGCGCATCAGTTCCAGGTCCTCCGGAGTATCGAAGGCGTAGTAGGCCCAGCCGTTCTCCACCAGAGTCTCGGCGTACTTGCGGTAGATGCCTCGGCGCAGGCTCTGCCTGTAAGGGGCGTGCGGATGCTTCGCGGACGGGGTCTCCACGACCTTGCCGTCGGCGTCCACCCCCTCGTCAGGGACTATCCCGCACCAGTTCAGGGCCTCTATTATATACTCCTCCGCCCCGGGGACGAACCTTTGGGAGTCGGTGTCTTCGATGCGGAGGATGAAGTCTCCGCCGTGCTGCTTGGCATACAGATAGTTATATAGTGCCGTCCTTACTCCTCCCATATGCAGCGGCCCTGTCGGCGACGGTGCGAACCTTACTCTTGTCCTTCTCATTGCTGTGCTGTCCTCCTTATTGCCGGTATGCTTTCCAGCTCGGCGAGCCTGTCCCCTTTGGAGACTATCAGCGCGGGCTTCGCGTCCGGGTCGTAGTTGAATTTGCGTATGTTGCTCTTGGTGTTGAAGCCGATCTGCTGCGAGCCGCTGTCCGCCGCGAGCGAGATGCCCTCGCTCTGGGAGAGCGAGCCCTTGTCATAAGTGAAATCCTTGTTGATGATGATGTAGTTACCCATATCGCGGTTCGGGCCTATCACGTCGCAGAAGCGCAGGCCCGTCACGATGGAGGTGATGCGTACCGTGTCCCCGACTTCCGGGTCGGGGTCATAGATGAGACCGCGCTTGAAGTTGTTGGCGCGTCCGGTGTATTCGTCGATCTTGGAGTTGATCTCGCTGAGGTCGTCCATCGTGAGACCGTGCTCGTTGTTGCTGCAGGAGATGTTGATGAGCACCTTCTTGGCGGTCTTGAGGTCGAAGTCGTTGAGCAGCGGCGACTCGAACGCGGCCTTGACGGCATCGTCGATGCGGCCCTTGCCCGAGCCGACCCCGCAGCCCATCAGGGCCATTCCGCTGTCCTTCATCATCGTCTCCACATCCTTGAAGTCCACGTTGATGTAGCCCGGCTTCTTGATGATCTCCACTATGCCCCTCACAGCGGTGGCGAGCACTTCGTCGGCTTGAGGGAAAGCGTCCTGTATCAGCTGGTTGCCGTAGTATTCGTGCAGTTTCTCATTGTTGATGATGAGCAGGCTGTCCACGTTCTTCTCCAGCTCGTGCACGCCGTCGATGGCTCTGGACAGAGCCTCGTTGCCCTCGTTGAGGAAGGGGAGAGTCACCACCGCCACGGTCAGCACTCCCTTGTCCTTAGCCATCTTGGCGATGACCGGAGCCGCGCCTGTGCCGGTGCCTCCGCCCATTCCGGCGGTGATGAAGAGCATCCTGGTGCTGGGGTTCAGTATCACCTTTTCGATCTGGTCCTGGCTCTCCAGGGCGGCGTTGCGTCCCACGATGGGATTGGTGCCCGCGCCGAGTCCGCGTCCGAGCTGGATTTTGGTCGGGACGGGACTGCCCTTGAGTGCCTGTGAGTCAGTGTTGCACACTGCAAAGGTGCAGCCCTTGATGCCCTTGCTGAACATATAGTTGACCGCGTTGCAGCCTCCTCCTCCGACGCCGAGGACCTTGATGATCTCGTCGGATGTCACCCAGTCGTTCGGGGTGATGGCGTCAATCATAGAATCGTCCATATCTCTCTTGTCTTTTTATTCCATTGAGTCGAACAGGCCTCCGACCGTGTTGTCGAACGCCCCTTCGAGCTGAGTGCTTATCTTCTTGCGCAGGACTCCTGTCCAGCGTATCTTGCCCTTGTCCTTCTTGCCCCTCTCCTTGTTCGGGGTGATGACTTCGCCGTCGGTCTGGTCGGAGAAGAGCTCTCCGTTGCCCTCCGCGTCGAGCGCCGGGGCATCGCCCGACGGCTCCGCTGCCCGGGAAGTCTCCTCGATGCAGTTGAGGCGGGCGTCGGTCCGGGCTTCGAGTATCATACCTATCGAGGCTGCGGCTGAAGTCTCGCTGACTCCGGGGCAGCCGCCGGAGGAGAACTTCTGTGCGCGGGGGTAGCCGAGCCTCACGATATAGCCCGACATTTCCCTGAAGAGGTTGGCGAAGTTGACCAGTTCCGCGCCGCCGCCGGTCAGCACGATGCCGTTGCGGAGCTTGTCGGCAAATCCGCTCTCCTGTATCTGGAAGAGTATCGCGTCGATGATCTCCTTGGAGCGGCAGCTGACGATCTCGGAGAGGTACTTGACCGGGAGCTGCTCGTAGGTGCCGTTCTCGTCGTCGTTGATCTGTATGGTCTTCTCGCTGAGCGACTGCAGCTTGTCGGGCATACACGCGCCGTAGGCGAGTTTGATGTTCTCGGCGAGCCTTTCGGTGAATCCGCACTCGTACTTGATGTCGGAGGTGATGCTCTTGCCGCCGAACGGTATCGAAGAGTAGTGGCGCAGCAGGCCCCCCTTGTAGATGGTGAGCGATGTCACTCCGCCCCCCACCTCCACCAGAGCCACTCCGTTCTCCTTCTCGCCCTCGGTCAGCACGGCCTTGGCAACTGCGGTCGGGATGAATATCTTGCGGGCAGGAGCGATGCCTATGTCGTTGAGCATCGTGTCGATGTTGCTTGAGGCTTTCTGGTTGCCGATGAATATCTTGAAGTTGCCCTCTATGTTCTCGGCGGTGACTCCGACCACGTCGTTCTCGCTGGCGCACACCAGCTCGTCATCAGCCGAGAATGACTGTGCCACCGCCCCGTAGATGACCTCCTTGAGCTCGTTCTCGAGAGGGTAGCTGTCGATGGCGAGGCTCTTGAGCGAGGATATCTCCTCGCGGGTGATGCAGGA
>CAVILJ010000051.1:0-12930 GCA_963643555.1 Acetatifactor sp.
TCAGTCGCTTTACATCCGCCGCCCCTCAGAGGGGGACGGACGGAACAAATATAGCAAAAAATCCGCAGATTGTACACCCGGAGGCAAAAAAATCCCGGGCGTCTACGGACGGCGGAAGTTCCACTTGGAGTTGTCGCTCGACGCGTCGAACCTGCCGAGCGTAGGAGTGCTGTCGCCGATGGAGATGAGGGCGTATTGCTCATCCCTGCCCGGCACCCGCTTAGGCATTATCCTGTAGGTGCCGTCGGTCAGCCGCTCGATCCTCCAGAGCTGCTCCGGTGCTCCGGTAAACTCCGGCACGGCAACCACTTCCGCGTCTGCGGTGGCGGCGAGCGCACGCCGCGTCCCCTCGATCGTTATCTTGTAGTACGGCGCTCCGAGGTAGCCTCCCGCGTCAGGCACGGCGGCGACGGTCCACTTCTGGTGCGGACGGAACATATAGTCGCCGATGCGTATATCTATCTCTCCCTCAGGCCATCCGCCCTCCACATCGGAGAGTTTCTGGTCCTCGACCACCACCTCCGGCTCGTCGTCCTTCATCCAGAACCCGCGCATCCCGCCCGGCATACGGTTGAAGTCGACCGCGAGTTCGAGGGCATAGCCGCGGCGCACGGACTCGATCTCGTAAGTCCCGTCCCGGAAGAGTTCGCCGGCCACCGGCCAGTCGTTCACCCAGAGCAGAGGACGGATACCCAGCACGCTGCGTCCGCTCCTGTCGAGGTCGGCTTCGAAGTGGCAGGACATCTTCTCCACGCCCTCTTCCTCGATGTAGCGCCCGAAGTGTCCCGGTCCGGTGACTCGGCCGTGGGCGGCGAGCACCATCTTGCCGCCACCCTTGAGCATATCGCGGCCCATATTGTCGAGATACGGCCCGGTCACCTTGCGGGAGCGTCCCACCACTATATTATAGGTGGAATTTGCCCCGTCGCAGCAGGTACCGTGCGTGCCGAGCAGGTAGTACCAACCGTTGCGGTACATCAGGGTAGTGGCCTCGCAGTCTATGGCGATATTGACGGGCTCGTTGCCCTCGACACGTGCGCCGGTGGCCGGGTCAAGCTCGACCAGACGGATAAACCCGAAATAGGTGCCGTAGCTGAGGTAGAGCCTGCCGTCGGTCGGATCGAGCAGCAGCCCGGCGTCGATGGCGTCGCAGTCTTCGTCGTCGAGGGAGTGCGCGACTTCTATAGGGTCGCTGTACTTGAAGTCAGGGGAGTCGGGGTCGAGGGTCTTGTTCCACATCGTGAGCACCTTGCCGGCGTGCCCGCCGCCCAGACCGCCGCCGGTGGCGCTGTAGGCGATGAGGTAGCGGTCACCTATCTTGATGGCGTCAGGGGCGGCACCGCCGCCGGGACGGACCGCACCCTTGTTCCAGAGCCAGCCGTCCTCGGAGATGAGGCCGCCTCCGCCGGTGCCGAAGGTGTAGTATTTGCCGTCGCAGTACATAATCGTGGACGGGTCGTGGATAAACGGTTTGCCGCTGCGGGAAGTGCTGCTCTGGGCATAGGCCGTGCCGCCGAGGAGCAGCAGCGAGGCGAGTACGGCGAGGATTATCTTTTTATTCATAGCTGATCTTGATATTGGTGACGGGTTTGCCGTCGGAGTCGATGAAACGGAGGCAGAAGTCGCTCATTCCCGGGCCGTTGATCACGGCCCCGCAGATTATGTTCCTGCCTTTCTTGAGGGTAAGACGCTTCGAGACGCAGTCGTCCATCACCATCCGCCTGTCGCCGGAGAGCAGTACGGCTTCCTCTCCGTTGAGCCACCAGCGGGATGCCGAATTGGAGCCCACAGCCATCCTCACTCCCTCCATCTCCTCCGGACAGTCCACCACCGTCACCGCCCAGAAGATGACCCCATAGACATCGGTCTTGAGGTTGCTTGCGAAGCGGAATAGCTTGACATTGAAGAGTTTGCTGTCCAGAGCGTGCCAGGTGAGCTTCTTCCCGTCGACCTTGGTCCGGGAGCCGCGCTTAGGGATGCCGCCGAACTTGCCCGGGTAGTTCTCCGGGCAGAGATTCTCCACAATATAACTGTCGGTGAAGACCGTGTTGCTGCGGTTCGGCTTGCTGATCGGCTCCAGCAGAAGCCACCTGCGGATGAACCCGTCTTCGTCCGGAGAGCTCACCTCCGGGGTCGAAGGGGTGAAGTAGTTTTCGAGGGCGGTGACGCCCTCCTGCGCGTGCGCCTGTCCTCCCCCGAGACACAGCAGGCCGGCGAGGAGCAGAGGCGTGAAGATGAGTGATTGTTTTAGTGCGGTCATAACCCTGTATTTCGTTTGGCGCAAAGATATCACCCTCCCGCCGGATAATCCCATCCCGGCTGTTACCTATACTTTTGTCAAGCTATCTTTTTGCGGGGCGCCGCAATAAAATACCGGACATCAACGGACGATGCGAAAGGCTGGCGTCTCAGTGCAGGCGGGCTTATCCGCGCCGGAGCAGGACCACAGCCCAGACTTCGCAGCCCTCGCCACGCCCGACGAAGCCCAAGCGCTCGGTGGTGGTGGCCTTGACGCTCAGCCGAGAGGGGTCAATCCCCATAATTGCAGCGAGTTCCGCACGCATCTGCGGGATGTACGGGGCAAGTTTGGGGGTCTGAAGGGCTATGGTGATGTCGGCGTTGCCCACTGCCCAGGAGTCCCGGCGGATGAGCCGCATCACCCGGCGGAGCAGTTCGCGGCTGTCTATACCGGCGAACTCGGCGGAGGAGTCCGGGAAGTGCTTCCCGATGTCGCCGAGGGCGAGCGCCCCGAGGATGGCATCGCACAGCGCGTGTATCGCCACGTCCCCGTCGGAGTGCGCGACGAAGCCGCTGCGCGAGTCTATGTCCACTCCCCCGAGCCGCATCGGCAGCCCCTCGGAGAGCGCGTGCACGTCGTATCCCTGTCCTATTCTGATGTCCATCGGTAAATGTTTTCCCAAAATTAGTTCAATAATTCGATTTGGAAAGCTTCTTGCAGAAATATGATGCCGGCACGGCGGGAAAACGCCAAGTTTATCCAAAGATTGACTATTTTTGCGAGTTATGGGATTATTTAATTTTTTCGGTGACAACGAACACCGGGTGTTCAACTACAGACCTATCTACTACAATCAGGAGGAGGACGAACGCCGGCGGAAATTCGGCGCGGTGGACGGCTCGCTCGACAAGGAGAAGCAGGAGGGCACCTATGTCCCGGGCTCTTATATCAAGGGTTCGCTGCGCGACGGTAACTACCAGCGCACACGCACCCATATGAAGAAGACACAGACCATCATCGGCATAGTCACTATGCTGCTGATCTGCGCCGTGCTGCTGATGGTCGCCAAGTTCTATTCGCTGCTGTAGGGGATGGGGTCTCTGAAGGTTCTCCCGGCACGGATTGCCAATATGATAGCCGCCGGCGAGGTGGTTCAGCGCCCCGCATCGGTGGTCAAGGAGCTGATGGAGAACGCGGTGGACGCCGGCGCCGACCAGATCGGGGTCGTCGTCACCGACGCGGGACGCACGCTGATACAGGTCATCGACAACGGCTGCGGGATGAGTCCCGCCGACGCGGTGCTCTGCTTCGAGCGCCACGCCACCTCCAAGATAGCCTCAGCCGAAGACCTTGAGGGTATCCTGACCTACGGCTTCCGGGGGGAGGCCCTCGCGAGCATCGCCGCAGTGGCGGAAGTCACGCTCAAGACCCGACGCGAGCGCGACGAGACCGCGACGCAGGTGCGCACCGGCGGCAACGGGGAGACGGTCTCCTCATCGGTGGCGGCTCCGGTGGGCTCCAACTTCGCGGTGCGCAACCTCTTCTACAACACCCCGGCGCGGCGCAAGTTCCTCAAGTCGGACAGCGTCGAGCTCAAGCATATCATCGAGGAGTTCACCCGGGTCGCCATCACCCGTCCGGAGGTCGGATTCAGCCTCAGCTCCAACGGCCGCGACATCTTCGTTTTAAAAAAAGCCAAGTCGCTGAAATTCAGAATACTCGACCTGCTCGGCAGCTCGGTCGCAGGCGATGTGGTGGACATCAGCGCCGAGACTTCGGTGGTTAGGCTCAGCGGCTTCATAGGCCGCCCGGAGAGCGCCCGCAGGACGCTCGGCAAGCAGTTCTTCTTCGTCAACGGCAGGTACTTCCGCAGCGCATATCTCCACAAGGCGGTGATGAAAGCCTACGAGGAGATGATCCCCGACGGGGCCACTCCGTCGTACTTCATATTCCTCGAGACAGACCCGCACTCCATCGACGTCAACATCCACCCGACCAAGACGGAAATCAAGTTCGAGGATGACTCGGTGATATTTCAGATCGTCTATGCCTGCGTCAAGGAGACCCTCGGGCGGCACAGTTTCGGGGCGGACATCGACTTCGACACCGCAGGGGCGGTGGAACTCCCGCAGCTGGGGAGGAGTTTCGAGCAGTACCGGGGGGTGAGCGAGCCGCAGAGCCATATCGACCCGGACTACGACCCGTTCGGAGCGGCGGGCGGGGGCGAGTTTGACGCTCCGAATGGCGGCAACTCCAGGCCGTACAGTTCATATGTCACTCCCCGCGACGACTACGGCGCACTCTTCGAGGACAAGGCGGCCCCGTCTTCAAGGGTCATCACCCTCGGTGGCAAGTACATCCTCACTCCGGTGTCGTCCGGCGTGATGGTGGTGAACGTCCCCCGCGCGTGGGAGCGGATACTCTACGAACGGGCGCTCAAGGCCCTCTCCGGCGGCGGGGAGCACCTGACGCAGACGGCGCTCTTCCCGGTGGAGGTGTGTGTGGGAGCGGACAATCTGGCCCTCTTCGAGGGACACGCGGCGATGCTCTCCGGACTCGGATTCGACATCACCCCGTTCGGGAAAGACAGCGTGGTGGTGGGCGGAGTGCCGGACGGCTACAGCTGCGAGAGCGGCAAGGTGCAGCAGACCGTCGGCGAACTCGTGGACATTCTGTCAGAGGAGAGCGAGGCCCTGCCGGAGCTGATGAGGCAGCGCACTGCCGAGCGATTCGCCGCACTCGGGGCCCGGAATGCCGCTCCGCTGACTTCACCCCCGGAGGCGCAGAGAATTATTGACACGCTTTTTGCAAGTGACAACGCCGAACTCACCCCGAACGGACGCCGCATCGTGAGCATCGTCAAGCTCGGGGATATCGATAAATTATTTTAAAATGGCTTTCTACTACGGATACGACGGCGGCAGGCGGGGATTGCTCTCCGACACGCCGGTCACGAAAAACCTGATAATCATCAACTGCATTGTCTTCTTCGCCTTTCTGGTCAACAAGGAGTATATGCTGGAGAGTTTCGCCCTCTTCTACCCCACCTCGCGCTACTTCCACTGGTGGCAGGTGGTCACGCATATGTTTATGCACGGGGGATTCTGGCACATATTCTTCAATATGTACACGCTCCTGATTTTCGGCACCGTGGTGGAGCGGATCATCGGGCAGAAGAAGTTCCTGCTCTTCTACTTCATCTGCGGCCTGGGCGCGGTGGCGCTGCACCTCGGGGTTGAGTACCTCCAGATACAGGCGCTGATGCCGGGAGCTGCGGAGGGAAGCATAAACGCCATCCAGGGCATTGCCGACATCAAGCGCACCCCGACCGTGGGCGCTTCAGGGGCTATCTACGGCGTGCTGATCGGCTACGCGATGCTCTTCCCGGAGTCCAAGATGACCCTGCTCTTCCCGCCAGTGACGCTCAGCGCCAAGTGGATGGTGGTGGTGTTCGCGGTGATCGAGCTCTTCACCGGAGTCGCCGGGCTTCAGGCCGGGATCGCGCATTTCGCGCACCTTGGCGGTATGCTCTTCGGCTTCCTGATGATACGCTGCTGGAGGCGGAGGGGCGTTCTTTTCGACAAGGACATAATCTGATATTTATTCCGACCGGTTTAAAAACAGTTTCCGGAAATGGACAGCAGGACAGTGATAAATGAAGCCGTGGAGACGCTGCGCTCCGGCGGGGTGATACTCTACCCGACCGATACGATATGGGGAATAGGCTGCGACGCCTGCAACGAGGCTGCGGTGGAGAAGGTGTTCGGCATCAAGCGGCGCTCCGGGGCCAAGTCTCTCGTGCTGCTCGCGTCCGACCTCGATATGGTGGCAAAATATGTCAAGGAGATACCTTCCATCGCCATCGACCTCGTGGAGGTGAACGATGCGCCGATGACCGTCATCTACCCGCAGGGGCAGTATCTCGCGCCGAATGCCGTGGCGGAAGACGGCAGCGTGGGCATACGCATCCCATATGTGGAGGAGGGGCAGACCCCCGACACGAGTTCCGCTGCGTTCTGCAGGGAGCTGGTGCGCAGGCTGCGCAGGCCTCTGGTCAGCACCTCAGCCAATATCTCCGGCGAGCCGTCGCCGAAGTGCTTCGCGGAGATTTCGGAGGCCATCCGCTCTGCGGTGGACTACTGCGTGCCGAAGAGTTTCGACCGGGGCTCAGAGGGCCGCGCCTCGCAGATCATCAAGCTCGGCCTGCGCGGCGAGGTGGAGATCATCAGAGGGTAGAGTTAGACCGTAAGTTACCGCGGTCTCCGAGTTGCCCTTCTGCACGGTACCTGAGCCTGTTGCGGAGTCCAAATTGTGAGGAATTCCGGAAAATCTGACAAATAAAATATGAGGAATTGAAAAGCCTTGGTATTTTTGCCAAAGCAATAAGTGTAGGATCAAGAATATGGAAAGGGTTTTCAGAAGGAAAATCTACGATAGACTGCTCTCTTGGAAAGAGCGGGAGGACGGCAAATCGGCCCTGCTGATTCAGGGGGCAAGGCGCATCGGCAAATCGACGGTCGTAGAGGAATTTGCAAAGAGAGAATATGAGTCTTACATCCTGATAGACTTCAGCACTTGTTCTAGAGATGTCAAGGAACTCTTTAATGACATCTCCGACCTCAACTACATATTTCTCAGGCTGCAGCTTATCTACGGAGTTAGGCTCACCGACAGAAAATCCCTGATAATCTTCGACGAAGTGCAGTTCCAACCACTCGCACGACAGGCGATTAAATCCCTTGTCAAAGACCACAGGTACGACTATATCGAGACCGGTTCCCTCATCTCGATAAGGAAAAATGTCGAAGGCATATTAATCCCGAGCGAGGAAAAACCTATGAATATGTACCCTATGGATCATGAGGAATTCAGATGGGCGCTTGGCGACACGGCAACGGTTGACCTGCTCCGCGGCGTAGGAGAAAGGCCCCAAGCCTTGGGGAAAGCACATCGCAAACTTATGCGTGACTTCAGACTTTATATGCTGGTGGGAGGTATGCCACAGGCCGTAAATGAATATCTGGACACCAACAATCTCGCAGCCGTGGATGAGGTCAAGAGGATGATTCTGGATCTGTACAATGCTGATTTTATGAAGATTGACCCATCCGGAAAAGCATCGAAGATATTTTCGGCAATCCCGGCTATCTATACGAGAATATAGTTGCGCAGACGCTGACGGCATCGGGTTACAGGCTCTTCTATCACACCTGGCCTACAGAAAGCGGTAAGCATTCCTATGAGATGGATTTCCTGCTTTCCAAGGGTCAAAAGGTAGTCCCGATAGAAGTAAAGTCATCATCTTACAAGACTCACGCATCGTTGGATGTCTTTTGCGAAAAGTTCTCATTGAGAGTGGCAAACGACAGATACCTCATCTATACAAAGGACTACGCAAAAGAAGGGAACATCACCTACCTTCCGGCGTACCTGACTTTCCTATTGTAAGATACACTGCTGCGGCCGCGATGACGGCGGCGGTCTCCGTGCGCAGACGGCTCTCGCCGAGGGTCACAGGCCTCCAGCCGCAAGCGAGCGCCGCATCGACCTCCTCCGGAGAGAAATCGCCCTCCGGGCCTATTAGAATGCATATTTCGGGATTGCCGCAGGAGAGTTCGTCCGCTATCGAGCGGCGGCTCGCGCGGTCGAGGCTCTCGTCGCAGTAGGCAATCAGCCTTAGTGCTTGCTGCGGCGCGTTGCGGATGAACTCCATCACGCCGACGGCCTTGCCCAGCTCTGGCACCCGGCCCTTGAGCGACTGCTTCGCGGCGGAGAGCAGGATGCGCTGAAGACGCTCCGGCTTGATGGTCTTGCGTTCAGAATGTTCTCCTATCACCGGTACAAGCCCGTCTATGCCTATCTCTGTCGCCTTCTCCGCAAACCACCCGTAGCGGTCGATATTCTTGGTCGGACACACCGCCATCGTAAGGCGATACGGATGTGCTCCGAAGTCAGGAGTGCTGGCGAGCACCTCGGCCTCGGCCCCTTTGGCGTCTGCAAGGCTTAGGCGGCAGCGGTAGAGCGTCCCCTCCCCGTCTATCACCGAAATTTCGTCTCCCGCGCGATGCCGGAGCACTCTGACGCAGTGCGCCGACTCTTCCCGGTCCAGCCTGACGACGCCGGAGGATATGTCGCGGGAGTAGAACAGTTCCATTGCTTACTGCTGCTTGAAGAGCGCCTTGATCAGCGCCGGCACATCGGCCACCTTGACTACCCTGATGCCCTCCGGAACGGCTTCCGCCACGGAGTAGGAGGAGAGAAATATCTTCTTGAAGCCGAGCCGCGCGGCTTCGCCGATGCGGCGGTCGCTCTGCGGGACGGGGCGGATCTCCCCGCTCAGACCCACCTCTCCGGCGAAGCAGACATCGCCCGGAATCGCAAAGTCGAAGTTGGACGAGAGTACGGCGCAGACCACCGCGAGGTCGCAGGCGGGGTCGCTGACCTTGAGGCCGCCGGCCATATTAAGGAAGACGTCCTTGGCGCTGAGCTTGAAGCCGGCGCGCTTCTCCAGCACCGCGAGCAGCATATTGAGCCTGCGGGTGTCGAAGCCGGTGGCGGAGCGCTGCGCCGTGCCATAGACAGCAGAGCTCACAAGCGCCTGTACTTCAAAGAGAAGCGGCCTCGTACCATCGAGCGTGGCGGCTATCGCGGTGCCGCTCAGGCCCTGCTCGTGCATCGGAATGAGGAGCTCGGAGGGGCTGCTGACTTCGCGAAGACCCGTCCCCGTCATCTCGAATACGGCTATCTCGGAGGTGGAGCCGAAGCGGTTCTTGATGCTGCGCAGGATGCGGTAGGAGCCGCGCCCGTCGCCCTCGAACTGAAGCACCACGTCGACTATGTGCTCGAGTATCTTCGGCCCGGCGATGAAGCCGTCCTTGGTGATATGGCCGATGAGTATCACCGGCACGCCGCTCTCCTTGGCGAAGCGCAGTAGGGCCGCGGCCACTTCCTTGATCTGGCTCACCGAGCCCGGGGTTGACTCGACGGAGTCGGTGAACATAGTCTGCACCGAGTCCACTATCATCAGTGCCGGACGGATGGCTTCCGCCTCGGCGACGATGTCCTCTATCCTGGTCTCGCAGAAGATGAGGCACTCCGCGCCCGCCCCGCCAAGCCTTTCAGCCCGCATCTTTACCTGCTTGGAGCTCTCTTCGCCCGTGACATAGAGGGTCTTGAGTTCCGGGCAGTGCAGCGGAATCTGAAGACTCAGGGTGGACTTGCCTATGCCCGGTTCGCCTCCTATCAGGACCAGCGACCCGGGGACTATGCCCCCGCCGAGCAGGCGGTCAACCTCAAGCATTCCGAGCGAGAGCCGCGGCTCTCCGGAGTAGTCTATGTCCCTAAGAGCCTGCGGCTTGCGCTCCCCAGATGCGCGAAACCCCACTCCGCCACCCCGGGCAGACGGCTTAGCACTCTGCGAAGGGGCCTCAACCATCGTGTTCCACTCTCCGCACGCAGGACACCTCCCCATCCATTTGGGGCTCTCGTTACCGCACGAGCTGCAGTACCACAGCGTCTTCGTCTTTGCCATAATAGCACAAATATATCAATACTACGGCAGAAAAACAACGTTGGGGGCTGGCTAAAAAGTATTTAGCCAGCCCCCTTTCAGGCTTCTTAACCCCCGCAGACTACCGTCTGCGACCCCTATCAGGGGTATTTCGCTCCTACGTCGCGGTCCCTGCGGGACTTTGCAAGTCCCCTTTCAACTTTCTTAACCCCCGCAGACTAAGTCTGCGACCCCTACTAGGGGTATTTCGCTCCTACGTCGCGGTCCCTGCGGGACTTGTTAGTCGCCCCTCCCATAGTACGCGAAGCGTCTCTTAGTCGTTGAGCGAGAAGCGCTTGATGGTGAGGACTTTGATATCCTTGTCGACGGCTGCGATGGCATCCTTGACGGAGATCTTGTCGTCGCTCATCTGGTACTCCTGCTCGAGGAGAGTCTGCTCCTTGAGGAACTTCTGGACACGTCCGTTGGCGATGTTCTGAATCATCTGCTCCGGGAGATTGGCCGCCTTCTGCTCGCCGACGGTCTTGATGATCTCGCGAGCCTGTGCGGCCTGCTCCGGAGTGAGCCAGCCCTTGGCGGTGTTGGACTCGATGTGGTCCTCGCTGTCCACGTGGGCAGGGTTGATGCCGGCCTTCTTGAGGGCCGCATCGACCGCCTTCTGCACCTGCTCCTCCTTGGTCTTCTCGACGGCCACCTTGTACTCGTTGTCGATCACCTCCTTAGGGCAGTCCTCGGCGGAGATGGCCACAGGGTTCATCGAAGCGACCTGCATCACGATACCCTTGGCGAGCGCCTCAGGGACAGGCTTGTTGAAGCCCACGAGAGCGCCGAGCTTGCCGTTGATCTTGTGGATGTACTCGGCCACGTAAGGGGCCTCCACGAGAGCGTAGTATGCGAGGACGTGCTTCTCGCCGGTCTTGCCGGTCTGAGCCTCGACAGCCTCCTCTACGGTGTAGCCGTCGGCCATCTTGCAGGCCTTGAGAGCCTCAAGGTCGGCAGGGCAGGCCGCGATGGCGACATCGGCGATGGCCTCCGCTAGATTCTGGAAGTCAGAGTTGCGGCTCACGAAGTCGGTCTCGCATCCGAGACACACAAGGATACCCTTGCCGCCTGCGACGCGGGCCTTGACGGCTCCTTCGGAAGTCTCGCGGTCAGCCCTCTTGGCGGCCACGAGCTTACCCTTCTCGCGGATGATGTCGATAGCCTTGTTGAAGTCGCCTGCGGCCTCTTCAAGAGCCTTCTTGCAATCCATCATACCCGCAGAAGTCATCTTGCGCAACTTCATTACGTCTGCTGCTGTAATTGCCATAATCGTATCTGTTTCTGAAATGGAACTTATAAACTATGCCTCGGCCTCTTCCGCCTTAGGGCCGCCCTTGCGGGAGCGGAGCTTACGGGCTGCTGCAGGCTTGTCCTCGCCGCCGACTTCCTCGGCGACTTCCTTGTCCTTCTCGAGCTTGCGCTCGGCAAGACCTTCCTCGATGGCTGCGCAAAGCACATTGACAATGCACTCGATGGAGTTGGTGGCATCGTCGTTAGCCGGTATCACATAATCAATAGGGGTGGGATCGCAACAAGTATCAACCATTGCGAATACCGGAATATTGAGACGATTGGCCTCCTTGACCGCGTTGGCCTCCTTCTGCACGTCAACTACGAAAAGCGCGGACGGCAGACGGCTCATATCGCGGATGGAGCCCAGGTTCTTCTCGAGCTTCGCTCTCTGGCGGTCCACCTGGAGACGCTCCCTCTTGGCGAGCTTCTCGAAGGTGCCGTCTTCCTTCATCTTGTCGATGACGGACATCTTCTTGATGGCCTTGCGGATGGTCGGGAAGTTGGTGAGCATACCGCCCGCCCAACGCTCGGTGATGGAAGGCATATTCACTGCAGTCGCCTTCTCCTTGACAATATCCTTTGCCTGTTTCTTGGTGGCGACGAAGAGGATCTTGCGGCCTGACTTGGCAAGCTGCTTCATCTCCTCGGCAGCCTCGTCGATCTTGCCGACAGTCTTGTGCAGGTCAATGATGTGGATGCCGTTCTTCTGGTCGAAGATATACGGAGCCATCTTAGGATTCCACTTGCGGGCCAAGTGGCCGAAGTGAACGCCTGCATCAAGCAATTCCTGGAAATTTGTTCGTGACATCTGTTTGTTTCTGTTTTTTGTAAACTGTCCCCATTGCCGGGGTCTCTTTTCTTCAAGGCGGAGTAGCGGCTCTGCCGGTCTCCGGCCTTTTCCGCAGCACGGCAACCGTTCAAAAGGAGCGGTTTGGCAACCGGGCTGTGCTGTAAATCAGCAAATAACTAACGCTTGCTGAACTGGAAGCGGCGACGTGCACCAGGCTGGCCCGGCTTCTTGCGCTCGACCTCGCGTGCGTCGCGGGTGAGGAAGCCGGCTGACTTGAGTGCGGAACGGTACGCTTCTCTGTCCAGCTCGCTGAGGGCGCGGGCGATGCCGAGACGTACCGCCTCCGCCTGTCCCTTGACGCCGCCGCCCACGAGGGTGACCTTGACGTCGAACTGGCCGAGAGTGCCGGTGACTTCGAACGGCTGGTTCACGATGTACTGGAGGGACTCAAGAGGGAAATACTCCACGAGAGGACGGTCGTTGATCGTGATGTTGCCTTTGCCGGATGCGAGATAAACGCGAGCTACAGCTGCTTTACGTCTTCCAAGGGCGTGTGTCTGTTCCATTTGCTCTGTTTAAATTTCGTCCAACTTGATTGTCTGAGGGTTCTGGGCCTGGTGCGGATGCTCCGGACCTGCGTAGACGTGCAGGTTGCCGAGCTGGACGGCACCAAGGCGGGTCTTAGGGAGCATACCCTTCACTGCTCTCCTGACAAGCTCTGCGGGTCTGGTCGCGAGGATCTCCTTCGGAGTCGTGAACCGCTGTCCGCCGGGATATCCGGTGTAGCGAACGTAAACACGGTCAGTCATCTTCTTGCCGCCGAGGGCGACCTTCTCCGCGTTGACGACGATGACGTTGTCGCCGCAGTCGACGTGGGGAGTGAATCCCGGCTTGTTCTTGCCTCGGAGGACAAGAGCCACACGGGATGCGAGACGACCAAGCGCGAGATCTGTCGCGTCAATGACAACCCACTTCTTGTCCACAGTCGCCGCATTGAGCGATACTGTCTTGTAGCTTTGTGTGTCCACTGTCTTGATCTTAAAATAGTTAATAAAA
>CAVILJ010000052.1:0-12791 GCA_963643555.1 Acetatifactor sp.
CCCGTCGATGGTCCGGATGGTGCCGTCGGGGTTGTAGCTGAGCTCGCAGACTTTCAGGCTCCGCAGGCAGTTGACCGCTCCGGACGGGGCGCTGTCGTGGTGGAAGAGCCACCATTTCCCGCCGAACTCGACGATGCTGTGGTGCGTCGTCCAGCCCACTACCGGGGTGAGTATCACGCCCTTATATGTGAACGGCCCGTAAGGGTTGTCGCCAATGGCGTAGCAGAGCAGGTGAGTGTCGCCGGTGGAGTAGCTGTAGTAGTATTTACCATTGTATTTGTGCAACCAGCTCGCCTCGAAGAAGCGGCGGGAGTTGTCGGCGGCGGTGAGAGGCCTGCCGTCCTCGTCCAATATCACCACGTCGCGCGGCGCTTCAGCAAACTGGAGCATATCCCCGGAAAGCCTTGCAACCTTGCCGCAGAGCGCCGGCTCGTCTCCCTCCGGAAGCACCGAACCCTTGTCCAGGGCCTTGTTGTCGCGGTATCTCTGAAGCTGTCCGCCCCAGATGCCGCCGAAGTAGAGGTAATATTCCCCGCCCTCCTCATAGACGCAGACATCCATCGAGTAACTGCCCCGCACCGGGTCGGGCTGCGGGACGAAAGGCCCTGCAGGAGAGTCGCTTATAGCCACTCCGATGTGGAAGACATCGTTCTTGTCCTTCATCGGGTAGTACATATAGTACTTGCCGTCCTTGCGCGCCACGTCGTTGTCCCAGAGCTGGCGTCCCGCCCACGGAATCTGCTCTCGGCTGAGCACCATCCCGTGGTCCTTGACCGGGGAGCTCATCGGGTCGCCGCCCTCGATGGAGAGCACATGGTAGTCTTTCATATCGTACTCCGCGCCGTCGTCGTCGTCCGGAATCCCGGACTCCCAGTCGTGCGAAGGATAGATGTAGATCTTGCCGTCGAAAACGTGCACCGACGGGTCGGCCATATAGTCCTCTGGCCAGAGGTATCTTTTAGGAGTCTTCATAACTTATTGTGCTTTAGCTTCTATTGCCTTGTTGATTTCGTCCATCTTCTCGTCGCTGAGCTCATACTTGCTGATGATGAACATCGCGAGCACCAGGAGCAGCGCAGGGATTACGCAGACGAGCCAGAGTATGCCCTGCTCGGCGAGAGGGGTCTGGGTGGCGTTGGCGGCGTTGAAGCCGACGACCGAGAGGACGAGTCCCGGCACAACCCCTCCGAGGGCCATACCGGCCTTGAAGAATATGCCCGTGAGGGCGTTGACGATGCCCGCGATGCGGCGTCCCGTGGTGTATTCGCCGAACGCGACCACCTCAGGCACGAGAGCCCACATATAGCCGGTGGCCACGATGACTCCGGCGGACTTGACGAACTGCGCGATATAGACGATCCAGATCTGGCTTCTCAGCGCAGGAATCATCGACACGAGGTATAGCACCGCCATACCGAACATCGCGACGGAGAGGAAGATGTAGAACATCCCCTTCTTGCCGACCTTCTTCTTGATGGCGGGCACGAGCGGCATAAAGATGAACGCCGGGATGGAGCCCAGACCCATAAAGAGGGACATCTGTGCCGTGGTGGAGTGGATGTTGTACTGCATATAGTAGGAACCGGCGGCGTTGCTCACCGACATCATCGCGAACGCGGTGATGAAGAAGAACGCGAGGATGCGCAGCGGCCTGTTGCGCCCGAACTCGGCCCAGAGGTCGGAAACCTTGACGTTGGCGGTCTCCTTTTCGTCCATCACGACCCTCTCGCGGGTCTGGGAGAAGCAGAAGAAGAGGAAGGCGAGGCCCACGAGCGAGTAGACCATCATCGTGAGGAACCAGGCCCTGCCGTCAGCCGGCATCGCCTGCTCGCCGACGAGTTCGGACCCCTTGGCGAAGAGTTTCACGAGCACCGGGATGCCCATCGAGACCGCGAGTCCGCCGAGGTTGGCCATAAACATACGGGTCGAGGTGAGCACCGTAATCTCGTTGGTGTCACGGGTGAGGGAGGAGTTCAGAGCGCCGTAAGGCACGTTGACGAGCGTGTAGCACATCGACATCCCCACATAGGTGACGTATGCGTAGAGCAGCGAACCGGAGAATCCGTTCCAGAAGCAGAGAATCGCGAATACCGTGAGCGGGATGCCTCCGAACACGAGGTAGGAGCGGTACTTGCCGAGCCGGGGGTTGCGCTTGTCCACGAGCGCCCCGACAATCGGGTCCCAGATTACATCCACGATCCTGACTACCAGGAACATCACCGCAGCCACTGCCGGGTCGAGCCCGAAGACGTTGGTATAGAAGAACAGCAGCCACATACTGATGGTCTGGTAGATAAGGTTCTGTGCCATATCTCCCGCGCCGAAACCTATGCGCTGCATCCAGCTCAGCTTGTAGAAGCCCTTGGCTTCATTGGTATTTTGTGCCATAACTATAGGATATGTTTTAGTATTTCGTCAGCCGTGCGCCGCCCGAGGGTCTTCTTGTCCTGGGGGTGTATGTCGTTCCACTCGCCGAGGTCGCCGTTGGGGATGAGATAGACCCCGTCCATCTTCTCCGCCGTGCGCCGCTGCTCCTTCTGCACCCTGTTCCAGCCGAAGTCGCTGTCGCTGAGTTCGGAGTGCTGATATGCGGCGAGCTCGATGATGTAGAACGGCAGACTGTCGTCGGACATCCCGCGCCTCCAGTCAGCAATCATCGTCTCCAGCAGTTCCCCGTAGAGCGGGGCGTTGTCGATATTGCTCTCGCCCTGATACCAGATCACTCCCGCGCTGCGGTAATCCAGGATCGGTGCGAGCATAGCGTTGTAGAGCACTGAGGGCTGCCACTGGAGGGATATCTCCTTGTCGCGGGCGGGCATACGCTTGTCGTAGCTGTGCTGCCAGCCGTCCAGAAGGGAGATTTCGCCGCCGAGGGTCTCCAGGCTGTAGCGCTTGTCCTTGACGAACGAAGCGGGGTCGTCGCCGTAGGAGTAGAGATGTATCTCGATGAGGTTGTCGCCCGCCTTGAGAGTGCCGGCAGGGACGGTGTAGTTGCGTGGAGGATATCTGTAGCCCGTAGAGCCGACGAATACGCCGTTGACGAAGACGGAGTCCGCGTCAACTATCGCGCCGAGGTGCAGGACGGACTCGCCAGCAGCCTGGGACTCGCTGAGGCGCACGGTGTTGCGGAAGTGATGCCCGCCGTACCAGGGCTTGCCTTTGCCGTCAAGAGCCCAGCCCCGGGAGAACAGGCCGGTCCCGGACCACTTCGCCTTGACCGCCGGGAGGGCGTTGTAGCGCTTCGGCCACTCGGTGTAGACTTTGATGCTCGCCGCCTTGAGGCTGTCGACATATGCCTTGTCCTTGAACGGGGACAGCTGCTTCAGCGCATAGTCCGGGAGTATGCTCTCCTGCATCCAGGACTCGATCGGAGACCCGCCGAGAGCCGGTCTCACCATCCCCACCGGAATCCCCGCCGCCTCGTTTATATATCTTGCCGTGAAGTAGCAGACGGCGCTCCAGCCCATCGCGGTCCGCTCGGAGTCGAGCACTTCCCATCTTCCTCCCGCAAGGTCCTCAGCCGGGCCGTTGAAGTCGCAGGCGGTCGGCACTGCGAAGTAGCGGATGGAAGTGTTGGAGTAGTCTTTGACGTCGTCCGCGACCACATCCAGGCAGCGCCTTACCGGGAGCTCCATATTGGACTGTCCGGAGCAGATGAACACCTCTCCCACGAGCACGTCGGAGAGAGTCTTGTCGCCTATCTTGAGCGTGAACGGGCCGCCGGCTTCACCGGCAGGGATACTGAGCTTCCATTTGCCCTCCCCGTCGGCGGTGGCGGCGTAACTCTTGCCGCGCCACTCCACTCTGACTCTGGCCCGGGGGGCGCTGCCGCCCCGGAGGTTGGCGTCGCGCTCCATCTGGAGGACCATATGGTCGCTGAATATCGCCGGCAGGCTGACTTCCGCCGGAGTGTTGCACGAGACGGCCGCCATCAGCAGAGCGGCTGCAGTCGCGAGTTTTAGAGTATGTTTCATATGCTGCAAATATACCATTTCATAGGCTCCCGGAGGGATGTTCCCCGTTCCCCGCTTTTTGACTCCTGTAACAGGGATTTCGGAATATGTTACATATTGTGTAGACTATGTAACATCGGCCTTCTATTGATATGAAATGCTGCTGACGCTCTTCGCTCTGAGCGTAAATGTCAGCTCCCCGCCGCCGCTGCCGACGCTCATCGCGGCGCTCCCCTCGCCCTCGCTGCTGCAACTCGCTTCCACCTGCGAGACGGCTGCACCGAGGCTTATCGAAGCTTCCACAGGGGAGGAGGAGTCGTTGACTATGACCACTGCGGTCCTGCCGTCGGGGCTGCTGAACGCGCTGACCCTCAGCGCGTCCGACGACGATGTGGCAGCGATGCGCACATCGCCCGGATTGATGTAGCGGCTGAACTGCCCGAACGCGTGTCCTCGGGGGAGTATCGTGCCCTCGACGCTGCCCTTCTCGCCGTCGCCGATGAAGCTGTAGTAGCGGCGGCCGTACCACCATATGTATGCGTTCCAGCCGTTGGTGAGGCAGTCGCTCACCTCGTCCGCCATCGTCATCGTCTCGGTCCAGTGGCTGGTCCCGTCTTCCCAGCTGTCGTTGAGCAGGTGTTCGGTCATCCAGAGCGGCTTGCCCTCCGTCGCGGCGCGGGAGTAGGACTTCATCGCGCCCGTACCGTAGAGGTGTCCCGCGATGATATCCACATTGGCTCTGGCCTTCTCATCGTCCAGAATGGCGCTCCAGTAGGCGGTGTTGCTGCCCATAGGCTCGCCCGAGGTGACTCTCGCGCTGCTTATCAGATGCGCGTAGCCTGCCGCGAAAGCTCCGGTCTGCTCCGGAGTCCAGAAGCAGCCCTCATAGCTCGCCGGCCAGTCAGGCTCATTCTGTATTGAGATGGCATAGAGCGCCGCTCCGTTGTCGGCCATATATCTGGCGTATTTCTCAAGGTAGAGCGCGTAGTCTTCGTAGTGTTCCTCCAGCAGACAGCTGCGGGTCTCGCCTACCTTGCCTTCCTTCGCGCCCGTGTTCTTCCACTCCGCAGGCATAGTCCACGGTGAGGCGAGAAGCTTCGCTCCGTAGGTCTGCGCGGCATATCCGGCCCCCTCGAGGATATTCCCCCAGCTGCTCTCGTCCAGAGGTATGCGCAGACGCATTATGTCAAGCCCAAGAGTCCCGAACAGCAGGTCGCACTCCGCTTTTGTCCAGTATTTGCTGTCGCCCCAGGAGTTCATCGCGCCGAAGCCGTCGATGGTCTGGAAGGTCCTTGTCTTGTCGATGCTTATCGACACCGGCTTCACTCCGTCCTGCACCAGTGTGACCTCATCGGAGAGCCGCCCCTCCGTGTCCTCCAGGCGGAGGCGGATTTCTCTCGCGCTCTTCGAGCTGTTCGGAAGCAGCGTCACGCTCACCGTGCTCACTCCCGTGAAGCCGGCGGTGCCGCCATAGACCGGGCTGATGCTTTGCACGGCTGACTCCCCGGAGGGGTCTGCGCTGATCTTCCACTTGCAGTATTCCCACTCCACGCCCACGGTGACGCTTCCGCCTTCGGAGCTGATGTCGGTCTTTTCTGTGCCTTCCGCGAAGCGGAGACCGGCTTCTGGACCGCTTTCCCCCTTGCAGGAGAGAATAAGTGCTCCCAGGGCGAGCAGACAGCAGAAGTTATTGATTGTCGATATTCTCATAATTGTTTCCGAATATTCTGTTGAGGGTGTCGGCATCCTCGCAGCCGCGATATTTGGACAGGAATTCCTTCGGCGACATCCCGAAATATTCGTGGAACGAACTTGAGAAGTACGACGGGGAGGAGAATCCTATCCTGTAGGAGACTTCCGACACGTTGGCCTCGTTGTGTATAAGCAGCCAGGCCGCCTGCTTGAGCCTCATCGAGCGGATGAGGTTGCTCGGAGAGATGTTCATCGCCTCCTTGAGCCTGCGGTTGAGGTGCACCCTGCTCATTCCGACCTCCCGGCTGAGGTTTTCGACGCTGAAGTCCGGGTTGTCGAGATTGCGTTTTATGACTTCGATGATGTTGTCCAGCAGCTGGCTGCCGCCGCGCACGTTCATCTTCATCTCGTCATAGTTGTACTGGATGCCGCCGGCGAACTTGCTGCGCAGCGTGTCGCGGGTGGCAATCGAGTTGGCGAGGGAGCTCTTCAGCAGGTCCATCGACAGCGGCTTGGTGAGAAATCTGTCGGCCCCGCACTCGCTGCAGAGCTGCTCGCTCGCCTCGTCGGTGTGGGAGCTGATGATGATGACCGGGATATGGTTTGTGCCCGGGTTGCGCTTGATGCGGGTGCAGAGTTCCACTCCGTTCATCCCATCCATCGAGAGCTCCGCGATGACCGCGTCCGGGACGGTGGTGGAGATGATGCCCCAGGCCGCCTTGCCGCCCGAGCAGCTCTTGACGTTGTAGGTCCGGCACAGTTCCATCCGCAGATATGAGCGGATCTCGCTGTCGCCGTCGGCGATGACTATAGTCTTCTTGCTCTTGCTGTCCCTGATCTCTCCGGCGGAGTCGCCTGCCGGCTCCTGCTCCACCGAGTATCTGGTGTAGAGGTTCTTGTGAAGCTCTGTCGGACTCATCTCCTCCTCGCTCAGATGCCCTCGTCCGCAAGGTATGCAGACGGTGAACGTCACTCCGTCCTCGACGTTGCGCACCGCAATCGTGCCGTGGTGGCGCTCCACCAGCGTTTTGGCGAGGTACAGGCCGAGCCCGTAGCCGTTGTGGGAGTTGAACTTGTCGCCGGTGAAGAACTGCTCGAATATCCTGTCAGGATCCGTTACCTCGCCCCCGGAGTTGAATATGTCTATCCGCATATATTTGCCTATACCGCCGGCGAGAGTGCCGTCGTTAGGCATAGGGGCGGAGATGCCTATCTCCACGCGGCCTCCGTCCGGGGTGAACTTGAACGCGTTGGAGAGCAGGTTGAATATTACCTTGTCGAAGTTGCCCTGGTCTATCCACATCTTCTCCTCGGGTTCGGCGGAGTGCAGCTGCAGGCTTATGCCCCGCTTCTGCGCGAGATTCCGGAACGACTGCATTATGTCCTGGATGAAGAAGACGATGTCGGTCTCCCTGAAGTGGAACTCCATCTTGCCGTTGTCCAGCTTGCGTATGTCCATCAGCTGGTTGACGAGCCGCAGCACGCGGTGGCAGTTGCGGTACATCAGATTGTAGAGGTCTTTCTTGCGCGGCTCGGTCTCCGCTTCGCGCAGCTCCTTGAGCGGCGACATCACCAGCGTCATCGGAGTGCGTATCTCGTGGGAGATGCTTGTGAACATCTCCAGTTTCATCCCCTTGATGTCGGCTTCGCGGCGCTCCTGCTCGTGCCGCTTCTCCTTGCGGACCGCCCTTGCGGCCAGAGCTCCCGCGCCGCAGAGCAGGAGGAAGTATAGGAGACAGGCCCACCAGCTGCGGTACCACGGCGGCAGCACGCGTATCGAGATGCTCCTCTCGGAGAACGCGTCCTCGCGGTTCTCGAAGTAGGCCTTGACTCTCAGAGTATAACGCCCTGCCGGGAGATTGGTATAGGAAGCCGACCTCTGCGCGGGCGTACTGTAGCGCCAGTCGCGGTCGAAGCGTTCGAGCCTGTGGGCGTAGATCATCTTCTGCGGGTTGGAGTACTCCAGCACCGCGTATTCTATCGAGAAACTGTTGTCGGCATACGGGAGGGTGACGGAAGTGGCCTCGGTGATATGCCTGTCGAGTATGCCTTTGCCTTCGTCCGTGCTGTAGAAGACCGGCTTGTCGAGGACTTTCAGGGCGGTGAAGTATATCGGCGGGATGTCGTGGTGCTTCTGGTCTATCACCGGAGGATAGAACAGGTTGATGCCGTTGATGCCTCCGAATATCAACTGCCCGTCGCTGCACCTGAACGCGGCCCTGTAGTGGAACTCGTTTTCCTGCAGGCCGTCGTAGGAGTAGTAGCGGCTGAACTTGCCGCTCGACGGGGTGAGCCTGGAGAGCCCTCGGAAGGTGGAGAGCCAGATGTTGCCGTCCTCGCTCTCGAGTATACCGCAGACCACGTTGCTCGACAGTCCGTCGTCTTCGGAGTACCTGACTCCCTTGCCGCTCGCCATATCGTAGCAGAGCAGGCCTTCGCCGGTGCCTATCCACATCTTGCTGTCCCTGCCTTCGCAGAAGCTGTAGACCCGCGCGTTCCGGCTGAGGTCGCCGACATCGTAGCGTATCATCCTGCCCGTGGTGTGGCTGTAGCAGAGCGGCCCGTTGAATGTGCCGACCCAGAGCATCCCGCTGCGGTCAAGGTAGAGGGCGCTGACCCATTTGCTCGGGTCGTCGCTGATGCGGTGCGTGACCTTGCCGCTCGCGGGGGAGATGATGCTCATCCCGGCGCCGTGCGTGCCTACGAAGAGCAGGTCTTTCGACTTGTCGTAGGCGAGGGCCACGGTCTTGGGGCTGCCTATGCCCCGGTTGTCGGCGAACGGCCTTATCACTCCGCCGCTGTATCTGTAGAGTCCGCCCTGATAGGTGGCGATCCAGAGCGCTCCGTCTCCGTCTGTGGCGAGAGCCATCACGGTATCGTTGCCGAGCCCGGAATTGCTTGAATCATAGACTGTCCTGTGCCCGCTTGAGTCTATACGGACAAGTCCGTCACCGTCAGTGCCGATCCAGAGCGAGCTGCCGTCCTTGAGGATGGAGGTGACGCAGCCGTTGACCGGGAGATATTCGAATCCGTACATCGACTTCGGCACGACCACCACTCCGGTAAGGAACGCTCCCATCCAGACATTGCCCTGATTGTCTTCCATCAGGCTGTGTATCTTCCAGCCGGAGGTGTCAAAAGGGATGATGCCGCTTCCCGCCTCCCTCAGGCTGTCCGAGCCTATGTCGTAGAGTTTGAATCCCTCGCCCTCGGTCCCCACGAGGAAGGTCCTCTCCCCCGCGCGGCTGAACATCCTGTCGGGGAGCAGGGACATCGCGCTGCATTCCCGCGCCTTGCGGTCGGAGGAGCGGCGCAGCCTGCCCGAGGCGGAATCATATATGAGCAGGCCTCTGTTGGAGCTGCTGACGATGACATTCCCGCTCCGGGGGTCCTCCGCAAACCCGGTCACGAGCAGTTCCCGGGCGATATTTCCGGTTTCGCCCTGACACATCCCCACGCTCAGATCCCGGAGAGTCTTGAGCTCGACCACGGCCAGACCCCCCGTCTCGGAGGCTATCCATATCCTCCCGGCGGAGTCGGGGAATATGCAGCTTATGAAAAGCGACGGCAGCAGGGAGTTGACTATGCTCTGCCTCTCCGCATCTGGCTTATGTGTCTTACCGTCAAGGATATAGATACCGTGCTGGGAGGTCCCGACCCATATCTCGGAGTCTTCCCCTCCGGCGCTGATCTCCACTATCGAGGAGACGTGCTGGTTGGAGAGGGGCACGGCGCTGTCGCCGAGGTCCACCGTGGTGAAACCCCAGGACTCGTAGTCATATATCTGCAGGCCCTTGGAGGTGCCGGTCCAGAATACGCCGCTCCTGTCTTCGAGAGTGGTGAGGACCAGATTGCTTGCCAGCGACCCGCGGGAGTCCCTGTTGGACTGCAGACAGTGCATCTCCATCCCGTCGAAGCGCGCCAGTCCGTTCTCGGTGGAGATCCAGATAAACCCCTTGCTGTCCTGGTAGATGTCGTTGATCTGGCTGCTCGGCAGTCCGTCTTCCGAGGTGTACAGCCGCGCCATCTGGCCGTACGCCGCAGTGTGCACGGTCAGCATCAGAGACAGGGCCAGAAGCCGTAGGGGATTGTTCATTTCGTAAAGATAGTCAACTCAAGTTTCGCAAGCAATAAAAACTATTGTAAAACAATCCAAGTTCCGCACTTGCGAAGCCTGATAGTTAAAAGAGGGAGAATAATGCCTTGTCACTATCCTCCCTCAATTCCTTCAGCACCCGAGGGCTATTCGTCCTCTATCTCTATCGTCGTCATCGGGACAACGCGGAGATTGTTCCAGTACATAATGAAGTTGTCGTACTCGTGGGCGGCGTGCCCGTCGCACTCGTCGTTGTAGAACGCGATCATACCCTGGCAGGCATAGTCCCCGTTGACGCCCTTGATGGTGTTCTTGAGGATGTAGCCGTAGGTCTGATCCGCGAAGTTAGGGAAGTCGGAGAGAGGAATCGTGGCTGTCATCCACTCGCTCATCCCGTTGGCGTAGGTGTCCGGGTCGGTGGTCCAAGGATGGTAGTTGGCCATCCAGTCGATGCCGGCGTCCACGAACGTCACCGCGATGCGGCCGCTGTCCCAAGGTCCAGGTATGTAGTAGTCGAACTGGAACGCGAGGTTCTCGTTCGGGGTGGCTGTGTTGAAGAGTTCCACGCCGATGTCCAGAGTCTGCGCCATACCGAGCGCACGTCCCGAGCAGGCGTCGGAGTTGAAGCAGGCGCGGGCGATGCAGGCGCCGCCGTCGGCGGAGTGCTTGCCGTCACTGAGCGGGAGCACCGCTACCGAAGCTCCGGGATAGTCAGGCATAGACCTGAATATGCTCGGGTTCTTAGGGCCGTCGCCCTCCGCAGGGAACACCTCCGGGATGTCCGGATATTTCTCGGCATCCGGCATATTGCCGGAAGTGCCTGAACCCCAGGCGTAGTAGGAAGTGTTGGTGGCGTTAGGGTTGTACTTGTAGAGTCCGTCGTCCGCCTCGCTGTAGAACTTGCTGAGGAAGATGTTCTTCACCCTCCAGAAGTAGTTCGGGGATGCGGCCTTGCCGTTGTCGGTGTCCACGAGCAGGTAGCCTCCCTCATAGTCCGCAGGGAACTCCGGGGTCAGGAACTGGAAGCCCTTGCCCTTCGCGTCCTCGTTGCGGATCTCGGCGGTCTCGGCCACCACTTCGTTGAGGTCGTTGCAGAACGACACCTTTTTGACCCCCTTGAGCTGTGAGCCGCTGACTGTCACCCAGGAGCCGGCGTTAGGAAGCGTGTGGCTGACTGAGCTGACGCTCGGGGCGGAACCCATAATCTTGAAGCTGAACTCGTAGTCCGGGTTGCCGGTGGAGCTGATGATTATCTTGTCGCGGTAGGCCTCGTCGCAGTCGGAGCCCGTAGGGGTGTCGACGTTGTCGCTGTCCTTGGTCGGGATTCTGAACACGACCGAGGTGGCGGTGAGGAGGTTGGGGTTGATGTACGCCTTGGAGCCGTTGCAGGTGATCTTCTTGATTCCGAGGAAGTTCTGTCCTTCGAGACGGATCATCGTGCCGAGACGCACTCCGGTGGCCGGGTCAATCTCTTCGAGGGACTTCACGTTGTTCTGGAATACTTTCGTCACCTTGACCGGGCCGTAGCTCGCTGAACCGTTGTCCTTGTTGCAGGAGCAGACGAGCAGAGCGGCGGCACCGATTACAGACAGTATGCAAAATATCTTTTTCATATCGCGTCAATCGTTATTCGCTGAAAGTATAAGGTACAGGATCAGCCTTGAGGAGCTGGTTCTTGATGAGTTCGGACTCCGGATAAGGGAGGAGCAGGCGGCTCGCGGACGGAGTCTCTTCCTCCTTGCTTCCGGTCTTGGCTATGGTGCCGTCGTCGTTCATTTTCCACTGGAAAGTGTTGGTCGCCCACTTATAGGTGAACGAGGCGTTGCGGTTCTGCTTGCCCATATAGTCGAGCACCCAGTCCTGCTGGTAGTACGCCCTGCGCACGAAGTCTGACCAGGCCACATACTCGATGGCGAGCTCGCAGCGGCGCTCGTTCCAGAGACCGTTGTCGCCGTCCATCGTGATCACGTCCACTGCAGGCAGGCCCGCGCGGCTGCGGATCCTGTTGAAAACCTCCAGCGCGACGGCGTCGGTGGTGGATGTGCCCTCGCCGATGCAGGCCTCGCAATAGTGGAGCATCACGTCTGCTACGCGGAGCATCGGGGTGTTGAGACAGGAGTTCTGGTTGGTGGCGAGTCCTCCGGTGTCGGCGCTGCTGCCGACCACGCCCTTCTTGATCCACGCCATAGCGTCGCTGTACTCGTCCTTGGTCACGAGCACGAAATTGCCCTCCTTGTCGTAGGCGCCGGTGCCGGTGCAGACGAGGTAGCCGCCTTCGTCGGAGCGGATGTAGTCGTAGTAGCATCCGTCAGTGAAGTAGGTGGCCTTGAGCCGGACGAGGTCGCCTCTGTCGCTGAAGAGCTTGACGAGCTCGCCTGAGCCGTAGGTCGCGTTGCCCCAGGCGGAGCGGCCTCCCACGCAGACGCTGCTCAGCGCGAGGTACGCGTCGGTGAAGTTGGTCGTGCCGTAGTCGGAGTTAGGAACCCACTGCAGGGAGAAGAGAGCCTCCTTGTTGTTGTTGTTCTGCACCTTGAAGAGGTCTGCATATTCCTCCACGAGGCCGCAGTTGTCGCTGTTGATGACCTTGAGGGCCGACTGCATAGCGAGTCCGTAGTATTCGGAAGCGGTCTTGCCCAGAGAGCCGGTCTTACCCTTGCCGCCGCGGACGAACGCCGCCGCCGTGTTGTAGAAGCGGGCGAGCATTCCGTATGCCGACTCCTTGTAGACGCGTCCGGCGTTGTAAGGGGTCTCAGGCAAGTATTCGGCCGCATATTCCATATCCTTGATCGCGAACGCGAGCACGTCCTCGATAGGGTTGGTGTTGACCTTAGGGTTGGTGATGAGCGTCTGAGGGTCCTCGATGATAGGGACGTTGCCCCAGCTCATCGCGAGATACCAGTAGGCGAGACCCCTCATAAAGCGGCACTCCGCCTTGCACTCGTTGACCACGTCCGCGCTCACGCCGTGCTCAAGGGCGCGGTCGAGGTTGTTGAGCGTGTAGTCGGACTGGGTCACGATCACGAAGAGGCTCTGCCAGGCGCTGTAGAGGT
>CAVILJ010000053.1:0-12383 GCA_963643555.1 Acetatifactor sp.
GGGTCAAGCCAGCGTCCGGCAGGGGTGCGGCTGACGATGAACTGGTCGAAAGGATGACGGCTGCCGTCGGCCTGACGCTCGCGGAGCGGAGCGGTCTGAGGGGTGGCGATGTAGCCCGGTCCGATGGCGTTGCAGTTGATGCCGTACTCGGCGTACTCCGCGCAGATGTTGCGGGTGAGCATCTTGAGGCCTCCCTTGGCAGCGGCGTAGGCGGACACGGTCTCGCGTCCGAGCTCGGACATCATAGAGCACATATTTATAATCTTGCCTTCGTGCCTCTCCATCATCTCAGGCAGCACGGCTGCAGAGACGATGTACGGTCCGACGAGATCGATGTCGATGACCTGCTGGAACTGTGCGCGCGTCATCTCGTGCATAGGGATGCGCTTGATGATGCCGGCGTTGTTGACGAGGATGTCGATGTTGCCGACTTCCTCGTGGATCTTAGCCACGAGAGCCTTCACGTCGTCTTCCTTGGTCACGTCGCAGACATATCCCTTGACGTTGCTTATCCCGGCTTCCTTGTAGTTGGCGAGTCCCTTCTGGAGGAGTTCCTCGTTGATGTCGTTGAAAATGATGGTCTTGATACCGGCTGCCACGAAAGCCTTGGCGATATTGAAGCCGATACCGTAGGATGCGCCCGTAATCCAGGCGTTCTTCCCTTCGAGAGAGAATGGATTGCTTGTCATAATGGTAATGTAAATTAAGTGTGTGTCTATTGGAGTCTTTCCATCTCGAGTGACGCCCAGATGAACGGTCCGACCCCCTTGGAGTCGTTAGGTCTCACCGGTTCGCTGAGGTAGTATGCGAAATCGCCCATACGCCTGCTTGAGCCGCCCAGTCCGCCGACCGAGCAGCACTTCTCGAGGCTGATGTGGCCCGCGTCGTCAGTGGTGATGAACTCTTTCACCACGTCGCCGTAGAGTTTCTTGGCGTAAGGCAGGAGGGAGGCGTCGAGGTAGCCCATACGGACTCCCTTGAGGTAGGTGTAGGAGAACATAGCGGAGCAGGTGGCTTCGAGGTAGTTGCCCTCGCGCCCCGGCTGGTCCAGCACCTGGTACCATACCCCGCTCACAGGGTCGGCCCACTTCGGAAGCTCGGCGCAGATGCCTCTGAGCAGCCCGATGATCTGCTGCCTCTCCTCTGCCATCTCCTGCGGGAGGAAGTCGAGGACCTCGACCGCGGCCATACAGTACCAGCCGAGAGCGCGTCCCCAGCAGTGCTGCGACTGTCCGGTCTGCGGGTCGCACCAGAACATAGAGCGGGACTCGTCCCAGGCGTGGCGGTAGAGCTTGGTGGCAGGGTCGTAAGTATGCTTCGCGGCAATCGTGAACTCGCGCGCGATCTCCCTGTAGGCTTCCGTCTGCTCCTCTCCCTTGAGGTAGCGGGTGGCGTACTCGGCGTAGAACGGCTCGGCCATATACACTCCGTCGAGCCAGATCTGGTGAGGGTATATCTGCTTGTGCCAGAAAGCGCCCTCGCTCGTGCGCGGCTGCCCGTCTATCTGGGTCTTGATGAGCTCGATGGCCTTGCGGTATTTCTCGTCTCCGGTCTTGTCGTAGAAGTAGAAGAGCGACCTGCCCGGGCAGATGAGGTCCACGTTGTACTTCTCCACCGAGTAGGTGTTGATGCTGCCGTCTTCGTTGACGGCCTGGTCGTACCAGCGGAGCACATAGTCGTAGATGTCCCGGTCGCCGTAGGTCTCGTAGACGTCGAGGAACGCCTTGAGCTCAAGCCCCGGGGTGTAGCCCCACTTGAAGCGCCCTTCGGCGTAGTCGAGGCAGGTAGGCTCCGGGCAGCGGTACATCTGCGAGCGGACCATCTTCTCGGACATCGGCTCCGTCCTGCCGCAGGACAGCAGGGCCGCGAGCGAAAGCAGCGATAATGCGGTTATTCCCTTCATAGCTCTACTCGTTTGTGAAATTCTTTACTCTCATAGTGGTGATGGCGTCCCCGCTCTTCGGGAAGCACCTCACGTTCTTGAAGGTGATGTCCTGTGAGTTGCGCAGGACTATGCCCTCGTCTGCGGTCAGGGTGCAGTCGCTGACATTGATGTTGCTGACCGGCATCTCAGGCAGTCCGTTGAAGAGCATCGCCCTCGATGCTCCGTTGCAGCAGACATTGCTTATATATATGTCGCGGAACTCCGGGGTGGTCTCGTCCACCGGCACGGCGGGCACCTTGACGGTCTCGTCCTTCTCGGCCGCGGCCTCGACCGCCGACTTGCCTCCGTAGAAGAGGTCGAAGAGGATGGCGTCAGCCACGATGTCCTTCATATATATGTCGTTGATGTAGATGTTCTTGACGACTCCGCCGCGGCCTCTGGTGCTCTTGAACCTCAGCCCCACGTCGGTGCCGAGGAAGCGGCAGTTGGACACTTTCATATTCTCGACTCCGCCGCTCATCTCGCTGCCGACGGTGAACCCGCCGTGGCCGTGGAACACGGTGCAGTTGTCCACGATGAGGTTGCGGCAAGGCTTGGCGCGGCGTCTGCCGTCAGCGTCCTTGCCGGACTTGATGCAGATGCCGTCGTCACCCGCGTCGAAGGTGGAGTTGACGATCAGCACATTCTCGCAACTGTCCACGTCGATCGCGTCGCCGTTCTGGGAGTAGTATGGGTTGCGTATGTTCACTCTGTTGACTATCAGGTTCTTGCAGAGCAGCGGGTGCACATTCCAGCAAGGTGAATTCTGGAAGGTGCAGTCTTCGAGGAGCACGTTCTCGCAGTTGCGCAGCGAGACCATATTAGGGCGGAGGAAACTCTTGTATTCGTTCCACTCCTCCTCGCTCCTGATGAACGTAGGCACGTTCATATTGCTCATCCTGCTGGCCCGCAGGAAGCCCTCGTCCGGATACCAGACCTTGCCGTCCTCGCTGACATAGCCGCCGGAGGCGACCTGTTTCTTCCACTCGCTGTCGGTGAGCTTGGACTTCTTGACCATTCTCCAGGCCTCTCCGCTGCCGTCGATCACGCCGCCGCCGGTGATGGATATGTTGCGCGCACCCTCGGCGTGGATAGGGGATTCGCACCTGCGGGTGTCGAGCCCCTCGAACACGGTCTTGATGATCGGGTAGAGGTCCCTGTCCGGGTTGAATATCACCACGGCGTTAGGGGTGATGTGGAGGTCGCAGTTGCTCAGTATCTCGATGGGACCGGTGAGCCAGATGCCGGCCGGGACGTTGAGGTGTCCGCCGCCCTTGTCGGAGAGGTGCTTCATCGCGCTTGCGAACGCCTCGGTGTTCATAGCCACTCCGTCGCCCACTCCGCCGAAGTCGGTGAGTTCCACGCTGTAGTCGGGGATTGCCGGTCTGGACACGCGGTCCATCTTGAAAGGCAGGTTCTTGTAGAGGTAGGCGAATTCGTCCGCGCCGCCGCCTTTGCAGGAAGCGGTCAGGACAAGCGCCGCGGCTGCGGCGAGCACTGTCAGAGTGATGTTGGATGGTTTCATTGGTATGTTGGTTGGTTTTGGATATCGTTATTTTATTACAGCAAGTTCCTTGCCGACTTTGACGAATGCGGCCACCGCCTTGTCGAGGTGTTCCCTCCTGTGCGCGGCGGAGAGCTGCACCCTGATGCGGGCCTGCCCCTTAGGCACTACCGGATAGTAGAATCCCGTCACGAAGATGCCCTCGTCCGCCATTTTGGCAGCGAAGTCCTGGGACAGCCTGGCGTCGTAGAGCATCACGGCGCAGATGGCGGACCTGGTCGGCTTGATGTCGAAGCCCGCCGCAATCATCCTGTCGCGGAAGTAGTCCACGTTCTCCTGCAGGCGGTCGTGCAGGGCGTTGCTCTCGCCGAGCATCCTGAACATCTCGATGCCCGCCGCGACTATCATAGGCGGCAGGGAGTTGGAGAAGAGATAAGGGCGGGAGCGCTGGCGGAGCATCTCGATGATCTCCTTGCGGCCCGTGGTAAATCCGCCCACGGTGCCTCCGAAGGCCTTGCCGAGCGTGCCGGTGAATATATCGATACGTCCGTAGCAGTCGAACTGCTCGGCCACGCCGCGGCCCGTCCTGCCGACCACCCCGGCGGAGTGGCTCTCGTCCACCATCACGAGCGCCCCGTACTTCTCGGCCAGCTCGCAGATCCTGTCCATAGGGGCCACGTTGCCGTCCATCGAGAACACGCCGTCGGTGCAGATGATGCGGAATCTCTGCGCCTGAGCCTCCTTGAGGCAGCGCTCGAGGTCTTCCATATCGGCGTTGGCATATCTGTAGCGCACCGCCTTGCAGAGGCGCACGCCGTCGATGATGGAGGCGTGGTTGAGCGCGTCGGAGATGATGGCGTCCTCCGGCCCGAGCAGCGGCTCGAACACTCCGCCGTTGGCGTCGAAGCAGGAGGCGTAGAGTATGGTGTCCTCGGTGTGGAAGAAGTCGGAGACGGCCTTCTCAAGCTCCTTGTGCAGGTCCTGGGTGCCGCAGATGAAGCGGACGGAGGACATCCCGAAGCCGCGGGCGTGCATCGCGTCCTCGGCGGCCTTCACCAGGCGCGGCGAGTCGGCGAGCCCGAGGTAGTTGTTGGCGCAGAAGTTCAGCGCCTTGGAGCCGTCCTGAAGAGTGATTTCCGCACTCTGGGCGGAGACTATATTGCGTTCGTTCTTGTAGAGCCCGGCTTCCCTGATGGAGGCGAGCTCGGACTGCAGATGTTTTTGGAATTCCCCGTACATATGGTTGTCTAGTGTTAATTCCTACAAATTTACGATTTTTTTGTATATTCGCGGCAATAATTATAGCACTAGTCGATGAAAAATATTCTTGTGATCGGCTCGACCGGCCAGATCGGTTCCGAACTCACGATGAAGCTGAGACGCTTGTATCCGGAGGGCAATGTCGTTGCAGGTTATATAAGGGGTGCGGAGCCCAAGGGCGAACTTCTGGAGAGCGGCCCCTGCGCCGAAACCGACGTGCTCGACGCCGCCGCGCTCGCAGCGACAGTTGACAAATATAGGATAGATACCGTCTATAACCTCGCGGCCCTGCTCTCCGCAGTCGCCGAGAAGAAGCCCCGGCTCGCCTGGGACATACAGATCAACGGCCTCTTCAACATACTCGAGATCGCCCGCGAGAAGGGATGCGCCGTCTTCACCCCGAGCTCCATCGGCTCGTTCGGGCCGGAGACCCCACGCGTCGACACGCCGCAGGACACGGTGCAGCGCCCGCGCTCGATGTACGGCGTGACCAAGGTGACGACCGAGCTGCTGAGCGACTACTATCATCTCAAATACGGCGTCGACACCCGTTCCGTCCGCTTCCCGGGGCTCATCTCCTATGTCACCCTGCCTGGCGGAGGCACCACGGACTACGCCGTCAATATATACTACGCGGCCGTCAGGGGCGAGGAATTCGTCTGCCCTATCAAGGCCGGGACGTTTATGGATATGATGTATATGCCGGACGCGCTCAAGGCCGCCATCGACATAATGAACGCCGACCCGGGCCGGCTCGTGCACCGCAACTCGTTCAACATCGCCTCGATGAGCTTCGACCCCGAGATGCTCCGGGCCAAGATTGCCGGGCACGTCCCGGGATTCAGGATGCGCTATGAGGTGGATCCGGTCTGCCAGGCGATTGCCGATTCGTGGCCGGACAGGATGGACGACAGCTGCGCGCGCGAGGAGTGGGACTGGAAGCCCTCCTACGACCTGGACACGATGACGGCGGATATGATTGCCCAGCTTCGCAGGAAGCTCGGCCTGTAAGGAGGAACGGATTGATCCTCAGGATAATCAGACGGCGTCCAAGGGTAAGGCGGAAGTTGCCGGAGACGCCCCGGATCGCGGCGCTGCGCTCCGAGGCCAAGGCCTACCTGCCGGGGAGACTGGAAGAGCTTGCCGGGCGGTACGGCTTCGAGTTCAACGCTGTCCGCATCAAGCACAACGTCTCCAATTGGGGGAGCTGTTCGTCCAAGAAGAACATCAACCTCAATCTCAACCTGATGCGGCTTCCGGAGAAGCTCAGGGACTATGTGATGCTGCACGAGCTCTGCCACCTCCGGGAGATGAACCACGGACCGGAGTTCAAGGCCCTGCTGGAGAGCGTCTGTCCCGACTGGAAGGAGCTGCGGGGCGAACTTAAAGAATACAGACTGATCTGACTGCGGATCGGACCATATAAACGACAAAACCACACTGCTATGGCATCAATAGCTATTGACCTCGGCGCCACAAGCGGGCGCGTCGTGCTCGGACGCTTCAAGGGCGGGAGCATCGAAATGACAGAGATACACCGCTTCCCCAACTACATCGTGAGGGCGGGGGGCAGGTACTGCTGGGACCTGCTCGCGCTCTGGCGCGAGATTCTTGAGGGGCTGCGCAAGGCCGCGTCGGCGGCCGCATCTTCCGGGACGCCGGTCGAGAGCATCGGCGTGGACAGCTGGGGAGTGGACTTCGTGCTGCTGGGCTCCGACGGACATATCCTCTCCCAGCCACGCTCCTACCGCGACCCCTACACCTCCGGCGTTCCGGAGGAGTTCTTCCGTCTCATCCCGCGTGAGGACCTCTACCGCCGCACCGGCATCCAGATTATGGACTTCAACTCGGTCTTCCAGCTCTACGCCCAGAAACGGGAGCGCAATTCGGCTCTGGAGGCGGCCCGGGGGCTGCTTTTCATCCCCGATGCAATCTCATACCTGCTCTCCGGCGAGAAGGTCTGCGAATACACCATACTCTCCACTTCAGCCCTGATGAACCCCGAGACCCGCGACTTCGACGATGAGATCCTCGCCGCAGCAGGGGTGAGCCGCAGCCTTTTCGGGCGCATCGTGATGCCGGGAGAGGCGATAGGGACACTTACCCCCGAAGTCTCGGAGGAGACAGGGCTCGGACGCGGGGTGAAGGTCGTCGCCGTGGCCGGCCACGACACGGGCTCCGCAGTCGCCGCGGTGCCTGCCGCCGACGCGGACTTCGCCTACCTGAGCTCCGGGACCTGGTCGCTGATGGGCGTGGAGACCCCGAAGCCTATAGTGACAGACGAGTCGTTCGCGATGAACTTCACCAACGAGGGCGGGGCCGAGGGCGACATCCGCTTCCTCAAGAACATCACCGGGATGTGGCTGCTGGAGCGCTGCCGCGCCCAGTGGAAGAAGGATGGCAGGGAATACTCCTATCCGGACATAGTCTCTATGCTGGAGGGGGTGGAGCCGGGAAGCGCGGGGTTCATAGACCCTGACGACCCGTCGTTCGCCAACCCGGCAGATATGCCGGCGGCGATCAGAGAATACTGCGCGGCGCACCGCGAGGCGGTCCCGGAGACCGACGCGGAGACGGTCCGCTGCATCTTCGTCTCCCTCGCGCTGAAGTACCGTCTGGTGCTCTCCAAGCTCAAGGCTCTGTCGTCCAAGGATATACGGAGACTCCACATCATCGGCGGAGGCTCGCTCAATGCGGCGCTCAACCAGATGATCGCCGACTCCATCGGGATGGAGGTGGTCGCCGGGCCTGCCGAGGCCACGACCGCAGGCAACCTTATGGCGCAGTCCGTAGCCCTGGGCCTCGCCCCGACTATGGCCTCGATGCGCTCAGCCCTCGCCGCCGACCCGTCCCTGAAGCGTTTCCGTCCGCGCAACCGCGAGGTCTGGGATGCGGCATACCGGAAATATTTAACCATTACATCTGAAATATGAAACAGCAAATCGTAGAAAAGGCATATCAGATCGCCCGCGAGCGCTATGCCGAACTCGGGATCGACACCGAGAAAGTCATCTCCCGTATGGAGAACTTCCACCTCAGTATGCACTGCTGGCAGGCGGATGATGTCAAGGGATTTGAAGTGCAGGCCGGAGCGCTCTCCGGAGGTATTCAGGCCACGGGAAACTATCCCGGCGCAGCCCGCAACATAGACGAGCTCCGCGCCGACATCCTCAAGGCGAAGAGCCTCATCCCCGGCACGCACAGGCTCAATCTCCACGAGATCTACGGTGACTTCAGGGGCAAGGTCGTGGACCGCGACGAAGTGACCCCGGAGTATTTCCAAAGCTGGATCGACTGGGGTCGCGACAACGGTACCAAGCTCGACTTCAACTCCACCTCGTTCTCCCACCCGAAGAGCGGCAACCTCTCCCTCGCCAATCCTGACAAGGGCATACGCGACTTCTGGATTGAGCACACGAAGCGCTGCAGGGACATCGCCGACGAGATAGGCAAGGCCCAGGGCGACCCTTGCATTATGAACCTCTGGGTGCACGACGGCTGCAAGGACGTGTCGGTCAACCACTACCTCTACCGCAGCCTGCTCAAGGAGTCGCTCGACGAGATATTCGCCGAGAAGAAGCAGAATATGAAGGACTGCATCGAGGGCAAGGTCTTCGGCATCGGGCTGGAGAGCTTCACCGTGGGCTCGCACGACTTCTATACGGCCTACGCCGCCGCCAACGGCAAGATACCGACCATCGACACCGGTCACTATCACCCTACCGAAAGCCCTGCCGACAAGGTTTCGGCTCTCCTGTGCTTCGTGCCGGAACTGATGCTGCACGTCAGCCGTCCGATACGCTGGGACTCCGACCACGTCACCATAATGGACGACAGCACCGCCGAGCTTTTCGCCGAGATAGTCCGCGCCGGCGCTCTCGACCGAGTCCACTACGGCCTCGACTACTTCGACGGCGCGATGAACAGGGTCGGCGCTTATGTGACAGGCTCGCGCGCCGCGCAGAAATGTATGCTCCGCGCTCTGCTTGAGCCGAAGGAGATGATCTCCAAGTACGAGCTCGAAGACCGCCACTTCGAGGTCCTCGCCCTCGAAGAGGAGTGCAAGGCCCTCCCGTGGAATGCCGTCTACGACGAATACTGCCTCCGCTCCGGCGTGCCTGTCGGCTCCGATTTCATAGCCGAAGTCGAGCGCTACGAGCGTGAAGTGACATCACGGAGGTAGGCTTATGGAGTTGTTTCTGGGTCTGGTCATCATCGCGCTGGGCAGCCTGTGCCAGTCGAGCTCGTATGTACCGATAAAGAAAGTCAAATCCTGGAGCTGGGAGAGTTTCTGGCTCACTCAGGGCGTCTTCGCCTGGATAGTCTTCCCGCTTCTGGGGGCGCTTCTGGCGGTCCCGGAGGGCAGTAGCCTCGGCGCAATCCTCGGCTCCGACCCTTCCGCAGCCCTCAAGGCCGCAGGTTTCGGCGCTCTCTGGGGAGTCGGCGGACTCACCTTCGGCCTCAGTATGCGCTATCTCGGCGTGGCTCTCGGCCAGTCCCTCTCTCTGGGACTCTGCGCCGCTGTGGGCACCCTGCTTCCCGCCATCTTCGCCCGTGAGGACCTCTTCCGGGGCAGCGGCCTCATACTCCTCATAGGCGTGTGCCTCACCATCGCCGGCATCGCCGTCATAGGCTACGCCGGAGCTCTCCGCTCGCGTGGGATGAGCGAGGAGGAGAAGCGCAAGGCGGTCCAGGACTTCGCCCTCACCAAGGGCCTGCTGATCGCCATCCTCGCCGGAGTGATGTCGGCCTGCTTCAGTCTCGGGCTCGAGGCGGGCAAGCCGCTCCAGACTCCGGAGATGAAGCCGCTCTTCGCCACCCTCCCGGCCACCCTGATGGTGACTCTCGGAGGCTTCCTCACCAATGCCGCCTACTGCCTATTCAAGAACTGGAAGAACCGCTCCTTCTCCGACTACGGCAAGACGGAGGTCCTCGGAAGAAATCTGCTCTTCTGCGCCCTCGCGGGACTCCTGTGGTACAGCCAGTTCTTCGGACTCGGGGTGGGCAAGTCCTTCTTCGCGCCGGACAGCATAGCGATGAAGTTCTCTTGGTGCATCCTGATGGCGCTCAATGTCCTCTTCTCCAACATCTGGGGCATAGTCCTCAAGGAGTGGAAGGGGAGCGGACGCAAAACTGCGGCGGTCCTCGTGTGCGGCCTTGTGCTGCTGGTGTTCTCGCTGGTTTTCCCTAATCTCTTCTGACAATGCAATCAATACTCGACAGACGCCCGGCACTGCGCCGGGAAATAGACAAGGTCGCCGAAGTGGCCCTCTACCTCTGGGAGAAGGGCTGGGCCGAGAGGAACGGCGGCAATATAGTGGTCAATATCACAGAATATGTCGACTCCGGACTCAAGGCCCTGCCGGCTCTTGCGCCGGCGGTGCCTATGCCGCAGCGGCTCCCCGCCCTGGAGGGGCAATGGTTCTTCTGCAAGGGGACCAACCGCAGGATGCGGGACCTCGCGCGGCATCCTATGGACAACGGCTCGATAATCCGCATCCTCCCGGGCTGCGAAAGCTATGTAATAGTGGCGGACAAGCCCGTGAAGCCGACTTCCGAGCTCGCCTCGCACCTCGCGATGCACGCCCGTATGCTCGACTGCGGCAACGGCTACAGGGCTTCGCTGCACACTCACCCCATAGAGCTGGTCGCGTTGACCCACCACCGTCCATTCCTTGAGAAGGATGTCCTCACCCGCCTGCTATGGTCTATGATCCCGGAGACGAGGGCCTTCTGCCCGAAGGGGCTGGGCATCATCCCTTACGAGATGCCGTCGTCCTCGGAGCTGGCCGACGCGACGGTGGCCCGGCTCGACGAATACGACGTGGTGATGTGGGAGAAGCACGGAGTCTGCGCCGTCGGCCCGGACATAATGGAGGCGTTCGACCAGGTGGACGTGCTCAACAAAGCGGCCCTCATCTATGAAGCGGGCCGCAATATGGGTTTCGTTCCCGAAGGGATGAGCGACGGGCAGATGGACGAACTCAAGCAGGCTTTCGGGCTGTAGGAGGTCTGCTTCTTGTCGAACTGGTTGCAGATGGACCGGAAGTGGGCTTTAAAATCGCTCCATTTGTAGTAAAGAAATCATTTGAACAAGTCATCCAACGTGATCGTGTGCTGGAAAATCCCACTGTATTCATTATATGCCAATCCATATGTGGAAATCAGCACATTATGAACCACGGTGCGGCGCGGGAGATTTTGGGACAGGATGTTTTGTCTGTGTGTCAATGTTTTGTAATAGTTTTTATCAACTCGGAACTCTTCATTGTAAAACTTCATCTCGCACATATCCACCACATTGTCTTTCCTTACAATCAGAAGGTCAATCTGTGTCCCTTCCTGCTTCTCGTCCCCTGTTCGAGTCCAGGCGGACATCGTTGACGCTACGCCCAAGATACTTAACGCTGACTTTATCTGTGCGGTGTGCCTCAGGCATACTTCCTCGAAAGCCAGGCCGCGCCAGCTCACGACACTTTGGTTTGACTGCCCGTGCATCCAGAACTCCGGATCGAGGCCTGCCTTGCCCTCCACAAATCGGATATGGAAGATGCAGAACGGGTCTGTCAGCCGGTAGTGGATGTTTCTTCTGCTCTCGCCAAACGGGACATACGACATAATGAAATCACCCGCGACCAGAGCCTTGAGCATTTTGCCGAACGTCCCGCTATCCTGTACATTCAAACCTTCCGTCAACTGTTGCCTGGTGTACCCTATACGGCGTTTGGCCAGAAAGCGCACTATCCGTTTCATTTCTTCCGGATTGCTGAAAACAGATGCGAACAGACGGTCGAATTCATCGTGAAGGCGGGGATGTTCGGCGAAAAACATCTGATCGATGTTTTGGGATAAGCTGAGGCCGCTGCGGAGATAGTTCAGATAGTATGGAATCCCGCCCAGCACCATATTGCTTTGGACGATATCGTAACGTGACATCCTGAGCGCATTTGATTCAAAAAAAGCTTCGCATTCCATCAAGGAGAAAGGCGACAGGCGTATCTCACAGGTGACACGGCCGTACAAACCTCCGTGACTGTTGATAAGATTGTCCAAGATCCAGGAATTGGCACTTCCGCATACAATCAGCATCAGGTTGGGCCTATGGCAGGCCCAATTGTTCCAAAAGCCTTCAAAAGCGGTGACGAATCCGGATTTAGGAGTGTCCAGCCACGGCAATTCATCCAGAAAGACAAGCTGCCTTCCGCCATCGTCTTTGCTTTGCAGCCATTGCTCCAGCATAAAAAAAGCCTCTATCCACGAACTTGGGCATTTGCTTTTTTTCATCCCGTGCAGTTGCAGGGAAAAATAGAACTGGCGAAGCTGGTCTTTTGTCAGATTCTTCTTGCCGGTATCATCAACGGGAGACAGTCCGGCGTGCCTGAAGACAATCCGGCCACGCATCGCCTCGTCGACAAGATATGTCTTGCCGACACGTCGCCTTCCATATATGGCGACGAATTCCGCCTTTCCGCTGTTATACAAATGCTCAAGTTCTGCCAATTCGCGCTTTCGTCCGACAATGCCCATATGCTTATAATTTTCTGCAAAGATATACAAAAATAGTTTCGCTGAAAAATATCCATATATTTTTGGCGGATATTTTTCATTTTTCGCCCTCAAGCATTCCATCCTCGCAGGATGTCAGGTCCTTGTATTGCTGCAGGAGGAGGGCGACGCAGGAGGATTCGGTGGTGG
>CAVILJ010000054.1:0-12199 GCA_963643555.1 Acetatifactor sp.
AGAGCGTCGGATTCATAATCCGGAGGTCGTGGGATCATGCCCCACTCCCGCTACATCGCACAAAGACAGTTAAAAATGCCGGAGGCCCTCTCCGGCGTTTTTTTATTATATTTGCCCTCATCGACATTATGCAGCAGGACAGAAAAGACGCATTGACCGCATTGCTCAAGCGACATAAAGACTTGGGGATATCAGAGCAGATAGACTACGACAAGTTCTACCTGTACTCCATCATTGCGCACTCGACCGCCATCGAGGGCAGCACCGTCACGGAGGTGGAGGCCCAACTGCTCTTTGACGAGGGCATCACGTCCTCCAAGCGTACCATTACGGAGCAGATGATGAATCTCGACCTGAAGCAGGCGTATGATTACGGGATGCAATGGATAAGGGGACACGCCCCCATTACCGTGGAGTGGCTCATATCGCTTGCCTCAAAGATTATGGCCCGCACCGGAAGTGAATACAACTCTATTGGCGGACACTTCGACGCGTCCAGGGGCGAGCTGCGTAAACTTAATGTGACGGCCGGCTTTGGCGGGCGTTCATATATGGCGTTCGACAAGGTGCCGGGCAGACTTGCCGCATTCTGTGAAGAGCTGAACAGACGTCGCGCCGCGATGGACGCGGGCGATGTGGCCTCCGTCTATGAGTTGAGCTTCTGGGCGCACTATGAACTGGTGACCATACATCCTTGGGCCGACGGCAACGGCAGAACCTGTCGGCTGCTGATGAACCTGCTGCAGACGGAGTTCGGAGTGTTGCCGACCATAGTTCTTAAAGAAGATAAGGCGGAATATATCCAGTCTTTGATGGATGCACGAGATGAAGGGAGCGTTGACATTTTCGTCAAGCGGATGACGGACCTGCACTGTCGTCACCTGAAATCAGATATCGACAGATTTGAAGCTTTCGCTAGCGGGGAAGTGGTCGATAAATCGGGAATTGTGAGGAAAATGGCCGACAAATGGTCGATAAAGACTTCTATGGCGGAGAAACTGGTCGACATTCTGCTGTTTTTGGCCGATAAACGGGAAACCGATACAGAAGCAATTGTCTCCCGATTCGGCTTCTCCGCCACCACGGCCAAACGCCACCTGCGCCAGCTGGTCGAGTTGGGTTATCTTGAAGCGCGTGGCGGCAACAGGAACCGGACATACAGACTGGTCAAGACACTATAATGAAAAGAATTGCTTTGCTGTCTGCCTCGCTGCTGCTGTGCCTTGCCGGCACGGCGGATGCTCAAAGCGGGCAGGCCGGGACCGGAGGAGAGTGGGCGGTGGTCAACACTTCCTCCTGCTTCCTGCGGCTGAAGCCGGACTACGAGTCCCCGCTCGAGAGCCAGTGCCTGATGGGTACGGTACTGAGAGTGAACGCTTCAGACCGTTACTGGCTCAGAGTCGACGCCCCGGACTATAGGGGCTGCTGGACCAACGCCCTGAGCCTTGTGCGAATGGACGAAGCGCAGAAAGATGCCTACATCGCCGCTCCGAAGATGATCTGCACGGCGGCATACACCCGCCTCTACGCCGCCCCAGCAGACGGTGCGGAGCGTATCTGCGACTTCATTATGGGCGACATAGTGAGGGCTTCGTCCGGCGGCGGGGCCGGATGGGCCGAGGTGCTGCTGGCGGACGGACGCAAGGCCTGGGTCCCCGAGAGCGACATAATGCCGCTCTCCGAATGGGAAGCGTCCCGCAGCGCCACGGAGGAGAGCCTCGTCCGCTTCGCGAAAACACTGCTCGGCACTCCGTATATGTGGGGCGGCAACAGCATAAAACACTTCGACTGCAGCGGCTTCACCAAGTTCGTCTATATGATGAACGGTATCGTCCTCCCGCGCAATGCCCGCGAGCAGATACGCTGCGGAGTCGGGATTCCGTTTGACTTCGGCAGGATGCGTCCCGGCGACCTCGTGTTCTTCGGGCGGCTCGGCCCTGACGGCGCTCCGGTCTCCGTCACCCACGTGGCGATGTACATCGGCGACGGACGGATCATACACTCCTCCCAGCTCGTGCGCATCAACTCCCTGCGCGACGGTCTCCCGGACAGCTACGGCAGGACTCCGATAGCCGTGCGCCGCATACTCGGACACTCCGGCGGCCTCGGGGCGGTGTGGTATCATTAATAAAAATTGCTATCTTTGCGCGTTAATTGTAAACACACGAGAATATGAACTTAAGAGGTATCAAGAAAGACATTGAATATGTGCTTGGAGCTTTTATAGAGGATTGCACCGTGGTGGCCGCCGTCAACGACAAGGCCTGCGGCGACGCACAGTCCCTGATGGAAGAGGCGGTAGATCTGTACAACGAACTCCGCGACAAGGTCAACGCGAAGTTCGAGGGCACGCGCAAAGCCCACTTCACGGCTCTCCGCAAGGAAATCCTCACCAGGACGGACGCTCTTTACGAAAAGCTCAGCGCTGCGGTAAAGGAATCCGTCGCGAAATGAGCCTCCGCGCAATAAACGTCATATCGGTCGCGCTCCTGCTCTTCGGCTGGAGCGCGACTGCTGCTATCCCGCAGACCAGGTCGCAGCAGACCGTGGAGGAGATCTGCGCCCGTCCGCCGCTCGCTTCGGCGGTGGTGGGAGTATTTGCGGTCACTATGGACGGGGACACCCTCGCGAGCTACAACCCCCGCGTGCGTCTCGTCCCGGCCTCCAACGTGAAACTCATCACTACAGGGCTGGCTCTCAACGCTCTGGGAGCGGACTTCCGCTTTGAGACAAGACTTGGCTACAGCGGCGAGATCCGGGACGGAGTGCTGCACGGCGACCTCTACATCATCGGCGGCGGCGACCCGACCACGGGCTCCAAGTCCGACTGCGCCGAACCTGTAGCCGCGACTTTCGCCGCTTGGCACAAACTGCTCGCCAAGGCCGGTATCGGCTCGATCGAAGGACGCATAATCGCCGACCCGAGATATTTCGACACGGTGACCCCGGAGGGGAGGGGCTGGACCTACGACGACCTCGGCACCAACTACGGCGCAGGGCCCGTCGGGCTCAATTTCTTCGAGAACGCACAGAACTTCCTCGTCACTCCGGGGGTCGAGGGTTCCGCCCCGAACATCAGCCCGCGCTACCCCGACACCCCGTGGATGAGCTATTCCAACCACGCGCTTACCGGCAAAGCGCGGACGCGGAACACCGTCTATTACATCAACACGCACCTTGCCCCCGTCGGGGAGTTCGCAGGCAGTTTCCCCTCCGACCGCAAGGGCTACACCCTCGAATGTTCCAACCGCTTCGCCCCGTACACCTGCGCTTATTATTTCTATAACTTCCTGCAGGACAAAGGGGTGAAGGTCAAGGACGGCTACGCCGACATCAGCCCGTCCGGCTATGTGCGGACCGCTCCCGGAGTGCTCGACGCGGGCGTCAAGGCCAAGGAAGTCGAGGAGCTCAGAATAATCGGGAGCACATTCTCTCCGAGGCTTTCCGCCATAGCGCGCGACACCAATTGCGAGAGCGACAACTTCTTCGCCGAGACCCTGCTCAAGGCGCTTGCCGTCCGGAAGGGCCGCTCCACGCAGTGCGACGACTGCATCGCCGCAGCGGAAGACGCCCTCGCCGCGATGGGGCTCAACCCCGCCTCCGGATGCCGCATCTTCGACGGCAGCGGACTCTCCCGCAAGAATTACGTCTCGGCTTCATTCTTCGTGGATTTTCTCACCAAGATAGCTTCCGGCCCCGTCGGCGAGGCATATATGGCCTCGCTCCCGTACCCGGGGGGCAAAGGGACGCTGGAGTTCAAGTTCCCCTCCGCCGACGGGCAGATGCGCGGGCGCATCAGGATGAAGAGCGGTTCGATGAACGGCATACTCTGCTACAGCGGCTACATCCTCTCCTCCGACGGCGACCCCGCCCGGACGATAGTGTTCTCGCTGCTCACCAACAACTCCGTAGGCTCGTCCTGGGTGATAACCCCTCCTGTCGACCGCATTATCGAGGCGCTGGCGGCTGAGAATTGACGGATTATGCTTACATTTGTGAATATGCGGAATTTTATACCACTTTTGCTCCTCCCGTTGCTGTGTTCCTGCACCGCCATCTCCTCCATCGTGCACGATGACGAGGTGGTGGCAAGGGTCGGCAAGGACAAGCTCTACAAGTCGGAACTGCTCCGCTTCATCCCGCAGTCATCGAGCCCCGAGGACAGCGCCAAGCTCGCTTCGCGCTATATCAACTCCTGGGCTACTGACCGCCTCTACCTCAAGGTGGCGGAGGACCAGCTCTCCAAGTCCGAGATAGACGTCTCCGCTGAGCTGGAGGCCTACAGGCTCTCGCTGGTGAAGTACCGCTACGAGCAGCGCTACATCAGCGACCGTCTCGACACCCTCGTCACCCCCGACCAGCTCTCCGCCTACTATCAGTCCCACAGGGCCGACTTCGTCCTCCAGAGGCCGATACTCAAGGTGCGCTTCGCGGACCTGATGAAGGACTCGCCCAACAAGTCCGACATACTGCGCTATCTGTCCTCCGAGGACCACGACGAGTTCAGCCCGGAGGACTCCCTCACCGTGTCCACCGCGCTGCGCTACTTCGACAATTCCGATGTCTGGATGGACGCCAGAGACCTTGCGGTCGAGTTCGGGGTGGACTATCCCGTGATGCTCGCCGCACTCAAGAACAATATGATAATGATTGAGCCGGAGGGCCGCGGCGACCTGCTTGTCGCCTATGTCTGCGACATCCGCCGCGACGGGGTCGCACCGCTCGAATTCTGCTCGCCGCAGATCCGCGACATCATTTTGAGCGCACGCAAGCATCAGCTCGTGAAAGGTTTGGAACGGGACTTGCTTGAGACAGCCCTCGAAAGCAAACAATTCGTAATTTATTGACAGATGAAACCGAGTTTGAAAACGATAGCCGTCGTGCTTCTCCTTTCCGTCTGCGTGGCCGCCTCCGCGCAGAAATACAACGGTGTGGTCGACAAGTCCGTGGCGGTGGTGGGCAACGAGCTCATCACCCTCTCCGACCTGGAGTCGCAGGTGCAGATGCTCCGTGCCCAGGGCTACGCATCCGACAAGAACATCCGCTGCGAGCTGCTCGAGAGTATGATGGAGTCAAAGCTCTTCCTGATGCAGTCCCGCATCGACTCACTGAGCGTCAACAACGAGATGGTCGCCGCCGAGCTCAACCAGCGTATGGATCAGGTCCGCACCGCTCTCGGGGGCGACGAGGAAGTGGAGAAATACTTCAACAAGCCGCTCTACCGCCTGCGTCAGGAATGGCTGCAGCAGATTGAGGAGCAGAGTCTTACCCAACAGGAGCAGCAGCAGATCGCGGGCAATATCCCGGAGCTCACCCCTTACGACGTCAAGCAGTATCTCGACACCGCCGACCTGTCCTCTCTCCCGCAGATCCCGGACAAATACCAGATGAGCCAGATATGCATATATCCGGACCGCGAGGCCGCCGCGATGGCGGTCAAGGAGAGGCTGCTCTCCATCCGCGAGCGCATCATCAACGGAGAGAAGTTCTCCACCCTCGCGCGGCTCTATTCCGAGGATCCGGGCAGCGCCCGCAAGGGAGGCGAGCTGGGGCTGATGTCCAAGTCCATATTCTGGCCGGCGTTCTCCGACGCGGCTATGTCGCTCAAGCCGGGCGTGATCTCCCAGATCGTGGAGACCCCGGACGGCTACCATATCATCGAAGTGCTTGAGAAAAAGGGAGATATGTTCAACGCAAGACATATCCTCATCAAGCCTCAATACACCTCTGAAGACCAGGAAAAGGCGTTCAAACGGCTCGACAGCCTCCGCACCGCCATAGTCGTGGACAGCGCCATCACCTTCGAGCTTGCCGCGCGCTTCTACTCCGAGGACCCCGCCACCCGCACCAACGGCGGCCAAATGGCTGACCCGAACACCGGCTCCGCCTATTTCGAGGTGGACCAGCTCAAACCGCAAGACTACGAAGCCGTCAAGGACCTCAAGCCGGGCGAAGTGTCCGAGCCTATCGCTTCTTTGGACAACGAGGGCCGCAGCGGCAACCTTGTCTATAAGATTGTCCGTCTCGACAAGATTGTGCCGGCACACACCGCCAACTTCGAGTCCGACTACACCGAGCTCCTCGCGATGGTGAAAAACAAGCGGCAGATCGCTGCCGTGGACAAGTTCGTCGACGACAAGATAGATGTCACCTACATAGTCATCGACCCTATGTTCGGGGACTGTGACTTCAGCCGCAAGGGATGGGCCGGCAAAATCAGAAAGGAAGACTGATTGCGGCCCTCTGCCTGCTGCTCTCCGCCGCTTTCTCTCTGTGCGCCCAGGGACAGGGCGAGCAGAGGGATTCTCTCCTGCGCCTGATGAGCGCCAGCTACATCGAGCAACTCGAGATGGGGGACGATTACGTGCGCCGCACCATCGACGCCACCTTTCTGCACAACGGCACCTATCTTATCTGCGACAGTGCGCTATGGAGTCAGAACACCAATGTGATCAACTGTATGGGCCACGTGCGGATGATCCAGGGGGATACGGAGCTGACGAGCGAGGTGCTTGACTATATCATAGATGAGGACCTAGCGCAGTTCCGGGGGACGCTGGTCCAACTGCGCGACAAGCAGGAGAACACCCTCCGCACCAAAATCCTGGACTACAATACCAAAGACAGCGTGGCAGTCTTCCGCAACGGGGCCTCGATGCGGAGTTCCGACGGCCAGATCATCGAGAGCGACGAGGGCCGCTACTTCAACGACCTCAGCCTCTTCAAGTTCGTCGGCAATGTCAATATGTACACCGACTCGGTCTTCGTGCGCACCGATTCGCTTGACTACCAGTCCGACAGGAATAGAGCCATCTTTATCTCCCCGATAGATTTCCGCAAGGATGAAAACCTGCTTTCGGCGGGCGGCGGCTGGTACAGGCGTGCGGACAACCTGTTTTTCTTCGAGAAGGACGTGCGCGCCCTCACCCGCGACCAGGAGAGTTGGAGCGACACGCTCTATTACTACCGCGCCAGCAACGATGTGCTGATGCTCGGCAATGTGCAGGTCCAGGACACCACCCGCAGCTCCGCCGCGCTGTCCGACTACCTCTTCTACCGCGACACGCTCTCGAGAGTGACCCTCCACGACAATGCCGCAGTGGCTGTCTGGCAGAAGAGCGGGGAGAAGATAGACACGACTTATTTCGGGGCGGACACCCTCATCTACCATACCGAGAGGCGCTGCGACATCGCACAGGCGGAGATTGCCGCCGCAGAAGCCCGGCTCAAGGCAATCACCGGTGACCCGGTGAGCGAGTTCCGCCGCAGGGCGGCGGAGCAGGCGGCCAAGGACAGGGAGGCCGCCGCCCAGAAAAAGCAAGGCGGCAGGCAGACGCCTAAGGCGGCATCCGGCAAGTCTGTCGACCCCGTCGCCGCTCCGGCCAGTGCAGACTCCGCCAAGGCCTCCGCCGAAGCAGCTCCGGCCAGGGCCTCGGCGCCCGAACCGGCAAAAGCTCCGTCGGACAGCACGCAGGCGCTTGTGCGCCCTGACAGCGCTTTCGCGGCTGCGCTTCCGGACAGCACCGCCCTTGCCCCGGTCGACAGCAGCGCCCTTGCGCTTTCAGACAGCCTTCCCGCAGCATCCGACAGCCTCGCCGTCCAGACGGACAGTGTCGTTTCCCCGGCGGACAGTCTCGCGGCCGCAGCGGACAGCCTGGCCGCACTCCCTCCGCCCGACACCTCGAGGGTGGGATTTCTGAAGGGGATAGGCAATGTCAAGATTTTCCGTCAGGACATCCAGGTGCGCTGCGACTCGATGTGGTTCAGCGAGCTGGACTCCATAGCCCGGTTCTACAAGGAGCCTCTGGTCTGGAACGAGGGCCGTCGGCAATATAGCGCCGACAGCCTCTTCGTGCTCGTGAGGAGCGCGGGTCCCGACCGGGCGAGCCTGATGTCCAACGCGTTCATAGCCGTGCAGGAGGACAGCCTCCTCTTCGACCAGATCAAGGGCTCCGAAGTGATGGCCTACTTCGACTCTGACACCCAGCTGCGCCGCTTCGACGCTCTGGGCGGGGTCACGGCCATATTCTACCTGGAGGAGGACGACGCCTTCGCCACCGTCAACAAGGTCGAGTCCAAGATGCTCTCCGCCACTCTCAGGGGCGGGGAGGTGGAGAGGGTATATTACTTCGATAATCCCAAGAATGATGCCTACCCTATAGTCCAGATGCCCGAGAGGGACAGGACTCTCAAGGGTTTCTTCTGGAAGCCGGAGTTGCGTCCGGTCGGCAGGACGGACATCACCGCTCTGGAGCTGCGTCCTTCCGGGAGGGCCGAGCTGGAGAGCCGCCCGCAAGCCCGGTTCAAGTACACAGACATCTACTTCCCCGGCTATATGGAGGAGGTCCACAGAGTCCTCGCCGAGGCCAAGCTCCGCCGCGAAACTCCTCCGTCCGAGCTGAAAGACAGTCTCTCCGCGCCTGAAGGACCGGCCGCTGCTGGCGACAGTCTCTCCGTCAGGGACAGTGTTGCCGCGCGCGACACGCTCGTCCTTGCTCCAAAGGATTCGCTTGCCGTGGAGGGAGACAGTCTTGCCGTAAGGGACAGCGTCGCCACCTCGAAGGAGGAGCAGTATATGAGCAAGGCCGAGCTCCGCAGGGCCCTGCGCCGCGCCCGCCGCGATGCCCGATGGGCGGAGCTTGACGCGCGCGATGCGGCCCGCGCCGCCGCCAAGGCGCAGAAGCAGGAAGAGCGCCGCCGTCGCAGGGAGGAGCGCCGCGCGGCCCGCGCAGCCAAGCAGGAAGCCAAGGACAACGCATTGCTCCAGAAATATATAGAGTATTACCAACAACAGAAAGAAAAAGATGAAAGAAAACAGCAATCTGACTCTGCCCGAGAACGCTCATCGGGAGTTGAAGCCCGGGGAAGTGTACAAACCCCTCCTGGGGCCGAAAGAGAACCCGCTTGAGGTAACCCCATATTCCGTCACCCTCGGCCTGCTGATGACAGTCCTCTTCTCAGCGGCGGCGGCGTTTCTGGGGCTCAAGGTCGGACAGGTCTTCGAGGCGGCCATCCCTATCGCCATCATCGCGGTGGGTATGACCGGTGCGCTCGGCAAGAAGGGCGGGCTGGGCCAGAACGTCATCATCCAGAGCATCGGGGCCTGCTCCGGCGTGGTGGTGGCGGGCGCGGTGTTCACTCTCCCGGCCATCTACATCCTCGGGCTCGATGTCAATTTCTTTCAGATGTTCCTCAGCTCCGCGCTCGGGGGCTTCCTCGGCATCCTCTTTCTGATACCGTTCCGCAAATACTTCGTGCGCGAGATGCACGGCAAATATCCTTTCCCTGAAGCCACCGCCACCGCTCAGGTGCTCGTCAGCGGCGAGAGCGGCGGCAAGAGCGCCAAGACCCTGCTCGCGGCGGGCCTGGTGGGCGGTCTATATGACTTCGCCGTATCCACTTTCGGCACTTGGGCCGAGACGCTCAGCACCACCGTGATGCACTGGGGTCAGGTCGTGGCCGACAAGGCCAAGCTCGTCCTGAAGCTCAACACCGGCGCAGCCGTGCTCGGCCTCGGCTACATAGTCGGGCTCAAGTATGCTTTCATCATCTGCTGCGGCTCGTTCCTCGTATGGCTGGTGATCATCCCTCTGATGAACCTCATCTGGGGAGCTGACATTATCGATTTGATGGGCACCGGTATCAATATGACCGTGTCTGAGATGTCGGCGGAGCAGATATTCAAGGAATACGCCCGCCATATCGGCATCGGAGGCATCGCCACCGCCGGAGTGATCGGCATCATCAAGAGCGCCGGCGTGATCAAGAGCGCCGTCGGCCTTGCCGCCGGGGAGTTCCGCCGCAAGGGAGGAGCCGCCGCGCAGGCGACAGAGCGCACGCAGGAGGATCTTCCGATGAAGACCGTGGTCTGGGGCATCGCCATCGCCCTGCTCGCCGTGTTCGCGTTCTTCGCCCTCGGCGGAGTGGTCAACAATGTCTGGCAGGCCGTCATCGGCCTCGTGATCGTCGCCGTCATCTCCTTCCTCTTCACCACCGTCGCCGCCAACGCCATCGCCATCGTGGGCACTAATCCTGTCAGCGGAATGACCATTATGACCCTGATAATCACGGCGCTCGTCCTCGTTCTCGTGGGCCTCAAGGGCAATGCGGGGATGGTGGCGGCGATGATTATCGGCGGAGTGGTCTGCACCGCGCTCTCCACTGCCGGCGGACTTATCACCGACTTCAAGATAGGCTACTGGATCGGCACGACCCCGCGCAAGCAGGAGACTTGGAAATTCGTCGGAGTGCTGGTGGCTGCGGCTACCGTGGGCGGCGTGATGCTCATCCTCAACAAGACTTACGGATTCACCGGCGAGGGTGCGCTCGTCGCCCCTCAGGCCAATGCGATGGCTGCCGTGATCCAGCCTATGATGAACGGAGGCAACGCCCCGTGGCTGCTCTACGGCATAGGCGCAGCGATTGCCATTCTGCTCACGGTATTCAAGGTGCCGGCCCTGGCATTCTGCCTCGGTATGTTCATCCCTATAGACCTCAACCTGCCGTTGCTGCTCGGCGGCGCCATATCCTGGTTCGTAAGCTCCCGCAGCAAGGACAAGGCCGTCAACGCCGCCCGTCAGGAGAAAGGCACCCTCATCGCCAGCGGATTCATCGCGGGCGGTGCGCTGATGGGAGTTGTCTCAGCCGTGCTGAAATTCGCCAAGGTGGACTGGTATCTCGACTCCTGGAACCAGCCTCTCGCAGGCGGCGCTTCCGGCGCGGAGATGATCGCCGTCGTGCCGCTCATTGCGATATGCCTTTATATGATACTCGTCACTCTGCGTAAAGAGCGATGATGTTGAGGATGACCTGCGTGGCCTTCTTCATACTGTCCAGACTCACCCACTCGTAGCGTCCGTGGAAGTTGAGACCTCCTGCGAATATGTTCGGGCACGGGAGGCCTCTGAACGACAGATTGGCCCCGTCGGTGCCGCCGCGGATAGGCTGGATGCGCGGCTTGACGCCCGCCATCTCCATCGCCCTGACGGCCTTCTCCACCACCTGATAGTGCGGCTCGACCTGGCTGCGCATATTGTAGTACTGGTCCTTGACCGTGAGTTCCACCGTACCTTCGCCGTAGCGCCGGTTGATGAAGTCCGCACATTCGGCCATCACTTCCTTCTTGCGCTCGAACTTTGCGAGGTCGTGGTCCCTTATTATATATGTGAGCTTCGTCTCCTCCACGCTTCCCTTGCACCCTATGATATGGAAGAAGCCCTCGTAGTCCTGGGTGTATTCCGGCCTCTGGTCCACCGGCAGCAGGGCGTTGAACTCGCCGGCTATTAGGATGGAGTTCAGCATCTTGCCCTTGGCGTAGCCCGGGTGGACGTTGCGTCCCTGGATGCGGACCGACGCTGAGGCCGCGTTGAAGTTCTCGAACTCAAGCTCTCCGACCTCGCCGCCATCCATCGTGTAGGCGTAGTCCGCGCCGAATTTCGCGACGTCGAACTTCACCACCCCGCGCCCGATCTCCTCGTCCGGGGTGAAGCCGATACGGATCTCGCCGTGCTTCACCTCCGGGTGCTCCATCAGATATTGCACCGCGTCCATTATCTCGGCCACTCCCGCCTTGTCGTCAGCCCCGAGCAGGGTGGTGCCGTCGGTGGTGATCAGCGTCTCGCCCCTGTGCGCGAGCAGCTCCGGGAAGTCCTTGGTCTTGAGGCTCATACCCGGCACTCCCTTGAGCGGGATGTCGCTGCCGTCGTAGTTCTCGATGATCTGCGGCCTGATGTCCGCTCCCGGCGCGTCGGGCGAAGTGTCCACGTGCGCGATGAAGCCTATCGCCGGGACTTTGTGCCCTATGTTCGACGGGATGGAGGCCATCACATAGCCCCACTCGTCCAGCTCCGCCTTGACTCCCAGTGCGGTCAGCTCGTCCCGGAGCATACCGAGCAGATTAAGTTCCTTCTTTGCCGACGGCTGACTCGCGCTCTCCTCGTCGGACTGCGTGTCCACAGCCACATAGCGGAGAAATCTGTCTTTAATATCTTCCATAGCAACAATAATGATTCATTCCCTCAAATATAAGCAAAAATCCCCTTTCCCCGCCGCCGGAAGGCCATTTCCGGTACGGGAAACCCGCACGGATGCGGGTTTGTAAAAATATTTCAAAAAAAATTTGCGGTTTCAAAAATAAAGGCTACCTTTGCAATCCCTTTCGGGGGACAAACGAAGTTCATTGACAATACTGAGAGAGAAA
>CAVILJ010000055.1:0-11836 GCA_963643555.1 Acetatifactor sp.
ACAAGACTTTTTCTCAGCCCCGTCAGCGGGCTTCGGCGTTCCTCAGGGTGAGGACTGCGAAACGCTTCGTCTTTATCTCAAATACGCCGACAGGCTGCTTGCCGGCTTCGGCGAGTGGAAGAATATCGACCGCTTCTATTTCATCCCCGTCGGGCTGGATATGAGCTATGCCCTCCCCGGCGGTGCGTTTTCCATTGCTCCCCCGCCCTATTTTATAGGTACCGTTCTCCGTAATTCTTTGATCAACGCGGAACTGTTCGGCAGCGAATGCGAGTGCGGGGAACGCTCATATGCTTATGCCTACAATGGCTCTCCGCTGTCAGGAAGAGTCGATATGAGCTGCGCCTGTCCTCACTGCGGCGCGCATCGCACGATTGTACGGACCTCCGCCTGGGGAGAGTGCAGCGACGCTCTGCTGAAGAGCCAGGAAGAAGACGAGACTCTCAGGCTGTCCGCAATCAGGGCGCAAAACCCTCATTTCGAGCCCTCTGACATCCGCGAACTGCTGAGATGCATCGGCCTTCGAGATGAGGATTTAATATTGCCGCAGGGCTTTTAGCCCCTCTACTTGACTCTCGTGATTCTGGCGGCCCAACCGCCGCCAGGCGCGAGGTGGACGGTGATGCGGTCTCCCGACCGGACCTTGACGGTTTCGCGCCGGTAGTCGCGTCCAGCGCGGTCGGCGTTGGCCCCGTCGCGGAATACATCCATCGTCCACTCACCCTCCGGGAGGAAGCCCAGATTGAGGCTGAGGTCTCTGGAGTCCCAGTTGTTGAGTGAACCCAGATACCATACGTCCCCGCTGCGACGTGCCAGGCTTATGTATTTGCCCATTTCCCCGTTGACCGGCACGCTCTCGTCCCACACCACCGGGCAGGCGGCGATGAACTCAGTGCACTCCGTCTCCCTCATATAGTTGGAAGGAGAGTCGCAGAGCATATTGAGCGGCGAATCGAAGATCACATATTCGGCGAGCTGATGGCATCTTGTGCCCTGGCTCATAGGTTCGCTGTTGCAAGGGGCGTAATTGCCTCTGGAGGCGTTGCGCATAGCGCCCTGGGTGTAATCCATACTTCCGGCCGCCATCCTGATGTAAGGCACGGTCACGTCGTAGGTCACCTGGTCCGTCGTGGCAGGGCTCCACTTCATCTGCTCCAGGCCGTGCACGCCCTCGTAGTTGAGCACGTTAGGCCAGGTGCGGCTGAGTCCTGTCGGCTTGTACGCCCCGTGGAAGTCGATGAGCAGCCTGTACTTGGCGGTCATCTCCGACGCGCGGGAGAAGAAGCGCACCGTCAGCTGGTCATCGCTGTCCATAAAGTCCACCTTGAATCCCTTGACCCCCATCTCGGAGTAGTGCCGGCACACATTCTCCATATCGCGCTCGAACGCGTAGTATCCGGCCCAGAGAATGAGGCCCACACCGCGCCCGGAGGCATATTCGCAGAGCATCGGGAGGTCTATCTCCGGCACAACCTGCATAAGGTCTGCCTTGAGGTTGACCGCCCAGCCCTCGTCGAGTATCACATACTCGATGCCGTGCGCCGCCGCGAAGTCGATATAGTATTTATATGTGTCGTTGTTGATGCCGGAGCGGAAGTCCACGTCATAGAGATTCCAGTCGTTCCACCAGTCCCAGGCCACCTTGCCGGGCTTCACCCAGGAGTAGTCCGCCGCCGGATTCTGCGGCGCGGCGAGCTTCCAGACCATATCGTTGACCGCGAGCTGCGCATCGTCGGAGCTGACTATCAATACTCTCCAAGGGAAGACCTCCCCGGCGGCAGCTTCGGCGATATAGTCCCGGCGGGAGGTGATTATCTTCTGGAGCATATTGTGCCCTCCGATTTCGTACTTGTCAGGATACGGGGCGAACTCCCCCCGGACTCCGGACTTGCCCTCGTCGTTACGGAGGAACATCCCCGGATAGTCGGTCAGATCGGCCTCGGTGACAAGCACTTTGACCCCGTTGTCGGCGGCGACGGCGACCGGCATAAAGGCTATCCTGCCCTTCTGCCAGCCGGAGAGAGGGTGCACGGCGTAGGTGTTCTCAAACGAGCAGCGGTACTGCGACTCTATGCTGCTGTAGTCGGCGTTGGCGTAAGGGACATAGGCTGTCCAGTCATCGTCGAAGTTGAATTCGGCACGCTCGGAGAGGACCTTGGCCGCTTTCTTGAGGGAGCTCTTGAACCGGTAGGCAACCCCCTCGTCATAGGCGCGGAAGATGAGTTCGAAGTCCTTGAAGACAAGGGTCATCTCATTATAGTTGTCGCGGACTTCGGAGCGCCTGTAGGCAACTGCAGGCAGCACTTCGTCCCTGCTTGCCCTGCGCACCCGGCGGAGTTTGTCGTTCTCCCCGAAGACCACCCCGTCGGAGAGGGTCATCGCGACGCCTGACGGGGCTATGAGCTGCTCGCCGTCCTTACTGACGGTATAACTGATACCGGTCCCGACGCAGACGCTCACGCAGAGCCTTCCGTCGGGAGACTTCAGGTTGATGGTGCCGTCGTTGGCACCGAGCGGCATCGCAACGCCCAGTACGAGCGCCGCGGCGAGGAGTATCGCGCGTGTCTTCATAGGTCTATCCGATGCTCTCCACAAGGTCCAGAACCCTGCGCCGGTTGTCGTCTATGGTGCCGTTGTCGCCGTTGCACTCATAGTATTTGCCTGCCTTCTTGTAGTAGTCTATCAGCGGCTCGGTCTGGGAGTGATAGGTCTTGATGCGGTTGGCGATCGTGGCTTCGGAGGCATCGTCCGCACGGCCTTCGATGGCGGCCCTGTGGGCTATCCTCTGCCGGATCACCTCGTCGGAAATCATTATCGCCACCACTGCGGTCACGCTATGTCCCCTCTTCTCAAGTATTCTGTCGAGGTCGCTGGCCTGGGCGGTGTTGCGCGGGAATCCGTCCAGCAGGAAGCCGTTGACCCCCTTGATGTTGTCGAACGCCGACTCGATCATACCCTCGACCACCTCGTCCGGCACGAGCGAACCGGCGTCGATGAGCGACTTGGCCTGCTTCCCGAGCTGAGTGCCGGCGGCGATTTCCGCACGCAGCAGCTCCCCGGTCGAGATGTGCTTGAGATTGTATTTTTCCGCGATGGCACCCGCGTGCGTGCCTTTGCCGGCCCCCGGAGGGCCGAAGAGAATGTAGTACTTCATAGTATTATCAATTACGTAAATATCCTTGCTGTTGCGCCCGAGCTCGTTGTAGTCGAGGCCGAAGCCGACAATGAACTCGTTGGGTATCTCCATCCCCACATAGTCGATCCTGTCCGGCTTGTCGTAGACCTCCGGTTTCATCAGCATCGTACATATCTTGACATCCACCGCGCCCTTGGAGAGCAGCATCTCCTTGAGGGCCATAATTGTGTTGCCCGTGTCCACGATGTCCTCGCAGATGATGATCCGCCTGCCGCGCACATCGGCGGTCAGCCCCATAACATTGAGCACGGTGCCCGTGGATTTGGTGCCCTGGTAGGAGGACATCTTGATGGAGACGAGCTGGCAGGTGAAGTTGAGCCTCTGGAGCAGCTCCCCGGTGAACGGTATCGCCCCATTGAGCACGCAAAGCACGACAGGTATGTCTGTGCATCCGTTGAAGTCCGCGTTGACCTTGGCGGCAACTTCGTCTATGGCCTTGATAATCCTCTCGTTGGGGATGAATGGCCTGAATGTCTTGTCCTGCAAAACTAATCTGTCCGGCATAATGATACGGTTCTGACTTATTCCACGAAATTACGGATTTTTTCCGTATTTTCGTACGACTTTAAACTTTAGGACTATGAAATCGCTTCTTTTGCTTCTCGCCCTTATCGGGCCCGTCTTCAGCGAGGCCGTGCTGCGGATCAGCGGAGCTTTGTGCATAGAGGAACTCTCCGAGGAGGAACTCCAGCATTATCAGACTCTTGTGCAGCATCCCCTCAACATCAACCGCGCCGGGGAGAGCCGTCTGCGCTCCAGCGCCCTGTTCTCCGCCTACCAGATCGCGTCGCTTCTCGACTACCGCCGCGAGTCGGGCGACATCCTTTCCGTGCGTGAGCTCGGCCTTGTGGACGGTTTCTCCCCTGCCCTTGCCGAGTCTCTGTCGCTCTTCGTCTGCCTCGAAAGCTCCGCTCCGCCGGGACACAGGGAGGATATCAATTACCATAGCAGCCTGACTCTGAAAGGCTCGATGCGCAATCCGGAGCAATATGCCGGCGGCCTTCGCTATGAGGCGTCGCTCGGGGAGCGTGCCGAGCTGAGGTGGACCTCGCGGACGACATATTCGAACCCTGAACCAGGACCAGGCACAGTCAGCGCGGCCTATTATGGTAAGGGCTTCCTGGGCAAGGTCGTTGCCGGTCACTTCAACGCCCGTTTCGGGCAGGGGCTGGTGAGCTGGAGCGGGTTCTCGCTGAGCAGTTTCTCCTCCGCAGCCTCGTTTTACCGAAACCCGGGCGGCCTGTCGGTGACCGGAGCCGCCGGAGCGGAACTCTGCGGGGCAGGAGCGGACTGGAATCTGGGACGCTATACCCTCAGCACCGCCTGGGATGTGGCAGGGAGCGGCGGCATATTCAATCTGAGCCGACTCGGGCGGCACTCCACCCTCGGGATGACGGCTTCGATGAGCGCCGCATCTCTGGACTGGAGGCTGTCCCTGCCGCAGACGAGCATTTTCGGGGAAGCGGCCTGCAGCTACGGGGGCAAGGTCTCGGCGCTTGCCGGCGCTCTATGGGTACCGCAGTACGGAAGGAAATACACCCTGCAGGCACGGTGGTACGATGCAAGTTATCCCGAATACAGCGGCATTGCGCTCGGGATGGACAGGCCGCTCTGTATTCTGACCGCCGATTTCGCGTTCAGGCGCGACAAGTCCCAGGCCCGGCACAGGCTGCTGCTGCAGCTGCGCAAGGAATACCTCGCCGCAGATTCTCTCCTGCTCAAGCCTGCACTGCGCTTTGCTGCACGGTATCAGCCCTCGGAAAGCAATCCGCTCCGTGCCGAACTGCGCTCAGACCTCTCGGCACAGAGGCGCGGCTGGACTCTGGCAGGCAGGCTCGACGCCCTATGGTGCAAGGCATTCGCCTGTCTTGGCTACCTTGAGGGCGCTTATTCGGCGGAGAGAGTCAGTTTATGGCTCCGCGGCAGCCTCTTCCGCATAGACAATTGGGATGACCGCATCTATGTCTATGAGCGGGACGCTCCCGGAAGTTTCAATGTCCCCGCCTACTATGGACGGGGCTGGAGCGCCTCGCTCTTCCTCGCCTGGCACATAAACAAGTCGCACAGCCTGTGGCTGCGGGTCGAGAGTGTTGCATATCCCTGGAACTCTGTCCCGAAAGACGGCAGGACGCAGTTGAGCCTGCAATACAGATGGAAACTCTAAAGTTCCGGCAGAGCCTTCTCCATCTCGATGCCTCGTGAGCCTTTGACGAGTATCGTCTCCCCCTCCAGGGGCCTGGCCTTGAGTTCGGAGGCAAGTGCGCCCGAACTCTCCGACCATTGCCATCCGTCGGCAATTCCTTCAGCGTCGAGCGCCTTGCGGAACTCCTCTCCGACAAGATACACCTTGAAGCCGCTGCCCTTGAGCCTGCGGACTATCTTGGAATGCTCCTCGGGCGAATCGGCCCCCAGCTCCAGCATATCCCCGAGCATCACCGTCTTGTGCGGAGCGAGCAGAGCGGAGAAATTGTCCAGCGCGGCAGCCATCGATGTCGGATTGGCATTGTAGGCATCCACGATGAGGGTATTGCGGGCAGTGCGAAGCAGCTGCGAGCGGCTGTTGGCCGGGACAAAAGCGCCGATTGCCTCTATCGCGTCTTTGCGCGGCACTCCCAGCCTGTCGCCGACCGCGATTGCGGCAAGCACGTTGGCTGCGTTGTAGCTTCCGACAAGGTGGGTGCTGATCAGTTCCCCGTCCAGCCGGATGCGCAGATACGGACTCTCCGGCGTGCAGGGAAGCATCTCCGCGCCCTGATATTCAAGTCCGTAGCCGTAGATGTGGCAAGGCAGACCGCGGGCCATCTCCCTGAGGTCAGTGTCGTCTTCGTTAAGGAACAGCAGCGAGCCCTCGTGCTCTCCCAACCAGCGGTAGAGTTCCCCCTTCGCCCGCTTCACTCCCTCGAAAGAGCCGAAGCCGAGCAGATGCGCTCTGCCGACATTTGTGATGAGTCCGTAGTCTGGCCTGCAGACTTGCACCAGACGGGCGATGTCGTCCGGGTGGTTGGCTCCCATCTCGATGACGGCAATCTGAGTCTCCGGTGTGATTCTGAGCAGCGAGAGCGGCACCCCGATGTCGTTGTTGAGATTGCCCTCGGTGGCGCAGACCCGGTATCTGCGCGAGAGCACCTCGCGGATGAGGTTCTTGGTAGTGGTCTTGCCGTTGGTGCCAGTGAGCCCGAGTACGGGAAGCTTGCCCCCGCGGACGCTGCTCCTGTGCAGGACGGCCAGCTCCTGCAATGTGCGCAGGCTGTCGGAGACCTTGATAATCCCTTCTCTCCGAGGCAGTCCGTCCCTGTCAACCACTGCCATCGAGGCCCCTTTCTCAAGGGCGGAGAGCGCATAGTCGTTGCCGTCGAAGTTCTCCCCCTTCAGCGCAAAGAATATCTCTCCGCCGCTGATGCTGCGGCTGTCGGTCGTGACCCTGCAGCCGCAGGACAGATATGCCTTGTATAGTTCTTCGGTCGTCATAATCCTATCTGGTGCCGGTGCTGCCGAAGCCGCCCTCGCCTCTGGCGGATTCATCCAGCTTCTCCACCTCCTCCCACTCGATCCGCCCGTGTGCGGCGAGCACTATCTGCGCGATTCTCTCCCCTCTCTCCACCGTGAAATCCTCATTGCTGAGATTGACGAGAATAACCCGGAGTTCGCCCCGGTAGTCCGCGTCCACGGTGCCCGGGGAGTTGAGCACGGTGATGCCTTTCTTTATCGCGAGACCGCTGCGGGGACGCACCTGTATCTCGTATCCGGCGGGGATTTCGAGATAGAGTCCCGTCGGCACGAGAGCCCGTTCCAGAGGCCGGAGCACTATCGGCTCGGCGTTGTCCGCTCTTACGTCCATCCCCGCCGCGAGTGCGGTGGCATACTCGGGCAGCAGGTTGCCGCTTCTGTTTATTATCTTGACTGTCATAAGTTTACTATTTCGGAGCAAGTTTATATAGCACGGCGGCAATCACCGCAAAGAGTATGTTGGGTATCCACAGGGCAATCCCCGGCGGAAGAGTGTCGGTATAGACGAACATCTCGCTGAAGCGCAGGAACAGGATGTAGGAGAATGCGAGCGCAATGCCTATCCCGATGTTCCAGCCTATGCCGCCGCGCTTCTTTCTGGAGGAAAGCGTAACACCTATTATGGTAAGAATAATGGCGGAGAATGGCATCGCACACCTCCTGTTCTTCTCGATCAGGGCATACATCACATTGGCGTCGCCCCTCATCTTCTGCGTGGCTATCAGCCCGTTGAGCTGGTCCATACTCAGAGTCTCCACCGTCTTCTCGTTGATGAAGAGGTCCTTGAGCTTCAGGGCGAGGACGGTGTCGACGTTCTCCCTGAAGCTGACGCGGTCTCCCAATCCTGCGGAGTAGTCGCGGGTGAAGACGCGGCGCATTTTCCAGCCCCCGGAGGTGGTGTCCCAGACCGCGTTCTCCGCGCTGACCTTGCGGGTGAGGCGGTTCCCCTCTATGTTCTCGATGGTGAACTTGTAGGCCGTGTTGTTCCAGCGGCTGAACGACTCGATATAGACGAACTGCCCCGGGGCTATCTGGTAGTGTATATTCCTGAGATTGAAACTATTGTGCCGCTTGATATACTTGCTCTCGAACTCCACCCGGGTGGCGTTGGACTTCGGAATCACATAGAAGTTGAGTCCCAGCGAGAGCACGGTGATCAGAGCGGCGGAAGCGAGGTATGGCACGAGCATCCGGCCGTAGCTTATCCCGCCGGAGAGTATGGCGATGATCTCCGAGTTCGCGGCCATACGTGAGGTGAAGAAAATCACCGTGATGAACACGAAGAGCGGGGAGAACATATTGACGAAATACGGGATGAAATTGAGGTAGTAGTCGAATATGATTGCCTTGAGCGGGGCCTTGTTGTTGACGAAGTACTCAATCTTCTCGGAGATGTCGAAGATGATGACGATGCCGATGATGAGCAGCAGCGACATAAAGAAGGACAGGATGAACTTCTTCGAGATATAGAGGTCTATCTTCTTGATTGTCGGGAACTTCATAGCCTGGAGGAGATTCTTTTGACGGCAGTGTCCTTCCAGGAGGCGAAGTCACCTTGCGCGATGTGGGCGCGAGCCTGACGCACGAGGTCGAGATAGAACGCGAGGTTATGTTCGCTTGCGAGCATAGCCGCGAACATCTCACCGGCGATGAAGAGGTGGTGGAGATAGGCTCTGGTATATGCGTGGTCGACGAACGAGGCGCCGTCCGGATCGAGCTCGGAGAAGTCGGAAGCCCACTTCGCGTTGCGCATATTCATTATTCCGTTCCAGGTGAAGAGCATCCCGTTGCGTCCGTTGCGGGTCGGCATCACGCAGTCGAACATATCCACCCCCCGGGCGATGCCCTCGAGGATATTGGCCGGGGTTCCTACGCCCATCAGGTACCTTGCCTTGTCCTGAGGGATTACCGGATGGAGCGTTTCGAGGACTTCATACATCGTCTCCGTCGGCTCCCCGACAGCCAACCCGCCTATGGCAATGCCGGCCTCGGAGAACTCCAGCGCGTGTTCGGCAGCCTCCACTCTCAGGTCGGGATAAGTGCATCCCTGGATAATCGGGAAAAATGTCTGGTCGTAGCCGTAGAGCGGCTCCGTCTCGCGGAAGCGGCGGGCATATCTTTCAAGCCAGGCCTTGGTGAGGTCGAGGCTCTTGCGGGCGTAGGAGCGGTCCGCGTCGCCCGGGCAGCACTCGTCGAGGGCCATCATTATGTCCGCTCCGATGATGCGCTGCGTGTCCACGTTGTTCTCCGGGGTGAAACTGTGCTTCGAGCCGTCGATATGACTGCGGAAAGTGCAGCCTTCCGCTGTGAGTTTGCGTATCCCGGTGAGGGAGAACACCTGAAATCCGCCGCTGTCCGTGAGTATGGGGCGGTCCCAGTTCTCGAAGCGGTGCAGTCCACCGGCGGCTCTGAGGATGTCGAGCCCGGGGCGGAGGTAGAGGTGGTAGGTGTTGCCGAGGATGATTTCGGCTCCGATATCTTCCTTGAGATCACGATGATAGACGCCCTTGACGGAGCCCACTGTCCCGACGGGCATAAATATAGGCGTGTGTATGCTCCCGTGGTCTGTCTCTATGAGTCCGCATCTCGCGTTGCTGTGCGGGTCGGAAGCAGTCCGTGCAAATTTCATCCTCACTAATCTGTGACTCAAGTTTCGCAAGTAATAAAATTTGTTGTAAAATAAGCATTGTGCAGGTACTTGCGAAACTTTTTCCCTCCGCACAAGCTGTTGTGTTACCCTTTCCCTAAGTCCCTTTCCTCGGGAAAGGGACTTGCTTTCGGCCCTGCGGGCCTCAAAAAAACCGTGTTTCGCACCTGCGAAACTTAAATCTTCTACTTGCAAAAATAGCGTATTCTTTTTGTTTTGCAGGGAAATTCTCGCTAATTTTATCGCCCTAAAACCAATTTTGTACGGAAATGAACAATTCGCATATCAGTTTGAGGCTGATTATTATGAACTTCCTCGAGTTCGCCGTCTGGGGGGCGTATCTCACCTCTATGGGAAGTTTTCTCGCCGGGGCCGGCCTCGGTCCGCAGATCTGGCTCTTCTTCGCCACTCAGGGATTCGTATCCATCTTTATGCCCGCACTTATGGGCATCGTAGCCGACAAGTGGATTCCGGCTCAGAAGGTTCTCTCTCTCTGTCAGGGACTTGCCGGGATGTCTATGCTTGCGGCAGGCTTGTATGCCCTCAGGGCCGGCACCGGAATTGAATTCGGCGTCTTCTACGCCCTCTATACCTTCAGCGTCGCGTTCTTTATGCCGACCATCGCCATTTCCAACTCGGTGGCTTACAACGCTCTGGAGAAGGCCGGCAAGGATCCGGTCAAGGCCTTCCCTCCTATCAGGGTCTTCGGTACTGTCGGCTTCATCTGCACTATGCTCTTCGTCAATTTCGTCAAGGGCGTCGACGGGGTGCAGTTCCAGCACAGCTGCAACCAGTTCCTTGTCTCCGGCGTCCTGAGTCTGGTGCTCTGTCTCTACGCGCTCACCCTTCCGAACTGTCCTTGCAAGCCTAAGACCGCAGAGGTCCAGAGCTTCGCGGAGGCGACAGGACTCAACGCCTTCAAGCTCTTCAAGAACAGGCAGTTCGCGATATTCTTCATCTTCTCGATGCTGCTCGGGGCCGCGCTTCAGATCACCAACGGCTACGCCAACACCTTCATAACCTCATTCAAGGGCAATCCTGAGTTTGCGGGCAGCTGGGGCGCCAACAACGCCAATGCGCTCATCTCCCTCAGCCAGATTTCCGAGACCCTGTGCATCCTGCTGATTCCTTTGTTTATGAAGAAATTCGGCATCAAGAAAGTGATGCTCATCGCGATGTTCGCCTGGGTGTTCCGCTTCGGCTTCTTCGGCCTGGGCAACCCGGGGAGCGGGGTGTGGCTCTTCGTGCTGAGCTGCCTTGTCTATGGCGTCGCCTTCGACTTCTTCAACATATCGGGCTCGCTCTTCGTCAACGAGAATGTGGACAAGAGTATGCGCTCCTCGGCGCAGGGCCTCTTTATGCTGATGACCAACGGTCTGGGCGCGTCCATCGGCACCTGGGCCGCCGGCCTTGTCGTCAACCGCTTCGTCTACTACCCCGACGTCCCGGACTGGAGCACCGCCTGGTACATCTTCGCCGCCTATGCCTTCGTGGTCGGAGTTCTCTTTATGATTCTCTTCAAGGACCCGGGCAAAACACGGAAGACAAGCTGATAGACAGAGAATTAGACAAAAGAGGATGACCCCTTTTGGGAGCCATCCTCTTTTTTTTGACTTAAGGAGTAAGCGCTTGAAGTCGTGCGTTAACCCCGTTAAGAACTTAATCCGCAGGGAGTGATATGATGTCTTTGTATGTTTTGAGAAGATTACTTATTTCACCCACCATAGATTTGGAGTTTGAATATGGGGCATAACCCACCATCATATACTTGTAATTATAATCTCCCACCACAATCATCACATCCTTGTCGTGATTCAACATCCCATAGATGTCATTCTGCATTGCTACAACCGAATAGCGCTCTACTAAATACTTTGCGAGTTTCGTAGCATATGTTGAAGGAACAAAGACCACGATAAAATTGCAAACTTCGTTTTCAAAGACTGCTATTATCCCGGTTGTATAAGTATTATAATTCATATAGGTATAGGTCGTTTTGCCATCCTCGACTTTCTTCGTATAATTACTCCCGAGAATCTCTGTCATTTCGGTTGCGGATGTGTTGATAATCTGATCCAAATCCGGATAAAGTGTATATTGAGGCAAGACCGCGACCGGAATCTTGACGGTCCCATTGCCGGATGAGGCAATGATGGTAGTTGCTCCGACTTTATTCGCCGTTACCAGTCCGTCTTCATCAACCTCTGCATAGAATTCATCGGATGAGGTGTAAGTTACGCCTTCTGATGGTTGAGCTGTCAGCTGTTTTGTCCCGCCTGAATAGAGTACAACGGAAGGCGGTTCTACGCTCAGTGAGTTAGTTTGTTTGTTTTTGGCACGCAATCGCAACAACGGCGATTGATAAGATGCAAATAGCTGAGAATCTAATAGTTTTCATAAAAATTAAATAGTTGCTGTCGCTCGATTATTCTACAATACTACCGGTTTTTAAACAGATACCTTTCTTTTCTTAGTTAAGCACAAGC
>CAVILJ010000056.1:0-10996 GCA_963643555.1 Acetatifactor sp.
GGCCTCAGGGTCGGTGGCCATCCAGAAGCAGTTGAGGTCGCTGAGGCGGTCTCCTTCCTTCTCGTCATAGACGACGGCATCGTATTCGATGACGACATCCCCCTTCATCTTCTCCCTGTACCAGAGGGTGAGGCCTTTTGGGGAGACGATTTCGCAGGCTCCGTCCTTGAAAGCGATTTTGTAGTCCGGGGATTCCGATTCGACTTTCCAGTACTTCGAGAACTGCTTCCCGTCGAGTCCGGAAGAGCCTTCCGCCGACACGGCCAGAGGCAGCGCCAGCAGCAGAAGTGTCAATAAGTGCTTTTTCACTTGTGTGATTGTATTGTGCTTTTTTCAGTCCATATGGAATCTCTCTTCGAGAGGGATGGATATCGGAGAGTTGTCAGGGTTGACTTCCATAATGTCCGCCATATAGTCCCACCACTTCCGGACTACCGGATTGTCTCCGAGGTCCTGGGAGCCTTCGTCGCCCTCGACTTCCTGATAGGCGAAAAGGATGTTGGTGTCCTTGTCCCAATAGATTGAATAATTGCGTACACCGCTGTCTGAGAGCAATTTCTTGAGCTCAGGCCAGATGGCGGCGTGCCTGCGCCGGTATTCGTCTTCGAATCCGGGCTTCAGGAACATTTTGAATGCTTCTCTTCTTGCCATTGTTTTGTGTTATTGAGTTGTCGTAAATTCGCAGGGTTCAAGTTAGTGACTTTTTTCGTAACTTCGCCTGATTGCGGGGCAAAGTTTTCGCCCGCCACAGGTGACACGACGATAACTGATTAATATTAAGTATGAAACATTTTGCACTCTCGTTTCTGGCAGCGCTGATGTCCGTCGGCGCATACGCGACCGGATGGCCGGTGGTGTACAGCTACGACACCGCCGCCCAGATCCCGTTCACCCTCGATATCCCCGTGCCTGACGGCAACTATCTGGTGACGATGAAGATAGGGAGCCGGAAGCGGGCCGGCGCGACTTTCGTCAAGGTGGAGAGCCGCCGCCTTGCGGTCAACGACCTCCGCACTGCAAGGGGGGAGTCGCGGACGGTCCGCTTTGTCGTGAACAAGCGCAATGCGAAGATCCGCGAGAACGGCATTGAGGTCGGAGAGGTCCGGCTCAAGCAGCGCGAAGCCGGCAAGCTCAACTGGGATGACTTTCTCAATATAGAGGTAGGAGGCGAAGCCCCCGCAGTGGAGTCGATAAGGATTGAACCGGCCACGGACGTGACCACGGTCTTCCTCTGCGGGGACTCCACCGTGGTGGACCAGGACAATGAGCCTTGGGCCAGCTGGGGGCAGATGTTCCCCTGGTTCTTTGGCACCGGGGTCGCGGTAGCCAATTATGCGGAGAGCGGAGAGAGGGCCGACAGCTTCATCGCCGCCGGCAGGCTGCGCAAGATACTCTCGCTGCTGAGTCCCTGTGACTATGTGTTCATTGAGTTCGGACACAATGACCAGAAGATAGACGGGCAGCCCGGCAAGGGAGCACACTATTTCTTCGCCACGCAGCTCAAGACCTTCATCGACGAGGTTCGCGCCAAAGGGGGAGTGCCGGTGCTGGTGACTCCTACCCACAGGCGCAACTTCGGCGCTGACGGAAAGATAGTGGAGACTCATCTCGACTACCCGGAGGCTATGCACGGGGTCGCGCGGCGCGAAGGAGTAGAGCTGATAGACCTGCATAATATGTCCGCCAGATTCTATGAGGCTCTCGGGCCGGAAGCGTCCAAGGGGGCTTTCGTACACTACAGGGCCGGTGCCTACCCGGGGATAACGAAAGATGTCGCTGACGACACCCACTTCAACCCGTACGGCGCGTTCGAACTCGCCAAATGCGTTGTTGCGGCGATTATGGCCCAGGGCCTGCCGCTCGCGGAGGATATCGTCAACTTCGGCGGCTACAGCCCCGCGCGGCCTGATCCGGCGGAGAGTTTCCGCTGGTACGGCAGCCCGTTCCGGGACCTCGCCGTCCAGGTTCTCGAGAAGGACGACAAGGCCTCCGGAGCCCCGCGCCGCTAGAGATTATCTCGCCGGGGCGAAGCCGCCGATTCTGAATTCGGAGTCGGCGGCTTCGAAGCTGTCCCAGCTGATGTCGCGGGTCACGAGGTCGCGGACATACTCGGCGTTGTTGACAAACTGCCTGACTTTGCCGACCCTGATGTCTTCGAGCAGTATGCCCTGCACGGGGTCGCGGCTGTCGCCCCGGATCTCATATATCGCATCGGCCTCTTCGCACTTCGCGCCGCGCAGGGTGATGTTGCGGATGCGGGTGACTGCGGTCTCGAAGGTCGGCACTATAGTCCTCCACTGGTACATCACGTCGGTATCTATCTCGAAGACCCGCTTCATCCTGGTGGCCGACACGTTCTCCACCGTGACGTTCTCGATGAATCCTCCCCGGCGGTGGTTGGTCTTGATGTAGAAGAGCCGATAGACCGCATCGGAGGAGTGGCAGTCGTGCATATATATGTCCCTGACGCCTCCGGACATCTCGCTTCCGATGCCGAGCAGGCAGTGCCCCTGCACCACATTGCAGTTACGGACCACCACCTGCTCCGTCGGGGAGGCGAGTCTCCAGGCGTCCTGATTGCGCCCGGCCTTCAGCACCACGGCGTCGTCGCCCTGGTCGAAGCTGCAGTCCTCGACGAGGACGTGCGAGCTCATCTCTATGTCTATCCCGTCATTGTTGTGGCCGTGCGCATAGACATCCAGAGAGTGCACCCAGGCGTCGCGGCAGAGGTAGAGGTGGATGGTCCAGAACGGGCTCTCGCGAATGCTGAAGTCCTCCAGCCTGACATTGGTGCAGCGGTTGAACTGGATGAGGTGCGGACGCATATTGGCCTCCCCCTCCTCCATCCGGCGGTGCTCCACGGGCACTCCCGTCGAGCACATCGCGTAGAGCTGGCGCGTCGCCCGGATATGCGCTTCCGGTCTCGCGAACCAGGTCCTCCAGAAGTCCATCTTCGGGGCTATCATACCCGGGCCGGCGATGCCGACGTTCTCGCACCCGTAGGCGTAGATGAGAGGGGAGTAGTTCATACATTCCGTGCCCTCCCAGGAGGTCCTCACCGCCGGGAGATAGAGCTGCGGGTCGTCTTCGAACACGAGCTTCGCCCCCTCGCTGAGGTAGAGCAGACAGTTGCTGCTGAAGTGGACAGGGCCGCAGTTCCACTCGCCGGCAGGGACGATGACCCTGCCTCCGCCCGCCTTGGCGCAGGCCCTCATCGCCCTGGCGAAGGCTTCGGTCGTGGCCTTGACGTCGCCCTGTTTCGCCCCGTAGCGGGTGATCGGGAAATCTTTCTGCGGGAAGTCGTACATCTGCAGCGGCTCGAAGCCGAACGGGGCTTCCGGGGCAGTGACCGTGGTCTGTGCGGAGAGGCTGAGCGAGGCCGCGAGGGCGAGGTAGAGTATGGCAACTGTGCGTGGTCTCATCTGCGGGGCTATTTTATTATCTTCCAGTAGTTTTCCTTGCGCGGAAGAGCCTTTGGGTTGGCGATTGCCGGGTGTCCGAGCGAGAGCGCCCCTATGCCCATATATTCCCCGGGTACGCCGAGTTCCGCCTTGAGCTTCCCGCCCTCAGGGGTCGCGAACATCTCCATCTCCCGGTTGATCCAGCAGGAGGCGAGCCCCAGCGAGTGCGCGGCGAGCATCATATTGCCCAGCACCAGAGATCCGTCCTGGACGGAGTTGGGATTGTCCTCCCTCTTAGGGACGAAGACGAGGACGATGGTCGGAGCTCCGTAGTAAGGGTCTCTGTCCGTGCCCATTATCTCCGCGTTCATCTTCCTGAGCCTGGCGTTGATCTCCGGGTTCTGCACCGCCACGATGAGCGGGTCCTGCCTGTTGTGTCCGGTGGGGGCGTAGGTGCCGGCTTCCAGCACGGCGCGCAGCTGCTCTTCGCCGACTTGTTCGGGACTGTATTTGCGGATGCTGCGGCGTGTGCGGATGGTTTCAAGTACGAGATTGTCCATAATGATCGCTTGTTTGATGTGTGACACAAAAATAATAAGAAAAACGGAGAAAATGATTACCTTTGTACAATCGACCAATACCATTCTGTAATGAACATAACACTTAAACAAGGGTGCAGATATGCCCTCCTCGTCCCTACCAGTATGGGACTTCGCATCACTCCGGAGAACGGACAGCCGGTACAGAGCAGCGATGTGTTTCACCTTCAGGCGACCAGCGCCGAGACCAACGTGGCGAGCGTGTCGTCCTATCTCGGACTGCCCGTCAAGGTGCTCACCGCATTCGTGAAAGACAGCCCGTTCGCCTCGTTCATCAAGTCAGACCTCCGTTCGAGGGGGATGGATTTCGAGGGGCCGGAAGTGCCTCAGGGTGGTCCGTGGGGATACAGGCACCAGATCAACATTGCAGACAGCGGCTATGGCTCCAGAGGTCCGCGCGTGTGGAATGACCGCGCCGGCGAGGTGGGGCGCACCCTCAACGTCAAGGACTTCGACCTCGACCGCATCTTCGGGCTGGAGGGAGTGCAGATCGTGCATCTCTCGGGCCTTATCGCCGCGCTCAGCCCCGACACGAGCAGGTTCTGTCTCGAGATAGCCCGCGCCGCGAAGAAATACGGCACGCGCATCAGCTTCGACCTCAACTACCGCGCCTCGTTCTGGCAGGGCCGCGAGAGCGAGCTGCACGACATCTTCTCCGAGATATGCAGCATCTCCGACATCCTCATCGGCAACGAGGAGGACTTCCAGCTCTGCCTCGGCATCGAAGGGCCCGAGGCGGGCGGCAAGGACATAGCGGCCAAGATTGACGGCTTCAAGGAGATGATCCGCCGCGTGCGGATGCAGTATCCTGCCGCGCAGGTCTTCGCGACCACCCTGCGTCAGGTCAACAACACCAACAGCCACAACTGGGGAGCGATAATGCTGGAGGGCGACAATTGGCACATCGTCGAGCCGCGCGAGATACACGTCCTCGACCGCATCGGCGGCGGCGACGGTTTCGTGGGGGGCCTCCTCTATGCGGTGCTCAAGGGCTGGGAACCGGAGAAATGGATACAGTTCGGCTGGGCGAGCGGCGCTCTTGCGACCACCTTCCTCACCGACTACGGCCAGCCTGCCGACGAGGAGCAGGTGTGGAGCATCTGGCAGGGCAACGCGAGGGTCAAGAGATAGACTATGCTTTACTACGCAAGAGGTTCCAAGACCGACAACATCACCCCGGACGAGGTCAGGGCGATACTGAAGGAAGTCTTCGACGCTATGGGCAGGAAGCGCAGGGTCCTTGCCATCCCGCCTGATTTCACCCGTCTCAACTCCTACGCCGGCCCGATCACCGAGATGGTCTATGACTATTACGGCGACGCGCTGACGGACGTACTGCCGGCGCTGGGCACCCATTCTCCTATGACCCCGGAGCAGATAAAGACTATGTTCGGACACATCCCTGCGGACCGTTTCCGCGTGCACGACTGGCGCAACGACGTCGTGACGGTGGGGCAGGTCCCTGCGGAATATGTCCACAAAGTCTCCGAGGGCAGGCTCAACTACAGCTGGCCGGCCCAGGTCAACAAACTCCTGCTCGACCCGTCCTTCGACCTTATTCTCTCCATCGGTCAGGTCGTGCCGCACGAGGTGATCGGTATGGCCAATTACACCAAGAACATCTTCGTGGGGGTCGGCGGCTCGGAGGGCATCAACAAGAGCCACTTCATCGGCGCGACCTACGGCCTGGAGCGCATTATGGGCAGGGCGTCTTCGCCGGTGCGGGACGTGATGGAGTATGCGAGGACGCATTTTATCAAGGACCTTCCCATAGTATATGTGCTCACCGTCCGTGCCAAGAACGAACAGACCGGGGAGATGGAACTCAAGGGTCTCTTCATCGGCGACGACTTCGAGTGTTTCCGGAAGGCTTCCGAACTCTCTCTGGAGACCAATTTCATAATGGTGGACCACGAAATCAAGAAGTGTCTGGTGTATCTCGACCCGGAGGAATTCAAGAGCACCTGGCTCGGCAACAAGAGCGTCTACCGCACCAGGATGGCGCTCGCCGACGGAGCGGAGCTGATCGTCATCGCGCCGGCTCTCAAAGAGTTCGGCGAGGACAGGATAATCGACGGCCTCATCCGCAAATACGGCTATAAGGGGACGCCTCACACGCTTGAGGCCACAGACCGCAACAAGGAGCTTCAGGACAATCTCGGGGCGTCGTCCCACCTCATCCACGGCTCTTCCGAGGGCCGCTTCACCATCACCTACTGCCCCGGCCCCGAGATAAGCCGCGAGGAGATAGAGGGCGTGGGCTTCAAGTACGGCGACCTCGGCGAGATTATGCGGCGTTACCATCCCGAGACTCTCAAGGACGGCTGGAACACTATGCCGGACGGCGAGGAGATATACTATATCTCCAACCCGGCGCTCGGACTCTGGGCCTATCCGGACAGATTCAGGGACTGACAGATGCTCCGGACAATGAAGATAGTCTGCGACAATAAGATACCTTTCCTGCGCGGAGTGCTGGAGCCCTACGCCGAGGTGGTTTATCTTCCCGGCAGGGAGACCGCGCCGGAAGTTGTCAGGGATGCGGACGCTCTGATCACCCGCACCCGCACGGTCTGCAACGAAGCCCTGCTGAAGGGGTCCTCCGTCAAGGTCATCGCCACGGCGACGATAGGTTTCGACCATATCGACACCGCGTGGTGCGAGAGCAACGGCATCATCTGGCGCAACGCCCCGGGCTGCAACTCCTGGTCCGTCAAGCAGTATCTCTGCTCCGTGCTGGTCAGGCTCGCGCAGAGGCACGGCCTCTCTCTGGAGGGGATGACTCTGGGTGTCGTCGGAGTGGGCAATGTGGGGTCCAAGGTCGCGCAGGCGGCTTCGGCCCTCGGGATGAAGGTGCTGCTCAACGACCCGCCGCGCGAGCGCAGGGAAGGGCCGGAGGGCTTCGTCAGTCTGGACGACATAGTGGAGAAGAGCGACATCATCACCCTGCATACGCCGCTCACCCGCGAGGGGGAGGATGCCACCTGGCATCTGTTCGACGCCGGGCGGCTGGCATCTATGCGTCCGTCCCAGATACTTGTCAACTCGTCCCGGGGAGCTGTGGTGGACAATGCCGCCCTCAAGCGGGCGCTCAAGTCCCGCTCCATACTCGCGGGCGTGCTCGACGTGTGGGAGGGAGAGCCGGAGCTTGACAGGGAACTCATTGAGCTGCTGGACATAACCACGCCGCATATCGCCGGCTACAGCGCCGACGGCAAGGCCAACGGCACCGCTGCCAGCGTACGTACGGTGTCCGAGGTCCTCGGGCTGCCGCTCGCGGACTGGTCTCCGGAGGGGATGCCCGCGCCGGCGCAGAGTCTGGGCTTCACCCTCGACGCCGCAGGCAAGACCCGTCAGGAGGTCCTCACGGAGGCCATACTGCACGCCTACGACGTGCTCTCCGACAGCGACGCGCTGCGTGCCGCGCCGGAGCTTTTCGAAAGACTGCGAGGAGACTACCCTGTCCGCAGGGAGCCTTCGGCGTTCACGCTGCATCTTGCGGGCGGGACCGAAGATGAGGCCGCCGCCCTCGAGTTGATAGGATTTAAAGTTAAACGACAGATAATATGAAACCAATTTCTGACATCGGACTGATCGGACTCGCGGTAATGGGCGAGAATCTGGTCTTGAATATGGAAAGCAAAGGCTTCCACGTGAGTGTGTACAACCGCACCGTCGAGAAGGTTGACAAGTTTATGGAAGGCCGCGGCAAGGGCAAGAACATCTACGGGGCGCACAGCCTCGAGGATTTCGTGTCTTCGCTCAAGAGCCCGCGCAAGGTGTTCCTGATGGTAAAGGCCGGCCAGGCGGTGGACGACTTCATCGAGAAGCTGATCCCGGTGCTCGACAAGGGCGACATCATCATCGACGGCGGCAACACGCACTTCCCCGACACCGCGCGCCGCACCGCCTATGTGGAGAGCAAGGGTCTGCTCTATGTCGGCACCGGAGTTTCCGGCGGCGAGGAGGGGGCGCTCAAGGGCCCTTCGATGATGCCGGGCGGCTCGCCTGCCGCGTGGCCTTATGTGAAACCTATCTTCCAGGGCATCTGCGCCAAGGTCAGCGACGGCACCCCGTGCTGCGACTGGGTAGGCGAGGGCGGCGCCGGACACTTTGTCAAGATGGTCCACAACGGCATCGAGTACGGTGACATCCAGCTCATCTGCGAGTGCTATCAGATAATGAAGGACATACTCGGTATGAGCAACGGGGAGATGCACGAAGTATTCGCCGAGTGGAACAGGGGCGACCTGGACAGCTACCTTATCGAAATCACCCGCGACATTCTCGCCAAGAAGGACGAGGACGGCAGATATGTGCTCGACTACATCCTCGACACCGCCGGCCAGAAGGGCACCGGCAAGTGGACCGCCATCTCCGCCCTCGATGCGGGAGTGCCGCTCACGCTGATCGGCGAGGCCGTGTTCGCGCGCTGCCTCTCCGCGCAGAAGGAGGAGCGGGTTGCCGCTTCGGGGATACTTCAGGGCCCGAAGGCCGTGAAATACAGCGGCGACAGGAAGGCGTTCCTCGAGGACCTGCGCAAGGCCCTCTTCGCCGCCAAGGTGGTCTCCTACGCCCAGGGCTACACCCTGATGCGCGCCGCCGCCAAGGAATACGGCTGGAATCTCAACTACGGCGGCATCGCCCTGATGTGGAGGGGCGGCTGCATCATCCGCAGCGTCTTCCTCGGCAAGATCAAGGAAGCCTTCGACAAGAATCCTGACATCGCCAACATCCTGCTCGACCCTTATTTCAGCGGCAAGCTTGCCGAAGCGCAGCAGGGCTGGAGGAACGTGCTCTCGCAGGCCATCGTGAACGGCGTGCCTGCACCTACCCTGAGCGCCGCCCTCGAATACTATGACGGCTACCGCTGCGGACGGCTTCCTGCCAACCTCCTCCAGGCGCAGCGCGACTACTTCGGGGCGCACACCTACGAGCGCACCGACCGTCCTCGCGGAGAGTTCTTCCACACCAACTGGACGGGCCACGGCGGAGACACCGTAGCCGGCACTTATATAGCTTAGAAACAACTAATCAACCAATTATGAAAATAGGAAAATATTCTTTCGGAGTCGGTGACCGCTTCTCCCACGAGGGCGTGTCGCAGCTCAAGGCTCTTCTCAAGGCTGAGAAAGAGTTCGGCGTAAGTTTCGTCCCTGTATGGAACAAGTCCAACCGCGAGCACCAGATCGTGCACACCGAGCCTGTTGAGACCCGCCGCGAAGCTGATGCCGCAGTCAAGGCCCTCGGCTACACCGGACAGTATTTCGTGGATGCAGACCACATCAACCTCAACAATGTGGACCGCTTCATCGAAGCTTCCGACTTCTTCACTATCGACGTGGCCGACTATATAGGCAAGGCGGCTGACCCCGGGGACGTTGAGGCCTTCGTCAAGGCCAACGCACGCTTCATCGGCACGCTTACCGTACCCGGCATCGCGAAGCCGTTCGAGGTGTCCGAGGCCCAGGTCCGCGCCATCGCCGACCGCTATCTCTATGCGGTACAGGAGGCGGGACGCATCTACCGCCACATCGCGGAGAAGAAGGGCGCTGACAATTTCGTGACCGAGGTGTCGATGGACGAGGTGGACAACCCTCAGACTCCGGTCGAGATCCTCTTCATCCTCAGCGCCATCGCGCACGAGAAAGTGCCTGCGCAGACCATAGCCCCGAAGTTCACGGGGCGCTTCAACAAGGGCGTGGACTACCGCGGAGACATCCGGCAGTTCGAGAAGGAATTTGAGGAGGACCTGCTTGTCATCGACTACGCGGTCAAGGAGTTCGGTCTGATGGACAACCTCAAGCTCAGCATCCACTCCGGCTCGGACAAGTTCTCCATCTACCCTATTATGGGCCGTCTCATCCGCAAATACGACAAGGGAATACACATCAAGACCGCCGGTACCACCTGGCTTGAGGAGAACATCGGTCTCGCCGTAGCAGACCCCGAGGCCCTCAAGCTCGCCAAGAAGATCTATGTCAACGCCCTCGGGCGTATGGCCGAGCTCACCGTGCCTTATGCGACCGTCATCGACGTGGACGTCAACGCCCTGCCTTCGCCGGAAGAGGTGGAGAAGTGGGACGCCGACACCTATGCCCGCACTATGCGCCACAATCAGGCTGACCCTCTCTACAATCCTTCGTTCCGCCAGCTCATACACGTCAGCTACAAGATTGCCGCCGAGCTGGGAGACGAGTACTATCCGGCCCTCGAGAAGCACAGCGAGGTGATCGGGGAGCAGGTGATCGAGAACATCTGCGAGCGCCACATCAAGAGACTCTTCAGCAAATAGGAGGACCCGGCTATGGCAAAATGGTCATTTGACGATCTCAAAGGACGCAACTGCGTCATCACCGGAGGCTTCGGAATCCTCGGTATGGCCCTCACCAGAGGCCTTGCCGAAGCCGGAGTCAATCTCGCGGTCATCAGCCGCAGCGCCGACAATCCCGCCAAGGGAGAGGCCATCTCCAGGGAGTTCGGCGTCAAGTGTATAGGCATCTCCGCCAGCACCCTCGACAAGGAGGCCCTGACGGCGGCGCGCGAGCTCATCCACGAGAAGCTCGGCAAGATAGACATCCTCATCAACTGCGCCGGAGGCAACTCTCCGAAGGCCACCTGCAAGGTGGAGCAGATGAGCGAGGGGGACGATCCCGCCGACACCTTCTACGGGCTCGGGCTCGACGGATTCCAGCAGGTTTACGATCTCAACTTCAAGGGGACTCTGCTCGCCACGATGGTGTTCACCACCGATATGATTGAGGCGGGCAAGGGCAATGTGCTCAATATATCTTCGATGAACGCCATACGCCCTCTGACCAAGATTCCGGCATATTCCGCCGCCAAGGGTTCAATCAACAACTTCACCCAGTGGTATGCGGTGCACGTGGCGCAGCTCGGTATCCGCTGCAACGCCATCGCGCCGGGATTCTTCCTCACCGACCAGAACCGCTTCCTGCTCACCGACGAGCAGACGGGCGAGCTCAAGCCGCGCGG
>CAVILJ010000057.1:0-10693 GCA_963643555.1 Acetatifactor sp.
CATCATAAGCCTCCCTGTCCTCGAAGCCGAAAGCCCCGCGCATAGAGAACTTCTCCAGACTGGTCACGGTGCGGGCCAGCGCCCCGGCGCTCCACTCGGAAGCGGCCTCGTCCGGACTCCGGAACTCCCCAGCGCGGTAGAGTCCCGCAGCCTCGGCGTTGGAGAAGCTCAGGCTGTCGAGCCTCAGGCCGGCGGCATTGCTGCCGGCGTTCCAGAAATTGCGCCTCAGCAGCTGCTCATAGCGCTGCATCCCCTGTCCCGAAGCGCTGAACGCGACACAGAGACAGAGCACTGCCGGAAGCAGCCGTCCGCTAATCTTTAATCGACTGTGTCTCACGTTCATAGAAATCATATCCGCTGTTGTTGGTATCCACCAGCACCTCATATCCGAGCTGCTGCGACCTGCTTTCGTTGACCCGGCGCATAAGGGTGCGGCCCTCGTGCACGTTGGAGAGGGTCACATACGATGCGTCTATCGCCGCGTTCATCCGCTTCCTGTTGGAGGAAGACTGTCCGTTGAAGACCTCCACCCCGTCGACCACCCAGTCGTTCGGCACGCACACCACCCTGTCCTTGGAACTTCCCGGCTTGTTGATGACATTGTCGCTCCCGGCGACGAACTCCTGTATCGTCTGCCCCTGCGTACGGAATATCACCACCGCCGGGGAGCTGATCGAGAATGTATAAGCATTTGATTGCCCGGTCTTTATCACCACATTGAGGAAGCGGTCCCTGCTCACCTTGTCGCCCGGGGCGGGATGATAGGTCGTGTTGGGGAAATATGTCGGGCTGTAGCAGGTGAAGACATCCTCGCGGTTGAGATTGACCGACAGGGGGTAATGCGCAGTGTGGTCTATAGCCCCGTAAACGGCCACCACCGCGTCTTCGCCCGGAGCCAGAGGGTAGGTCCGCCCCTCCCCCGGGAACTGCCACACGGCCTGGATCACCGGGCTGAACTCTATGTCCTCGTCCCAGACGGCGGCGGCGTTGGAGTTGTAGGGGTCGAGCGTCCCGAAGCACAGGCTGTCGAGCCATACGGTATGGTCGGTGTTGTTGTGCAGTATGATATAGCTGTCCGACTGGTAAGTCCCCTCCTCCGGGAGCTTCACGCAGCCCCCGCAATAGATTTCCTTGATCAGTATGTCGCCGGTGCGGATTTTCTTCAGCTGCAGTTCGACGGAGAGCGGCGAGCCGCCGAGGATAATCCCGCCCTTGGAGGCGTTGAAGCGCTCCTCGTTGATGAGCGAACCCGCACTCGCCCGGTAGAGGCCGCTCGGAATGCTGAAGCGGGCGGTGCCGGAAGCGTCGCACAGGGCCTCATAACCCGCGCCGCTGTTGACATCACCCAGCGTCACGGCGACCCCGGAGAGGTCCGTCCCCGCATATCCCTCCGGCATCAGGAGGCTGATGCTCAGCTCCTGAAGGTCGGCGGAGTACGGGTTGGCCTCGTCCAGATTGAGGCAGGAAGTCCCGAGAAGGGCCAGCGCAGTCAGCATCAATATCTTCCTCATAGCTTAATCCTGCAAGTCAGTCCATAATAGAAAGCCGGGGTGAATATCGCCCCCACGCCCGTCGCCATCGAGACCACATAAGGGCGCGAATTGGTGAAGTTGTTGGCGAAGAACGACAGGCTCACCTTGTCGCCTATCTCCTTGGTCACGCTGAGGTTGGCCGAGGCGTAGGTGCCGTAGCCGTCGAGGGAGAAGACATAGTCGTTGGACGGAGGGAGCAGCAGGTCGCGGAACTTCGGATCCGTCCTGTCCGCCTCGGTGAAAGGATGCAGTACCGGAGTATCGTCCTCCACATCCAGATAAGCCACAGGATACAGCACATCCTCATCCCCCGCTGGAATGTTCTGAGAACGGGAGAAGAGCGAAACCTCCAGACGGCAGGTAATCACGAGCCGGGCCTCCGGGATGTGGCTTATCGCAGTAAGGTTGGCATCCAGCGAACGGCTGCGCTTTCCGCGCACGACCATATTGGAATTGCCCCCGTTGGCATATACCCCCACATACTGATACGAGCGCCCGGCGATGGAGGTGTGGGACCAGCCGTTGTTGTAGTAATAGTACAGCCCGCCGTCATCGGTCTTGGACCGGTTGTACGAAGCGTCCAGCCGGAGCGAAGTGCGCAGCGGCCTGATCTCCGGGAAGTCAGCCGTCAACTCGACTCCGGAACGGTAGACCGGAGCGCCGTTATCCTGCCTGCGGGTGGCGACGAAGGTCCTGTCCTCCCCGCTGTCGCGGGTGAGGGACACCGCCGAATAGCTGTTGGAGAACTTGTAGGGGTTGCGCGTGATGTTGCTAAAACCCACCAGCGACAGGCTCACCCCCAGGAACTCCGCGTCGATGCCGATCTCGGCGTTCTCATTGCGCTGCCACTTGAGGTCCGGATTATATTCTATTGTATACGGCTTCGTATAATACCTGTAATACAGTTCGCCCGCATCGTCATAGCCGCTTCCCACGAGGATGTCCCGGTATTCCTGCTTTGGGTAGAGGATGTAGAAGGACGGAAGTTTCTCGGCCACTCCCCAGCCGGCTCTCAGCGAAAGCTTTGGAGTGACCGTCCACTTGGCGTTGAACCTCGGGGAGAACGAGCGCAGCTTGTCATAGACTGAACCCTTGACTATACTGTTGTCCATCCGCAGCCCGGCGGTGAGCTGAAGCCCGAACGGGAAAGTGAAGTCCTCCTCGATATATGGGGAAACGCTGTGCATAAAGGGATAGTCGCGGTACGGACGCGGCCTGTAGCCGTCGGCGGCGAGAGACGGGTCAAGGTAATATTCTCCCCCGCCCACATTGCCGCTGGCCTTCCACTGCACTCCGGCCTTGAGCGCGCTCTTATAGCCGGACCATCTGCGGATCCAGGAATACTTCAGCGAGGAGCCGTAGTCCAGCTCGCGCGAATCTGTCATACGGTCGGAGAAATACTTGCCCGCCGGCAGCAGGGTGGCATTGCTGTAGCCCTCGACCTCGGAATGTACCGCCGGCAGCCGCGAGGCGTCGCTATGGTATTCGTGGCTGTGCGAGAGATTGTCCTCATAGCTGACGAATGCCTCCGCCTTGAGGTTGGTGATCCAGCTGCGGTTGAGCAGCCAGGTGAGGGAGACGTTGCTCCTCAAGGAGTTGTCCCGCACCTTGGAGTATTCCCCCTTATACGCGTCCGGGTCGTCGCTGCTGTCCATCCCGCCCAGATTGCCGTTCACCCCGGCCTCCAGACGGAGAGTCTTGCGGAAGGTGTTGGAGTATGTCAGGCCCAGCCCGCGGCGGGTGTAGGATTCGTAGGGGGATGTGAGTTTCCTGGTGGCGCGGGCCCACTCCGCGCTGAGGTTGAGCACTCCGGCATCACCCGGCAGGCCGATACCCTTGGAGAGGGAGGTCTGATAGGTGCGCGGGTTGACGGAGAGGCTGATGCTCAAGGGGGTACGCCCCCGCTTGGTGTGTATCTTGACTATCCCGGAGCCGAGGTCGCCGTACTCTGCGGAAGGCACTCCGGAGATGACTTCCACCGACTCCACGTTGTCCACGGCTATGCTCCTCGTGTCCACCCCGGACATCTCGCCGAAGGCGGCGTTGTTGCCCACGCGCACTCCGTCCACCTCGACTGCCGTGGAGAATGCGGCGTTGCCGGTGGACACGCCCCCGGAGCGGATGGAGAAGGAGTTGGAGGAAGTGAGGTCGGGGTTGGTGGTCTTGCCGCCCGGGAGTAGGGCCGACATATCGGTCATATTACTGAGCTGCAAGTGGTTAAGTGCATCACGCCCGATATTGTGGGAGGTCCCGGTCCCCTCTTTGGGACGCTGCGCCGTGACCACCACCTCCTTGAGCGCGAGGGTGCTGAGCTGCATCTTGACCGTGAGGCCGCCGACCTCGCCCCTGACTTCCAGAGGCAGAGCCGCGTCCACATAGCCGAGCAGCGAGACCTTGAGCTCGTATTTCCCACGGGCGACCCTCTCGATGCTGAATGTGCCGCCGTCGTCAGTCACGGCCCAGAGTTCGTCGATATTGACCACCGCACCGGCGAGAGGCTCCCCGGTGGAGGCGTCAACCACCTTGCCGCCGACGCTCCACAGAGCAGGCTGCGCATACGCGCCCCCCGCTCCGCAAAGCAGCACCGAAAGCAAAACTGCAAGTATATGGTTAAAGCGACTTCCCAATGCTGTCCAAAAAAACTAAGCCACAAAAATACGGCTTCTCCACCGGTTTTCCGCTCATCATTTATTGGGGTTTGTACGGCAGCACCCGTCCGGGCGAGCCGAACTTGATCCGGGCGCCCTCCTCACGGACATCGTCCTGCGAGTAGGTGATGGTCCATGTGTCCATAGTCATCAGCTCCCAGAGCCTGTCGGAGGTCATCGGGGCGGCGAAGCGCACCTGTATGCTCGGCACAAGCCCGTCGTTGAGCCTGAGATAGGTGCCGATCACGCCTTCCTCCCTGGAGAGATGGTTGCTCAGGAACGGCAGGGCCCTCTTGAGTATGGGCTTCTCGTAATTCCGGTCCACTATCTCGTATATGAACTGCTCCGCGTCCCTGTAGACTTCAGTCCTCTTGCGGACGACGGTGCTGTCGCCGTCAGGGTATCTGCCGTTGTATTCGGCGGTGAACGGGTCGAACATCATCTCAAGATACTCTCCCACAGGCAGCATCTGCTCGCCCTTGTCCATCCTGACGAATTCGAAATCCACCGGCGTGGTCTTCACCCCGCCGCCGTGTACCGGCATATCGAGGCTCTTCTTCTCCACCACCTCGCGGAACCACTTCTCATCCGCCTGCTCGGCCGGAGCCATATAGACGTGGACTATCAGAGGGCAGTCGTACTCGGACTCGAGTCCGAAAACCTTCTTGCCGGTCAGACGCAGCTGCAGTCCGAGATAGTTGAGGTCGAGCTTGTCGGACATATGCTCAGTGCGTATCGTGACGCGCTTTATCAGCGGATATTCCTTCGGGTCCGGGCTCGCCACGCGGAAGTGCGACGGCACGAACACCTCCTCCTGCACCTTTTCGGCGGAGGTCACGCCCGGGTCGTAGGCGATCACCACGGTATGGCTGCCCACATAGGTCTTGACTCCGTGCACGCCGCGGACCTTCTCCATACGGGCCTTGAAAGCCATAGAGCTGCCGTAGCACTTCACGGAGCGGAGATTCTTGACCGTCACGGTCTCAAGGTCCATCCCCCCGGTCACGCCCCAGGTCTCGTTGATGGTGGGCAGCTCGAAGCGCCCTCCGACGACGTAGGCCGCGGCGACGAGCAACACCGTGACTATGGCGGGGAAGAAGCGCATAAACCTCCTCGTCCCCTCCTTCTCCCCCGGTCGAGTCCCGATGGAAAGGGCCCCGGACGGACAGGCGGCCACGCACTCCCCGCACAGAGTGCAGTCGACCGCAGTCACACGGCTGCCGAACGACTGCACGTCAATCCCGTAAGGGCAGCTCTGACGGCAGGAATAGCAGCGGTGGCTGCAGCGGGCCTGGTTGATGGTGACGGCCACCGGATGCAGCTTCGGTCCGCTGTGGAACGCCTCAAGCAGGTAGCCCGCCAGACAGAACGCTCCGAGATACCATATCCACGCGATATGCACCCCGACAAGATTCAGCACCAGACAGACTGCGGAGAGCAGCAGGAGCGCGAGCCAGAACTTGAGCGTATTGGACACCGCTCCGAGCGGGCAGACATATCTGCACCAGAAGCGGTCCACCACTATGCCGGGCAGAATCACTATGCCTATGCTCACGAGCGACATCCAGAGGGTTATCTCTCCCTTGAAGCCCGTGGCTGCGGCATAATACGGGTCAATATTCTTGCAGAATAGTTCGCTGCTGCTGACGGTCATATACACTATCCAGAAGAGGAGGGCGTACTTGACTATGCGCAGCACCCTGTCCGCGACGCTTCCCTGCCTGACGGTTATGCTCCTGAGCCCAATGGCCTCGCGCAGCTTCTTGAGCAGATCCTCCACCGAGCCTATGGGACAGAGATAAGCGCAGAAGAGCTTGCTGAACAATATCACGGACGCGGCAAGGGCCACGCCCATCATTATCTGCATCGTAGTCATCGAGCAGGGGAGCGATCCCCCCACGATGAAGGTGACCAGGGCCTGAAGCCCGCCGAAAGGGCAGTATTTCTCCGGGTCGGGGGTCTCCAGCCCGAGAACCCTCGCGCCGGCTCCGCTGGAGAGGAACACTATAAGCGCGAGCACTCCCCACTGGAGGGCGTATTTCTGCCAGTTGGTGCAGATTGTGGATTTCTTCTTTGACATAGCCTATTTATCAGGAGTGATTCCGAGTTTTCTGAGCAGGGCCTCCGGCTCGGGGTCGTGGCCCCGGAACTTGCGGTAGAGCACGGCCTCCTCTTCGCTGCTGCCGCGCATCAGGATGTTCTCCCGGAACGCGTCCGCCGCCTCGCGGCTGAATATGCCCTTCTCCTTGAAGAGGGAGAAAGCGTCGGCCTCGAGCACCTCGGACCATTTGTAGGAGTAGTATCCGGCGGAGTAGCCTCCAGAGAATATGTGGGTGAACGAGGTGGAGATGGCGGTGCCCGGCACTGCAGGCAGAGTCCTGCAATCCTTGAGGCAGGCACTCTCAAGCTGCTCCACGCTCACCGTGACGGGGCCCGCCACATTATGCCAGGCGAAGTCGAGCAGTCCGAACTGGAGCTGGCGCACCTGGGCGTATGCGGCGTGGTAGTTCTTGGAAGCCACTATCTTGTCTATCAGCTCGTCAGGGATGACCTCGCCGCTGCGCCAGTCCTTGGCGAAAGGCTTGAGGTATTCGGGCTCATAGGCCCAGTTCTCCATTATCTGGGACGGGAGTTCCACGAAGTCGCGGGCCACGCTCGTGCCGGTAAGAGACGGGTATCGTCCCTCGGCGAGCATCCCGTGGAGGGAGTGCCCGAACTCGTGGAGGAAGGTGGTCAGCTCGTAGTGGGTGAGCAGGGACGGAGTCCCGGCGGTCGGTTTGCTGAAGTTGGTGACTATGCTGATGAAAGGTCTGCGCTCCACGCCACCGCGTATGCTCTGCTCGCGGAAGGCGGTCATCCACGCACCGCCCCTCTTGCTCGCGCGCGGGAAGAAGTCGGCGTAGAAGAGGGCGAGATGCCGTCCGTCGCCGTCGCTGACTTCATAGACACGCACATCCTTGTGGTAGCCCGGGATGTCGGGGCGCGGGGTGAACTTGAGCCCGTAGAGTTTCGTGGCAAGGCCGAACACCGCGTCGATGCAGCTGTCGAGCTGGAAGTAAGGCTTGAGGGCCTCTTCGGAAATGGAGTATTCTGCGTCCTTGTATTTCTCGGACCAGAAGCTGAAGTCCCACGGCTGCATCTGCCTCTCACGGTAGCCGTTGCGTCGGGCGAAGGCATAGAGATCGGCGATTTCCTTGCGGGCGGCAGGCAGCGACGGGCCCATCAGGGCGTCGAGCAGGGACTGCACATTCTCCGTATTCTTCGCCATCTTGTCCTCGACGCTGTAGTCGGCATAAGTCCTGTATCCCAGGATGTTCGCTATCTTGAGGCGGAGATTGGCAATACGGACGCAGAGCTCCGAGTTGTCGTTCCCGCCGCCGAAGGCCCTGGAGTTGTAGGCCATATAGAGCTTCTTGCGGAGGTCGGAGCGGGTGCTGTATTGCATAAACGGGGTATAGCTCGGGTAGCTGAGGTCGAAGGTCCAGCCGCTCTCTCCCCTCTCGGCGGCTGTCGCCGCACCCATATCCCTCACATACTGAGGGAGTCCGGCGAGATCGGCCTCGTCGGTGAGGTTGAGGGCGAATGAGTTGGTGGCGGCAAGCACATTCTTGCCGAACTTGAGGGTGAGCAGGGAGAGTTCCTCCTCATAGGCGCTGTAGAGCTTCTTGTCCTCGTCGGAGAGCAGTGCCCCGCTGCGCACGAACTCCTTGTATCTGTCATCGAGCAGCTTGAGCTGATCGGGGTCGAGCCCCAGACTCCCGCGGCGCTCCCAGACGGACTTGATCCTCCGGAAGAGAGGCTCGTTGAGCGAGACGTACATCGAGTATTCCGTCATCATCGGGGAAAGCCGCTCCGCGAGTTCCTGCATCTCGGGGTTGCTGTCGGCTTCGAGCAGGTTATAGAAGATGCCGGCTATGTCATCCAGCGTCTCTCCGGCAAATTCGAGCGCCTCTATGGTGTTGGCGAAGTCGGGTTCGGACGGGTTGGAGGTGATGGCATCGATCTCGGCCTTGGCCCGCGAGATGGCCTCGGTGAATGCCGGCAGATAATGTTCTGTCTTGATCTTGTCGAACTGCGGCGCTCCATACGGGAGCGGGGATGGGGAGAGAAGAGGGTTTTCCATTTCGGAAGGATCGCATTGATTGATTTCTCTGAGTATGTTGCGTGCCCCGGCGTAGTTGCGCAGAGTCCAGAGCACAAAGCGTATGTCGACGCTTACGCAGCGGTTGTAGTCGTCAGTCCAGCTGACATCGCCGGCAAGGGATTCCTTGTTGCCGTCGAAGGCGAGACCGATGAGTTCTCCCCTTGCGTTGAGTACCGGCGAGCCGGAGTTGCCCCCGGTGATGTCGTTGTCGCTGAGGAAGTCCACGGGAAGACTCTGCTCTTTCTGAAGAAGAGCCTTCCACGCCGGCAGCAGGTGGAAGTCGTAGCTGGAGTCCTCCTTGGCGAGGATTTCCCCGGACAGCGTCTGCCAAGGCATCTCGGCCCCATCCCTGCTGATGCTTCGTATCTTGCCATAGGTCAAGCGCATAGTGGAGTTGGCATCGGGATACTGCGCCTCTCCCCTCGCCTCCCGGCTGCGGTAGAGGGCGACGGTGTATTTCTTCTCAAGTGAAGCGATGCTCTCCTCTCCGGAGGCTTCGTCCACTCGGGCGTTGAAGTCGGAGATGCTGACGTCGGTGAAGAAGCGGTAGATGCGGTCTTCCTTTGTCATCGGGGAGTCGGTCCAGAGATAGTCGGCTGTCGCATCGGCATCCTTGCCGCAGAGTTCGTAGGCCTCCCTCTGGAACGGGCCCCACATCTCGCGATCCACTCGGGTGTAGTAGGTCTTGACGGCATAGCGGAAGAGTTCCCTTTCGAGCCTCATATCGAGCTTGCCGTAGTCCGCAGCGGGGTCGTAGTCCGTCTTGCGGTTCTTCATCCTGGTGGCTATGAGCCCCAGCTGAGTGCCTCGGATGAGGGTCTCGCGATACCACAGGAGGTTGCGCTGCGCCTTGCCGACGGCTTTGTATTTCTTGTTGAGCCGCCTCACGATGTCCCTGCACTCGCGGTCGAGCCCCTTTTCGAGGGCTTTCTTCTCTTTGACCACCTTGAAGCGGGTGCAGCACTGCTCAAGGCCTTCGTTGTTCTCCTGCACATTGCTCAGGGAGAAATACTTGTCGGCGTATTTGAGCCTGATCTCGGGATCGGCGTCCATCCACTTCTTCATTATCGCCATCTGCTCCGCGCGGACACTGTTGGTTATGGGGAGCTGTACGTTTACGAGATAGTCCACCTTGGCGGATGAGGAGTAGCGGTCGGTGCGGCCGGGGTAGCCGAGGATCATCGTGAAGTCTCCGGGCCTGCAGCCCCCGGTGCTGATGCTGAGATAGCGCTTCGGACACATCGGGACATTGACTTCGGAGTGCGGGGCCGGCTTGCCGTCGGGACCTGCATAGATGCGGTAGAGAGCGAAGTCGCACTTCTGCTGCGGCCACTCCCAATTGTCGATATCGCCTCCGAACGCGGCTATGCTGACGGGCGGCGCGGCAACGAGACGCACATCGGTATACACTTCATAAAGAGCGAGATAGTATCTTTCCCCGGCCCACATCGAGCTGAGCTGCGCGTCGTAGCCGCTGGCGGTGGAATACCTGCGCTCGATGACGCTGCCTATGCGGCGGAGCCCGCACGGGCGGCCCGCCTGCTTCTCTTCGTCTATGAGTTTGTTGACTTCATCGGTGACGTCTATGACCTTCCGGAGAAAGTAGGCGCTCTTGCCGGGGATGTAGATTTCTTCACTCATCACGTCCGCAAAGAATCCGTCTTCAAGATAGTTGTGTTCGGCGCTGCTGAGGCGGTGGACATCGCCGTAGGCGCAGTGGTGGTTGGTGATGAGCAGGCCGCGGTCGGAGATCATACTGCCGGTGCAGCCGAAGTCCAGAGACACTATGGCATCCTTGAGCGAGACGGAGTCGGCGTTGTAGATTTCCCCGGCTTCAAGTCGGAGACCTCCCTCCTGCATCTTGCGCGCGAGCGCCTCCGAGATGGAGTTCACCATCCACATCCCTTCGTCCGCCAGCGCCGCCATCGGGCTGAGCGACAGCAATATGGCGAGTGACAATCCCTTTATTTTCATCTTGCTTGCGTAATTTGATAAGGAACGGCGAATTTACGCATTATATCCTTGCCGCGCAAGTACACAGGCCCAGCGCAAGGCAACCCCCGCTGAGGTTTATGTCTCTTCGCTTATAATTCACCTTATTGGATAATCTTTGGGATTAGTGGCATATTGTTGCCATTGCTTGGTTTGACTAATAAGCCGCTTCAGCGGCGCGGTGGAGCGTCAGCGAGATTTTGCAGAAATCGAAGCAGCGGAGCCGCCAGACGGCTGCGAAGCAGACGGCTGCTTGCCCCTGAAAGGGGCTGTCTGCGAAGCAGACTGGGGTTAGAGTAAAACAGGGGCTGACTAAAAAGTGTTTTAGCCAGCCCCCTTTCAGGCTTCTTAACCCCCGCAGACTACCGTCTGCGACC
>CAVILJ010000058.1:0-10628 GCA_963643555.1 Acetatifactor sp.
GTTTCGCAAGTAATAAACTTTGTTGTAAAATAAGCATTGTGCAGTACTTGCAAAACTTTCTCCCTCCCGCACAAGCTTCGCTTATTGTTATTATGTTACCCTTTCCCTAAATCCCTTTCCTCGGGAAAGGGACTTGCTTTCGGCCCTACGGGCCTCAAAAAACCGTGTTTCGCACTTGCGAAACTTAAATTCAGTATTAGTACCGGGCAAAGGTAAGTGAATAAAGCCAATTTAACAAACTATTCCCCGAAGCTCTCCAGCTCGGCGATGAGACTGTGGCAGTCGCGCTCGCTCTCCAGCACGTCGGTGAGGGCGGCGTTCCAGAGCTCTATGCCGTACACATAGTCCTCGAGGGCGATCTCTCCGCCCTGAAGAGCCTCGTACAGCAGGTCAGAAGCGTCCAGCGAGGAGAGCGCCCCCCGGTATTCCTCGCAGAGACCGACGAGGCCGAGGGCCTTGTCGTATTTGGTCTTCAGCGAATTGCGGAACTGGAGGTACTCGTCTTGAAGCTTGGCGTCGGCGGCCTCATAGCGGGCCTTGGCGGCCCGAAGCTTGCCGCTGTTCTCCCAAAGCGGGATGGAAATCCCGGCCGCGACACCCTGAAGAGTGCTTCCGCCGACCCTTTCGGAGACATAGCCTATCGAGAACTTCGGCAGCCACTCGGACGCGGCGAGCTTCTTCGCTGACTCGGCTGTGCGCCTGTCGTTCTCCACAGCCTGCAGCTCGCTGCAAGTTCCGACAGCCTCCCCGTACCAGCTTTCAAAGTCTGAGGGGAGCAGTGGAGCGGCGAATTCGTCGAAGCTGAAGTCCAGCTGCCCGCCGCCGTTGAGGGTGCGCAGCTCGGAAAGCAGAGCGTCCCTCTCAAGGGCGTTGGTCCTTGCCGCGCGTGAGGCGGAAAGGAGGGCGAATTTGGCCTTGTTGAGGTCGATGATGCCCGCAGAGCCGGAGTCGAACTTCTCCTGCCAGCTGCCGAGTATGGTCTCGGCGTGCTTCAGGCATTTGTCCAGTTCCCTCTGGAGGGCGTTGCGGTAGGTGAGCTCGATGCAGAGACGCTTCGCTTCGAGCAGGACCCTCTTGCGCCCGACCGCGTAGCGGTAGTCCGCCGCCGCGCATTCCCCCTCGGAGATGCGCTTCTTCCAATAATAGACTGTCGGGAATGCGAAGCTCTGCGTCGCGCTGAGGTCTATTCTGTGCCCTCCGCCGGGGTCGGCCGTCTCCCAGAGGTAGCCGAATTCCACCTCAGGGTCGTCCGGGGTGAGGCCGGTGCGCGCCGTCATCCTGTCGGCCTCGGCTTCTGAGCGGAGTGCGCGGAGCGCAGTGCTGTTGCGCTCGATCGAAGCGATGATGCCGCTGTAGTCCTGTGCCGCCGCCGGCAGGCAGAGAAGAACGGCGAGAATTATGCTTGGGTATTTGACTTGCATTTGCTTTTCCTCCTTTTTGCGTACCATTCGTACATTATCGGGATGATGAAGATATTGAGCAGGGTGCTGGTCAGAAGTCCGCCGAGCACCACCGCCGCCATAGGGCTCTGGATCTCGTTGCCGGTCTTGTCGCCGTTGAAAATCAGCGGGATAAGAGCCAGTGCGGAAGTCAGTGCCGTCATAAGGATAGGGTTGAGCCTGTCCACGGAGCCGTCGATCACGCTCTCCCGGAGACTCTCCCCCTCATCGAGCCGCAGGTGCTGGTAGCGGTTGATGAGGAGCACGCCGTTGCGCGTGGCGATGCCGAAGAGGGTGATGAAGCCGATGATGGACGGGATGCTCACTACTGCGGAGCTTATCCACACCGCGAACACGCCACCCACGAGCGCGAGGGGCAGGCTTGCCAGCACGATGCCGGAGAGCGCTATGTCCCTGAACTCGAGATAGAGCAGCAGGAATATCGCGAAAAGGGCGAGTATCGTGGCAAGGGCAAGGGTGCGGGAGGCGCTGCGGGCGCTCTCGAACTGCCCGCCGTACTCGATGCGGTAGCCTTCAGGAAGCTGAACCGACTCGGAGACGGCTCTCTGCACATCTTCCACCACGCTGCCCACGTCGCGTCCGCTGACATTGGCGGAGACCACGAGCTTGCGCTGCACGTTCTCGCGGCTGATGGCGTTAGGCCCGGAGGTGGATATGATGTCGGCGACCTGCTCAAGCGCGACCTTCCCGCCCGTGCCGGTGTCGATCAGTGCGTTGCGCACTCCTTCAAGGCTTCTCGCCCCGTCGTCGCCGAGCCTGAGGACCACGTCGTAGCGTCTCTGCCCCTCGTAGATGTCGGAGAGTTTTTCGCCCGAAAACGCAAGCTCGACGAAGGTGTTGAAATCCTGCATACTGATGCCGTACTGCGCGAGGGCGGCCCTGTCGGCGCGGATCTGTATCTGCGGAGTGGCGGCCTGCTGCTCGACGGAAGCGTCCACCAGGCCCTCGATAAGGGAGATGCGGCTCTTGATCGTATTGCCCATCATCTGCATAGTGCTGAGGTCGGTGCCGAATATCTTGATGGCAATCGCCGCCTTGGTGCCGGAGAGCATATGGTCGATACGGTGGCCGAGCGGCTGCCCGACGCTGACGGCGACTCCGGGGATGGCGTTCAGCCTGCTTCTCACGTCGTTGAACACCACCTCTCTCGGGCGGTCTTTCAACTTGAAGCTGACATCCATCTCCGCGCCGTTGGTGGCCTGGGAGTGTTCGTCCAGGTCGCCCCGTCCGGTGCGGCGCGAGGTGCCGGTGACTTCCGGGATGTCGAGCAGCTCCCTTTCCATCAGCGCCCCCAGTTCGTCGCTCACTTCCAGCGAAGCGCCCTGCTGAGTGACGGCTGCGATGGTCATCGAACCCTCGTTGAAGTCGGGCAGGAAGCTGCTGCCCATCTGCGTGAAGACTGTCACCGCAGCGGCGAGCAGGACTCCGGTCCCGGCCATCACAGGCTTCTTGTGGTGCAGCACCCATCTGAGGGCCTTGCCGTAGGCGGCGCCCAGATGTCGGCTGGTCCAGCTCTCCCGGTCGTTGCGCGTGAGGTATTTCTCGCCCGTGAGCAGGTCCCTGCAGAGCAGGGGAGTGAGGGTCATCGCCACTATGAGCGACATAAAGAGGGAGATTATATATGTGATGCCCAATGGCTTGAGCAGCCGTCCCTCCATCCCGCTGAGGAAGAACAGCGGGGTGAAAGCCACCATAATGATGAGAGTGGCGTTGATGACGGAGGAGCGGATTTCCCGCGAACCTTCGAATACCACCTCGAAGACTTTCTCCCTTTCTCCCGGGGCTTTGCGGTGGTTCTGCCTCAGGCGTTTATATACGTTCTCCACGTCGATGATGGCGTCGTCCACCAGCGAGCCTATGGCGATGCACATACCTCCCAGGGTCATAGTGTTGATGTCCATCCCGAGGGCGTACAGTACGATGAGGGTGGCCAGCAGTGAAATCGGAATCGCCAGCACGGAGATGACGGTCGTCCTGAAGTTTCCGAGGAAGAGGAAGAGGATGATGACGACGAACACGGCCCCTTCAAGCAGCGAGCGTCCCACATTGCCCACCGAGGCCTGGATGAAGTCGGCCTGCCGGAATATGCGGGTGTCCAGTCTGACGTCATCCGGCAGGGATTCGGCCACGCCCTTGAGATTGTCCTCGATGGCACGGGTGACCTTGAGAGTGTTGATATTGGGCTGCTTGCTGATGGAGATGATGACGGCAGGCTTGCCGTTCTGGGAGGCCGTGCCGAGCTTCACCGCCGCGCCGACCTTGAGCTCCGCCACGTCCGCGAGGGTGACAGGTCCGCCCGGGGCCATCTTCACGAGCGTCCGCCCGAGCTCTTCGATGTCGGTGGTGCGGGCGATTCCACGGAGCGCGTATTCGTTGCCCCAGTCGCGCACGATGCCTCCTTCGGTATTGACGCTCAGCGAGCGTCCCACAGCCTCGAGCTCTGACATCGTCACGCCATAGGCGGCCATCCTGGACTGGTCGGCGACGATCTGGTACTGCTTCTCTTCGCCTCCGACCACCGTCACCTGCGACACTCCGCCGGTGGCGAGGATTGCCGGCTTGACCACCCAGTCCGCAAGGTCGCGGAGTTCCATCATCGACGTATCGCCGCTCTCGGACTGGAGTCCGAGGAATATGATTTCACCCATCACGCTGGACTGCGGGGCCAGCACTGGCGTGACGTCCTCGGGGAGAGACTCGCCGAGGGAGACCATCTTCTCGGAGACGATCTGCCTGGCGCGGAAGATGTCCATCCCCCAGTCGAATTCCACCCAGACGAAAGAATACCCGTACATCGAGGAGGAGCGGACGCGGCGCACGTTGGTGGCGCCGTTGACCGCCGTCTCGACCGGGAAGGTCACGAGCCTTTCGACCTCTTCGGCTGACATTCCGTGTGCGTCGGACATTATCACCACGGTAGGGGCGGTGAGGTCCGGGAACACGTCCACGTCGGTCCTGTTTGCGCTCCAGAGTCCTCCGGCAATTACCAGTGCCGCTCCCAGCAGCACCAGCAGACGGTTTTTAAGCGAAAACCGTATGATTCCGTTGAGCCAGTTCATAATGCGCTAATGAACGTGTCCCGCGTGCGCGTCGAGTCCGCCGGCGGCCTGTGCGAGCTTAACGATTACCGCTCCCCTGGTGACGACCCTCTCGGAGCCGTCGAGTCCCGATGTAATAATGGTGCGAAGGCCGTCGGACGCTCCGACTCCGACTTGGACTTTCTCGAAGAGTTCAGGGGTTATCTGCTTATAAACAAAATAATTGCCCATTTCTTCCACTATTGCTCCGCTCGCTACGGTGAGCGCTTCGGCGCTGCCTCGGGTCTTGATGCGTATGTCGGCGAAAGTGCCGGGGAGGAGTCCTGCCTTGTTGGAAATCTCGAAGCTGACAGGCAGGAGCGGGTCGTCCGAGGAGACGCTCTGCCCCACGGAAGCGACGCGTCCGTCCAGCTCGTCGAGCGACCAGACGCGCCCGTTGCCGCTGAAGCGGAAGTTGGCCCCCGCAACGCCGGAGCTGAGAGCGGCGTAGTACTTGGCCTGCAGTTTCGCTTCCACAAGGAGTCTCCGCTTGCCGCATACGCTCGCGAGAGCCTGCCCGGCCTCGACATATTCGCCGTTGGAGACGAATACCTCGGAGATGTAGCCGTCGATGTCGGAGGTGGCGGAGAAGCGTCCTTCGCGGTAGTTGCTCTCGAGGTTCTCGAAGGCTGCGCGGGCGCTCTCGTATTCAGCCTTGGCGCGGCTCAGTTCGCTCGCGCTTACTATCTTGTTCTCGGCGAGCGTCTTCTTGCGGGAATACTCTCCCTCGGCGCGCTCATATTCGCTCCGGGCTTCGATGTAGCGCACGTCCATATTGGAGTCCGCGAGCCCGTCGCTGCCTATGTAGAGCAGAGGGGCGCCCTTGCGGACCGGGCTTCCGGCCAGAAGTGAACCTCCGGCTATGGTGACTATGCCCGAAGCCTTGGCGATGACGCTGTGGGTTTCGCTCTGCGAAGGCAGAATCTGTCCGACGCAGCTGATGACCTCACCCAGCGCCTCGCGCCGCAGCGGCTCGGTGGCGAAGTCTATCTTCCAGCTCTGCTCCTTGGTGAAGCTGACCCGGTTGCCGCCCGCTGACGGTTCGCCTTCGAGGTCTTCTTCCGCATCGTGTTCGCAGTGATATACCGTCACTTCCGTGCCGAGCACCGTCCCGTTGATGTTGAACGTCAGGCTTGCTCTGCCCTCGGAAGCGGGGGTGAGCCTCACCTTGTATATGCCTTCAGTCGGGGATGGGGCCGCTTCCGAAGAGCATACCGTCCCGCCGGCATTGAGACTCGCGCTTACTTTGCCGTCTTTCAGCGGCTTGAAGCCGGGGATGACGCTTATATGGGTGAGCAGTGTCGCAGCCTCTCCTTTGACAAGGGGCTCTGACTCGACAAAAATCTCATACTCGCTGCTGTAGATTGTAATATGCTGCACGGCCTCGTGTCCGTGCCCGTGATCGTGCCCGTGTCCGTGCCCGTGTCCGTGCCCGTGTTCGTGGTCGTGTTTGTGGGCCGTCTCGTGCCCGTGCTCGGCTTCGCCGTGATGCCCGGCGTCGCGGCAGCCCGTGCACAGAGCCGCGCATATTGCCGCCAGAGCCAATATTCTTTTCATCTTTCTTAGAATTGCGTTTTTGGCCATTTTCATCTTTCCCGTCAGCCGTGTGCTGTCGGCGCACAACTGTACCGAATAGTCCGCCGCAGGGTTTGCGGACGGTCTGAGGTCTCCCTGTGGAGGGAGCGAAAATATCAGGAAATCAGATGCTTGGCGGGCCTCTCAACGCCCCGTGCGGGATACAGTCCCTAAGTCTGATCCGGAAATGGTCCGTGCGGTCCAGAGGCCTTGGAGTCCCGGCTTCAGGCGCGGAGAGCGCATCGGAAGAAGCGCAGGCTATCAATACCTGCTGGAGTATCGGGCCGCTTTGGGATGAAGCGGAGCTGTCGTACTTGATTATGAAGGTGCCGAGCTCCTCGCAGTGCTGGAAGTGGTGGATGTGCTCCTCCACCTGTTCGTTGCAATGGTGCTCGTGGGGCACGACGGAGTGGGCGAATACTATAAGAAACGCCAGAGTGCAGAATGCCGCGGATAATGTCTTCCTATACCCCATCGGGACAAAGGTAAATATTATTTTTATATTTTTGCGCTTATGAACGTTCAGCAGGACTACACCAAACTGATGACGACGAAGATCCGCAGGATCCTCCTCGTCTGCAACAACTACGACAGTTTCTCCCTCGAAGAGGACGGGCATATCGAAGAGCTTATCAGTCAGGAGTATGCGGAGCTCAACCTCAGCAATCCGCCGGCGATAGTCAGGGCCGAATCGACCGTCGAGGCGCTTGAGACGCTGAGGTCGGCGAGGGAGAGTTTCGACCTTATCATCACTATGTACAATGTCGGGGAGCTGGATGTGTTCGGATTCTCCAGGCAGGCCAAACTGCTCCGTCCAGAGACTCCGATAGTTCTGCTGAGCGCCTTTTCGCGTGAAATCTACCGCAGCATCGAGCGGAGCGACCGCGGTGACATCGACTATGTATTCTGCTGGAACAACAGCACCGACATAATAATCGCCATCATCAAGCTCCTCGAGGACAGGCTCAACGCCGAGCACGACATACTCCGTATGGGGGTGCGGGCGATACTGCTGGTGGAGGATTCGGTGCGCTACTACTCTACCTATCTCCCGCTGCTCTACAAGCTTGTGCTCCAGCAGAATATAGAGTCAATCAAGGACGCTCTCAACGAGGAGCAGCAGGTGATGCGCAAGCGCTCGAGACCAAAGATTCTGATGGCGACCAACTACGACGAGGCCGTGTCGCTCTACGAAAAGTACAAGTCCAACATCATCGGAGTCATCTCCGACGTGGGCTTCGTGGTCCACAAGGGCGACCGCCCGGAGGACGAGAAGAGCGATGCGGGAGTATGCCTGTGCCGCTTGATCAAGGAGGACAATCCGACGATGCCTTTCCTGATGCAGTCTTCGCAGGAGAGTATGCGCAGCGTGGCGGAGCAGCTCGGGGTCGGATTCGTTCGCAAGACTTCCAAGACCCTGACCCACGAAGTGAGCGACTATATCGGGCGCGAGTTCGGATTCGGGGACTTCATCGTCACTGACCCGGAGACGGGGCAGGAGACAGCACGCGCGCGCAATCTCTATGAGTTCGAGAAAGTCATCGCGACTATGTCGGACGAGGCGCTGAAGTATTTCGCGGCCAAGAACTATATCTCGCGCTGGCTCTACGGGCGGGGTCTGTTCTCCATCGCCGACCTTTTCCGCCCTATCCGGATCGGGCCGGAGAGCGACGTATCCAAGGTGAGGGAGATGAATCTCCGCAAGATTCACGATTACCGTATCAATCAGGGACTCGGGGTGGTGGCGAGGTTCGACCCCGCCACCTACAACGACGCGATATGGTTCGCCCGCGTGGGCAACGGTTCGCTCGGCGGCAAGGCCAGAGGCCTGGCGTTCCTCAACCATATTCTCCAGAAATACGAGCTCTACGACAAATGGGAGGACGTGCGGGTGCTGGTGCCGCGCACGCTGGTGATAACGACCGAATACTTCGACCGTTTCATCATCGAGAACGGACTGCAGTACGTGATCAATTCCGACATCTCGGATGCGGAGATACTCTCCGAATTCGTGGCCTCCACCCTGCCGTCGGAGCTGACCGACACCCTGAGGGTGTTCATCCGCAATGTCCGCAAACCGCTCGCCGTGAGGTCTTCATCCAAACTGGAAGATTCTTATTACCAGCCTTTTGCCGGAGTGTATTCCACCTATATGATTCCCCATACGGAGAATGAGGACCAGGAGCTGCGCCTGCTCTCCAAGGCCATCAAGAGCGTCTATGCCTCGGTGTATTTCGCTTCGTCAAGGGGCTATATCGTCTCCACTTCCAACGTGATCTCGGAAGAGAAGATGGCCATCGTCCTGCAGGAGATTTGCGGCAGCGAGGATTCGGGCTATTATTTCCCGACATTCTCAGGGGTGGCCCGCTCGGTGAACTTCTACCCTGTCGGCTACGAGAAGCCGGAGGACGGGGTCGCCAAGCTGGCCTTCGGTCTGGGCAAGGCGGTGGTGGATGGCGAGCAGGTGCTGCGCTTCTCCCCGAAATACCCGCGCAATGTCCTGCAGACTTCGACTCCCGACCTGACGATGCGGGAGACCCAGCAGGCGATGTATGCGCTGAACCTCCAGCCGGACAAGTTCAAGACCTCAGTTGACGATGCCGTCAATCTCGAGCGGATTGCAGTGTCGGAATGCGGGCACTTCCGCTCCTTCTCCAAGGTGGTCTCCACCTGGGACTGCGAGAACCAGCGCATCGTGGACTCTCCGCTGCCGGAGGGGCCGAAGTTCGTGACTTTCTCGCATATACTCAAATACGGGACTTTCCCGCTCGCCGACATACTCTGTGAACTTCTCGAAATCACCCAGAGGGAGGTCAAGTGCGGGGTGGAACTCGAGTTCGCGGCCAATCTCGACAGGGGAGGCCGGCGCAGTTTCGATATTTTCAACGTGCTTCAGATCCGCCCCATCTCCGCCGACGGGCTGAGCAGCGAGGTGGACTGGGGCGAACTCGACGGGAGCGACGCCCTGCTCCGTTCGGGCTGTGCGATAGGCCCGGGCAGGATTGTCGGCATAAGGGACATAGTCTATCTGCGCCGCGAGGCTTTCGATGTGCTGAAGACCCGTGAGATGGCTGCCGAAGTCACGGCGCTCAATGCCCGCCTGCGCTCCGAGGGCCGCAACTATATCCTCGTCGGATACGGACGCTGGGGTTCGAGCATCCCTTCGCTGGGAGTCCCGGTGCACTGGAGCGACATCTCCGAGGCCAAGCTGATAGTGGAGTGCTGCCTGGAGAGCTTCCGTATCGACCCGAGCCAAGGGACGCACTTCTTCCAGAATATGACCTCGTTCAACGCCGGCTATGTCAATGTCAACCCTTATGCCCGTCCCGGCGAAGTCTGCGACACGGAGCGTCTGGACGCGATGAGTGCAGAGTACGAGAGCGAGTTCGTGAGGATGGTCCGCTTCGGCGGTGACCTGCTCGTCTGCGCCGACGGACGCGAGGGCAGAGCCCTGGTCTGCCTGCCGTCCATCCCGGAGGCCTGAGTATGGACGGGAGGCGCAAAATCTGGCTGCCGTCCATCCTGAGGGCCGAATCCTGGACGGGAGGCGCAAAATCTGGCTGCCGTCCATCCTGAGGGCCTTATTATGGACGGGAGCAGCCGCAACGGCATTGCTGCCGGTAAGAACAGCACGGTAGCTATGACGTTTCGGGGAGACCATCCCGGGATTTTCGGGTCTTGAGACTTTCATCGACGAGCATTACCCCGGAGGTGACCTGGAGGCCGTAAAATATCTGGCCAAGACCACGGCCCTGCTGAACCCGGCGGAGAACTGCGTGATAAAAGGCCGCCGCAGCGACTGGGACGGACTGCCGGACAGCAAGAGCCTGTTCCATTCTCCCGAAGACTGCGGACTCCCGATCGGGAATCTCACCTCGCAGGTGTTCGCAAACTTCTATATGACCCCGTTCGACCACTATATGAAGCACGCGCTGGGACTGCGCTACTATGGCAGGTATGTGGACGACCTCATCTTGGTCCAGTCCACTCCGACAAGGCTGTCCTCCTGTCGCTCATACCCGAGATTTCGTCCTTCCTGTCGGAGAAACTTGGGCTGACGCTCCACCCCGACAAGGTATATCTTCAGCACTATTCCAAGGGGGTCAAGTATCTCGGTTGTGTCATCAAGCCCCACAGGATATATGTAGCCGACAGGACCAAGGGGAACTTCTATCGCTGCGTGGAGAAGTACAATGCGTTGGCGGGCGGGATGAGCAGGGTTGACCGTGTGCTGTTGACCGGGAAGTTCCGCTCGAGCATCAACTCCTACCTCGGGCAGCTCTCGCACTATTCTACCTACAATATCCGCAGACGCGAACTCCACCGTCACCTCTCCCCGTGGTGGCGCAACCGCATCAATCCCAAGCGCTGGTGCCGAAAGATTGTGTTGAGATGACTTAACTCTCCCGGCAACCCCTGCTTACGGCAGGCTATAAAACACGGACAGCGCGCACCGGGGTAGGAGTTTTTTTTGTCACACCGCCGTCAGTCGCTCCTCCGCTGAAGAAACTGAACG
>CAVILJ010000059.1:0-10185 GCA_963643555.1 Acetatifactor sp.
CAGTAGCTTCAAGAGCTCGCCGCAAGAAGATTCTCAAGAGAACCCGCGGTAATTTCCTCTCAAGGAAGAATGTCTGGACAGTAGCGAAGAACACCTACGAGAAAGGTCTCACCTACGCCTACCGCGACCGCCGTGCCAAGAAGGGCAATTTCCGCGCCCTCTGGATCCAGCGTATCAACGCCGCAGCGCGTCAGTACGGTATGACCTACTCGCAGTTTATGGGCAAGCTCAACGCGCAGAACATCGGGCTCAACCGCAAGGTGCTCGCCGATCTCGCGATGAACAACCCTCAGGCATTCGAGGCTGTACTCAACTCTGTAAAATAGTCCGGAGTGAGCCTGAAGGAGTTTACCCGCAGCCGATGGACAAGGTTCACATTCTGGGCCCTGCTCTACATCGCGTGGGTAATCTGGCTGGGCAACTTCTGGTGGCTCTTCGGCCTGGGCGTCATCTTCGACGTCTTCATCACCCGCAAGGTCCGCTGGAACTTCTGGAAGAAGCGTTATAAGGAGGGGGAGAAGCACAGCGCGGCAAATGACTGGCTCGACGCCGTCATCTTCGCCGTGATCGTGGTCACCTTCATCAACATCTTCTTCTTCCAGGCCTTCAAGATTCCTTCATCCTCGATGGAGAGGACTCTCTACACGGGAGACCACCTCTTCGTCAGCAAGCTCAGCTACGGCCCGAGGGTTCCGCAGACCCCGCTGACCATCCCGTTCACGCACAACACCATCTTCGGCAAGGAGTCCTACTCCACCCTGATACAGAACGGTTACCGCCGCCTCAAGGGCTTCGGTCACGTGCGCAGGGGCGACAACGTGGTGTTCGGATTTCCCAACGGAGACACGGTGCTCCGCAGGGCTCCCGCGGAGGATTATCACGCTCTCGTGAGGATGCTCGGCAAGGAGACGGTGGCGGGACTCGGCGGGACGGTCTCGCGTCCGATGGACAAGAAAGACCACTACGTCAAGCGCTGCGTCGCCCTCCCGGGGGACGTCCTCGAAGTCAGGGACGGCAGGGTGTGGACCAACGGAGAGAAGGAGCCGGACTATCCGGGACTCCAGCTGTCCTACAGGGTCACCACCAACGGTCAGAAGATCAACTCCAAGACCGTCGCGAAACTGGGCCTCAACACCGCTGAACTCTACTTCGACCCCGCGCTCCCCGGCTATCCCGCGATGATGCTCACTGCAGAGATGCTTGAGCAGGTCAGGACTCTTCCCAATGTGGTCGGTATCGAGGACAACCTCGAGCGCGACCCCGCCGCAGTCTCCAGGGAGATTTTCCCGTTCACGGAGGATTCCGGCTGGACAAGGGACTTCTTCGGACCGCTCACCGTGCCGGCCAAGGGCGTGACAGTCACCCTCACTCGGGAGAACCTCCCCCTATATGAGAGGCTCATCTCGGCATACGAGGGCGGTGACATCGGGCAGGCGCTTGCGGAAGGGAAATACACCTTCAGACAGGACTATTACTTTATGATGGGAGACAACAGGCACAACTCCCTCGACTCGCGGTACTGGGGCTTCGTTCCCGAAGACCACATAGTCGGCAGGCCGGTTGTGATATGGCTCTCCACGGACAGCGGGAAGAAGTTCCCGAACAACATCAGGTGGGGCAGATTCCTGAAATTTGTCTAGGTTTCCGTTTGGAAATCAGAAAATTATCCACGATATTTGCACCCCCGCAACTGGAAATAATAAGAAAAAACAATATTATGGCAAAAGTTTGTCAAATAACCGGAAGGAAGAGAATGAAAGGCAACAATGTTGCCCATTCCAAGCTGCGCACCAAGCGCGACTTCTCTCTCAACCTCAAGAACAAGCGTTTCTGGAGCGAGGAAGAGCAGAGGTACATCACCCTCAAGGTATCCTGCAAGGGTATGAGGATCATCGAGAAGAACGGCCTTGAGGCCACGCTCCGCGATGCACAGAAGAAAGGATTGATTAACCTTGTTTAATTTTTCAGAGTTATGGCAAAGAAAGCAAAAGGAAACAGGGTGCAGGTCATCCTCGAGTGCACCGAGCAGAGGGCTTCAGGTGTTCCGGGCATCTCACGTTACATCACCACGAAGAACAAGAAGAACACTCCTGACCGTCTCGAGCGCAAGAAGTACAACCCTTACCTCAAGAAGGTCACCGTTCACCGTGAAATAAAATAATCAGAGGAGTTTGAATTATGGCAAAGAAAGCAGTTGCAACGTTTGCGGCCAAGGCCGGAGCTAAAAGTATGGTCAAGTGCATCCGTATGGAGAAGTCTCCTAAGACCGGTGCATACGTCTTCTCTGAGCAGCTTGTAGAAGCTGACAAGGCCAAGGACTACTTCGCCAAGAAGTAAGCCTCGCGCCCCCAGTCGAACTGAAGCTGTCGACTAACAAGTCCCGCAGCGACCGCGACGTAGGAGCGAAATACCCCTAATAGGGGTCGCAGGCGGCAGTCTGCGGGGGTTAAGAAGCCTGAAAGGGGCTGGCTGAAAAGTTTTTTTAGTCAGCCCCTTTTATATGGTGTCCCCTGCCTGGCGGGGGATAGTTGTGCGGAAAAATATGTATCTTTGTCCGATATGGCAATCAGTTTCTTTCAGAGGATAAGCAGGGCCGTCGCGGGCCGCTCCAGAGTGGACGACGACACGCTCGACGCGATAGAGGAAGCGCTCGTGGAGTCGGATATGGGGGTGGACACCACCCTCAAGGTGATCGATGCCCTGGAGGAGAGGGTCGCCAAGGACAAGTATATGTCTTTCGATGAGCTGGTGGGGCTGCTCCGGGAGGAGATTTCGTCTCTCGTCGAGGACAACGTGCAGCCATTCGACTTCACGAAGAAGCCCTACATCATCCTTGTCGTCGGCGTCAACGGCGTCGGCAAGACCACGACCATAGGCAAGCTCGCCCATATGCTTCGCTCACAGGGCAGGAAGGTCATACTCGGCGCGGCGGACACTTTCCGTGCGGCGGCGGTGGACCAGCTCACCATCTGGGCCGAGCGGGCCGGCGTCGAGATAGTCAGGCAGAATATGGGTTCCGACCCGGCTTCCGTGGCCTACGACACCGCGGCTGCTGCGGTCGCGAGAGGGGCTGACGTGGCCATCATCGACACGGCGGGCCGCTTGCACAACAGGCTTGACCTGATGAACGAGCTCACCAAGATCCGCAAGGTCATCTCCAAGGTCGTCCCCGACGCTCCGCACGACGTGATGCTCATCATCGACGCTTCCACCGGACAGAACGCGTTTCAGCAGGCTCAGGAGTTCCTCCGCGCCACTCAGATCACTTCCCTCGCCGTCACCAAGCTCGACGGCACTGCCAAAGGGGGCGTGGTGGTGGGTGTCTCCGACCGTTTCCATATTCCGGTGAAGTTCATCGGAGTCGGCGAGAAGATTGAGGACCTCAAGGTCTTCGACAGGGAGGAGTTCGTAGCCCGCTTGTTCTCCCCTGACAGTTTGAAATAAAAACAGTTACATAGGTTATGAAGCTCAGTTACAATTGGCTTAAGGATTATTTGAAGTGCGGGCTGACGGCGCAGCAGATTGCCGACGCGATGACTTCCATCGGCATCGAGGTGGACAGCGTGGAGGAGAGCGAACAGGTTCCCGGCGGGCTTGCCGGGGTGGTGGTCGCTAAAGTGCTTGAGTGTGAGGCGCATCCGGATTCGGACCACCTGCATATCACCAAGGTCGACCCGGGTTCGGGCGAACCTCTGACGGTTGTCTGCGGCGCTCCAAACGTGGCCGCCGGGCAGAAGGTTCTGCTTGCGCAGATCGGCTCCGTGCTGCCGGGCGACTTCAAGATAAAGAAGTCCAAAATCCGTGGCGTGGAGTCGTTCGGAATGATATGCGCCGAGGATGAGCTTGGCATCGGGAGCAGCCACGAAGGCATTATGGTCCTTCCTGCGGATGCCGTGCCCGGCACTCCCGCCAAGGAATACCTCCATCTCGAAAGCGAGGCCGTCATCGAATACGAGATTACGGCCAACCGTGTGGACGCCGCCTCCCACTGGGGAGTGGCACGCGACCTCTATGCCTGGATGAAACTCAACGGCATCCCTTGCGAGCTCGTCAGGCCGTCGGTCGACGCGTTCGCGGAGGGCGGGGGCGAAGGTCTCGGGATTGACGTCCGCGACAGCTCCGGCGCACCGCGCTACACCGGCATCACCCTCAGGGGAGTGAAGACCGGCCCGTCTCCGGAGTGGCTTCAGAAGCGCTTGAAAAGCATAGGCCTGCATCCCATCTACAACATAGTCGACATCGCCAACTTCGTGCTCTTCGAGCTGGGCCAGCCGCTGCACACCTTTGATGCCGACAAGGTCAAGGGTGGCACCGTGATAGTGCGCAGGGCGCTCGACGGCGAGGTCCTCAAGACTCTCGACGGGGTGGAGCGCAAACTGTGCGGCGGCGATGTGGTCATCGCCTGTGAGGACGGCCCTATGTGCATCGCGGGAGTCTTCGGCGGCGAAGACAGCGGAGTCTCCGAAAGCACCGTCAACCTCTTCATCGAGAGCGCGTACTTCGACCCCGCCTCCATCCGCAAGACCTCCAAGCGGCTCGGTCTCCAGACGGACGCGTCGTTCCGCTACGAGAGAGGAGCTGACCCGGAGATAGCGATATACGCCCTCAAGCGTGCCGTGACCTTGATTCAGGAGTGCGCGGGCGGTGAGGTGGCCGGGAAGATACGCGAAGTCTATCCGGAGCCTGTCGGGCGCAAGCGCATCGACCTCGACTACTCGAGGATGGAGCGGCTCATCGGTTATCCTGTAGGGCATAAGACCATAGAGAATATACTCGGCTGGCTCGGCTACAACTTCATCGGGCATCGCGAGGGCGGAGCCGTGGTAGACGCGCCGTCGTATATGGTCGACGTCTACAGGGAGTGCGACGTTGTGGAGGAGGTGCTGCGCATCTACGGCTACAACAACATCCCGCTCCCGGGGCGTATGCTGATGTCCGTCAACGCCACTCCGCGTCCGGATGCCGAGGCGGTCCGGAACAATATCTCCAACTTCCTCGCGGCCAACGGTTTCGTGGAGACGATGAATAACTCCCTCACCAAGTCGGAGTATTACTCCCGCCTCACTTCCTGTCCGGAGGAGAAGTGCGTCCGTATCGTCAATCCGCTCAGCCAGGACCTCAACGTGATGCGACAGACGCTGATACTCGGCGGCCTGGAGGTGGTCGCCTACAACCTCAACCGCCAGACGGGATATCTCAAGACGTTCGAGTACGGCGGTGTATATCAGAGACTTCCGGAGAAGTCTCCGGAGACTCTCGAAGGCTATGAGGAGCACCAGTGCTTCTGCCTTATGCTCACCGGCACTCCGGACAAGAGCTGGCGGGTGGAGACCTCCCCGAGCAACTACTTCCAGCTCAAGGGCTATGTGGAGCTGCTGCTGCGGCGCTACGGCGCTGATATTTACAAGATGCGCTGCGAAGCTGCTCCGGACGACATATTCTCCGAGGGTGTGAGCTACAGCATCCCCGGCGCGGGACGGCTCGCCGTGATGGGTACGGTCAATCCGGCCCTCGCCCGCCGCTTCGGCATCAAGCAGGCCGTATATGCCGCCGAGATCGAGTGGCCGGCTCTGTTCGAGCTTGTCAGGAGGGACAAGTTGGCCTTCTCCGAGATGCCGAAGTTCCCGGAGGTGCGGCGCGACCTCGCGCTGCTGCTCGACGAGAAAGTCAGCTATGCGGAGCTTCGTGCCGCCGCGCTCAAGCAGGAGAAGAAGCTGCTCCGTCAGGTGGGGCTCTTCGACGTCTATCGCGGCGACAAGATACCGGAGGGCAAGAAGCAGTACGCCCTCAGCTTCATCATCCGGGATCCGGAGAGGACCCTGACCGACCAGGACACCGAGAGGGTTATGGACCGGCTGCTCTCCACCTTCGTCAAAGACTTCGGGGCGCAGCTCAGGTGATGCGGACGGGGAGGGGACATATTCTGCTGACGGCCGCCGTCGCCGCGCTCTGCATCGCAGGCTGCGCGAGGAGCGGCAGGGTCATCCCCAAGAAGGATATGATCGCCCTCTACACCGATATGTTCATCGCCGACCAGTGGCTCCGGGACAATGCTTCGGCGCGTGCCGCAGCGGACACAACGCTCTTCTTCGACCCGATATTCCGCCGTCACGGCTACAGCTTCGCCGACTACGAGAAGAGCATCGAGTACTATTCCGGCAGGACTGAGGACCTGCGCGAAGTGATGGACAGCGTGTCCAAGCGGCTCAAGAAGCGGGCGGAGTACTACCAGAAGCTCTCCGAGCGGATCCGCGAGGCCCGGGAGGAGAACGAGCGGCTGCGCGTAGACTACACGGCGGTCGATTTCTCCGACGACTCGCTTGTCTGGGCTCTGGACGGCATACTCTGGCCGCTGCGCGACAGCCTCGTGTCGGCAGACAGCCTTGCTCTGGCGGACAGCCTCGCCACCGCTGACAGCTTGGCGGTGAGGGATACTTCGGCTGTCTCCGCAGACAGCCTCGTTCAGGTCAAGGGTCTCCGCGAAGCTCCGGACGGTATCGCCCCGAACAGATTTCTCCTGCGGGAGCCCGGGCCACAGCTCAAGCCCGAGAGTCGGGCGGGGCGCGAAAAGTTCGAAAAACGCGAAGTGAAAGATTTATAAAACGACAGATATATGGATTATTTGCAGAAATACGGCTACTCTCCTTCCGAAGAGGAGATAGCGTCAAAGATTGAGGCGATCGCCTCCAACCTGTCGGCGGCGGAGTCGCCGGAGGTGCTCAAGAAGTGCTTCTCGCTGATGGACCTGACCACCCTGCACACGGGCGACACCCCGGAGTCCGTCAGGGCTCTGGTGGAGAAGGCCAATGAGATTCCGCTCAGTTTCGCGGGCTATCCGCTCCCGGCGTCGGTCTGCGTCTTCCCCAACTTCGCTTCCTTGGTACGCGACACCAGGAAGTCCGACGAACTCCACGTGACCGCTGTCTCCGGCTGCTTCCCGAGTTCGCAGAGTTTCCTCGAAGTCAAGGTAGAGGAGTGCCGCCTCACGGTGCGTGCTGGTGCGGACGAGATTGATATCGTGCTGGCGCTCAATGCCTTTATGGCCGGCGACTACGAGTCCGCCGCGGCCGAGATCAGGGCGATGAAGGCCGCGATTGACGAGGAAGCTGCCGCGTGCGGGCGCAAGGTCGTGCTGAAGGTGATCCTCGAGACCGGGCTTCTCGGCACCGCCGAGCGTATCGCACGGGCATCGTTCCTCGCGATGGAGGCCGGCGCCGATTTCATCAAGACATCCACCGGCAAGGTAGAGGTCAACGCCACCCCGATGGCGGCCCTGGTGATGTGCGAGAGCATCCGCGCCTACTGCGCCAAGACCGGCCGCAAAGTCGGATTCAAGGCCGCAGGCGGCATCTCCACCGCCAAGGACGCACTGGGCTACTACTGCATCGTCTCTTCCGTGCTCGGCGAGGAATGGCTCGACAAGGAGCTCTTCCGCTTCGGAGTCAGCCGTCTGGGCAACAGTCTGATGAGCGCGATAGAGCAGAAAACGATAAAGTACTTCTAAAAAGGGGCGTTTTCCGTCTTTTTTGGCTTCCGGCTTCTGCGGGGCGGGTCGTTGCGATCCGCCCCGCAGCGCGTCCCGGTGAGGCCGTGAGGGGCGTTTCGTCCCTACGGATAAAAGTAAGCGATTATCCTTGAAATAAATCGGATAATACTCTCCACCTTTGCATCGGACAAATACTACACGACTATGAAAAGCTTCTTTAAACTTATCGTACCGCTGCTCGTGGCGGTCTCCTGCTCGGACAGGCTTTCCGGTGGCTGGGGAGGGCGTACTGACATTGAAGACAATGAAGTGCGGCACGAGATGATAGTGCTCGGGGAGCAGCTGGAAGACCCTTATTCCGTCGAGAACGTGACCAAGGCCCTCGACCGGCTGTATCCTACCCGGGCCGACAGGACTCCGCTGGAGCCGACCGACCTCTATGTGAGGTTTCTGCCGGAGGATGAGCGGCAGTACGAGGCCCTCGTGTCTGCGGGTCTGCAGCTCATAGACCACCCCGTGGACTACTCGATCGTGCGCGAGGGCGACTACTATCACGACCCGTCGATAGACGAGGACAGGATCACCTGGCAGTATGCCGTGGTCAGCAAGGACTTCGACTTCCCGGCAGATATACGCTACGAGCTGCTGGACGAATGCTATATTGCGGAGCACAGCGAGTCGACCAAGTCGGACGGGCTGGACTGGGAAGCGGTGGAGCGGATGGCGTTCGAGCTTACCGGTAACGCCGATATGCTCGCCCCGCCGACCAAGGGGTCGGAGAAGGGCACTCCGAGCGGGCGCATCACCATCGTTGACCCGGCTCTCGGCGGCGGTGCCATAGGGGTGAGCGGGGTGAGGGTGTCGTGCAACTGTTTCGTGAAGTTCGCCCACAGCTACACCGACAAGGACGGCTATTACCAGATGTCGCGCCAATTCTCCTCCAACCCCCGCTACCGTCTGGTCTTCAAGAACAAATACGGTTTCGGGATAGGATTCAACCTGCTTTTCTGCCCGGCTTCGTTCTCCACTCTCGGCAAGCACTCCCCTCAGGGGGTGAGCGTGGAGGTCAGCTCCTCTTCCGACCGCAAGCTGTTCACCCGCTGCGTGGTCAACAACGCCGCATACGACTACTACGAGCAGTGCCGCGACGGGGAGAAGATGCTCAGCGCTCCTCCCGGCAATCTCAGGATCTGGCTCTTCCAGAAGATGCGCTGGAGTTCCGCACCGATGCTGCAGCAGGGGGTGCTGCTCGACGACGGCATCGTCTCGAAGTTCCTCGGGGAGTATGCGTTCCTCGTCCGGATGTTTCTCCCGGACATCACAATGGGACTTGCGGACGCGGACGACTACGAGTCGATCTATTCCCTCACGGTCCACGAACTTGCGCACGCCAGCCACTTTATGCAGGTCGGCAAGAGCTACTGGAACAGCTATGTGACCTATATGATGACCTCGTTCGTGACCTCGGGCTTTGTCACCTACGGCGTCGGGACCGAGGAGGGCTTCGGCTACTGCGAGGTGGGGGAGATGTGGGCCTACTATATGCAGACCGTACTGCACAACGAGCGCTATCCGGGGCGGGAGAAGGTCTTCGGGACCGGTTACTGGTTCTATCCGCAGATATTCCTCTATCTGGGGGAGAGGGGACTGACGCGCTACAGGATATTCGACGCCCTCACCGCCGACATCACGGACCGCGATATGCTCAAGAAGAAGCTGATCAGCCTCTATCCGAGTCTGAAGTCCAAGATTAACGAGGCGTTCAACAGATATAAGTGATTTTCGGGTGCACAATGCCGACAGTTTTCCATAATTCGAGCTTTTATGTTTAAAAAAATGTTTTTGGCCTTGGCCGCAGCGGTATTCTGTGCACCCGTTTCATACGGGCAGGAGTTCGCGCTCTCGACCAACTTCGCCGACTATGCCGACTTCGGCACACTCAATATCGAGGCTTCCTACGGCCTTGCGCAGCACTGGAGTCTCAATGCCGGGATGAAATACAACCCGTTCACCTACAATCCCGACGGGGAGACTTTGCAGAAGCGCCAGCGCACTCTCAGCACAGGCGCCAGATACTGGCCCTGGCATATCTATTCGGGGTGGTGGCTCTCCGGGGCGGTGAGGCTGCAGGAATACAATATCGGCGGCATATCCTCTCCGGAGACCACCGAAGGCGACCGTTTCGGCGGGGCTATTGGCCTCGGCTACACCTATATGCTCTCCCCGAAGTTCAACCTCGACATCGGGGTCGGCTTCTGGGCGGGGTATGATGTCTATACTACCTATTCCTGTCCCAGCTGCGGGCGCAAAATCGCCGAAGGACGAAAATTTTTCTTCCTGCCCGCAGACATATTGCTCGCACTGTCGTATATTTTTTGAAAATGTTGTATATTTGCATTCCATTCCCGGCGCGGGTGGCGAAATGGTAGACGCGCTAGTTTCAGGAGCTAGTGTCAATTGCGACGTGTGAGTTCGACTCTCATCCCGCGCACGAACACGAACGGGGGATGACCAAAAAGGGTCATCCTCTTTTTTTTGCGGTGCGGAGCTTCACTGCGGCTGCAGCTTGCCTCTGAGAGAACTCCGCTCACTTTGTTCGCTCCGTCCCCTCATGGGTTTCTTAACCCCCGCAGACTACCGTCTGCGACCCCTATTAGGGGTATTTCGCTCCTACGTCGCGGTCCCTGCGGGACTTTGCA
>CAVILJ010000060.1:0-9268 GCA_963643555.1 Acetatifactor sp.
GTAGTGCATTGGCTTCCCAAGCCAAGGAGGAGGGTTCGACTCCCTTATCCTGCTCGAGTTCACACCCTGAGCTTGAGGCCGGCGAATATGGTGTCCGGACGCAGCTCGAAGACCGCCGACTCTTCCCCCGCCATACAGAATCCGCATTTCGGGCAGATGCCCATCTCTTCGCCGATGCACTGAGCCTTGCGCGTGCCGTCGGTGAATATGAAGTTGGTCATCCAGCAGCGCTTGCGGAACTTGTTGTCCCGCATCTTGCTTAGGCCGCTGCGCGAGTTCATTATCGGGTAGCCCCGCTTCTTGTAGTCAAGGATAAGCTTGATGACTTCAACCCTCTTGTCGTGCGGGAGTTCGAGATCCTCCGTGCCCGGGAACGGGGTGTGGAAGTTGAGCGAGATGCTCTTGAAATACGGGCTCTCCGCCACATATTCTATCGCCGCCGCGACCGAGTCGCAGTTGAGCGTGTTGATGGCCATATTGGCGCTCAGATGCTTTGAGCCGCAGGTCGCTATATTGCTCTCCAGCCGCGCGAAACTGCCTTTGCCCCGGATGCGCTCGTGATATTCGCCCACTCCGTCCATCGACACCCAGATGCTGTCGGCTATGCTGCCGTCGAAGGGCATCTGCGCGTTGGTCGTGATGGTGCAGGAGAAGAATCCTATCGCTCGGGCGAGCCGGCACAGGTCGTTGACCGTGCGCTCCCCGTCCCGCCAGAGGAAAGGTTCGCCGCCCTCGAAATCGATGAAGCGCGAGCCCAGCGAGTAGCAGTACTCCAGTTCGCCGCGAATCTGCTCGTAGGTCTTGCTCTGCGGGTCGCTGTGGTTGTAGACGCTGCAGTGCCTGCAGCTGAGGTTGCAGCGGTCAGTGATGAAGACCACGCTCTGGAGCGGTCGGCGGCGGCCAAGTACGGCGCGGGCCCACCACCATCCGAGATAGAAGAATTGTCCGACGGGATTTGTCATATGTCAGAAAAACAGTAAAATGATTCTTGCGAGCATAACCGCGGCGCAGAAGAGGCTCAGCGTATTGCGGGCCGTGAGCCAGCGCATTGCGAACCAGTCGATCCCGGCGCCGCGCACCGTCTCCCAGTCCGGCATCTTGCCGAGCCAGACGGGCGGCTTGGCCGGCACGTCCTGTCTCCCGGCGGCGAAGTCCCGCAGCGAGCGGCAGAGCCATATCGCGCGGGGGGCGGCGAGCAGCACGAGCAGATAGAGCGGGTGGAGAGCGCCGAGGCAGACGGCGGCTGTCATCACCGCGAAGGGCAGCAGATTGATTATGTATGCGGCCGCGAGTCCGGTCCGGTCGGACCCGAGCAGCAGGGCGAAGGTCATCTTGCCGCACTCCCTGTCGCCGGCCTTGTCGATGAAGCTGTGGGTGTATAATATGTTGAGCACCAGCAGTCCCACAGGGATCGAAATCCAGACGATCTCCGCATCCATACGCCCGAGGCAGGCATAATATACGCCCATCATCAGCAGCGGGCCGAAAATGACCCCGATGACCAGCTCCCCGAGCCCCCGGTAGGCGAGTTTGAGCGGCGGGGCTGAGTAGAAGATGCCGAGGAACGCCGTGACTGCGACTATTGCCGCTATCCACCAGCTGCCCGAGAGTCCGGTGAAGCCGTTGTCCACGGTCCTCAGGCCGAATATCACCGCTCCGCATACGCAGGCCGCAGCCCCGAAAGTCACGATCGCCTCCTTGAGGGTCGAGGTCGTCTCGCTGCCGTCGGTGAGGTAGGGGTATTTGAGCGTCATCGCCCGGAAACCCTTGCGTATCACCCTGTTGCGGTCGCCCATCATATCGGCCCTATAGTCGAACAGGTCGTCCGCGAGGTTCATCGAGAGGTGGGCGCAGGCGACCCCCAGCACCGCCAAAATGGCACAGAAGATGCTGAAATTGCCGCCTCCGATAGCCACGATCACGGCGAGCGCCGCCGGCATCAGACTCTGGACCAGAGACTGATGCCGGGCGTTGTTGAGCCATTGCCGGAGATTTCCCATAAGGAAAGATTATTTCGTGTCGATATTGATCTTGACCGTGGAGTACGGGGCGCTGACCGTGAGGGTCGCGGTGCCCTTCTCGCCGCGCAGCGAGCGCACCACGGCGAGAGCCTTGCCGGAGAAGAGAGCCTTGCGGCTGCCCTTGAGGGAGAGGGTGTCGGCTGCGTTGCCGTTGTCCACTCCGAAGAGTTCGCCCGCGCCCTCCACCTTGAAGCTGAGCATATCGTCGGCCACCGGCACTTCGCGCCCGTCTGCGTCGATGGCATCCACGGTGACGAAAGCGAGGTCATATCCGTCCGCGCTGATGCTGCTCCTGTCGGCGGTGAGCCTGAGGGCGACCGGCTCGCGGGTCGTGTAGCGGACATCCCTTGCGACCACCTTGCCGTCCTTATACGACACGGCCTCTATCCTGCCCGGCTCGAAAGGCACGCCTAGCCACTCCGCGTGCAGCACGTCCGAGGTCTTGGAGCGGCAGCCGCGGGACATCCCGTTGACCAGCAGCTCCACTTCGTCGGCGTTGTTGTAGTAGGCCCAGACGTCAATCTTCTCACCCTTGGTCCAGTTCCAGTGCGGGAAGAGGTGGAGGGTGGTCTCCGGAGTCCATTCGGCCTTGTAGAGCCAGTACGCGTCCTTAGGGAAGCCGGCGAGGTCGAAGACTCCGAAGTAGGAACTCCTTGACGGCCAGCCGTATGGGGTAGGCTCGCCGAGGTAGTCGAATCCCGTCCAGAGGAAGGTGCCCGCCACGAAGTCGCGGTCGCGCACCGCTATCCACGCGTCCGTGTGGGTGTTGGCCCAAGGGGCGCTGCTGACGTCGTAGGCCGTGCACTGGTGGTCTTCCCTCTGCCCCTCGGCCCAGTCCTTGCCCGGCAGCTTCTGCACTCGGGTGGAAGGCTGATAATACACTCCCCGGCTGTTGAGGGCGGATGCCGTCTCCGCGCCGATGATAGGGTTGTCCGGAAACCATATGCGGCAGGAGTCGTAGAGCTGCGGGTGGTAGTTGAAGCCGTAGACGTCAATCGCGCCGCTGCGGAGCAGGTTGTTGCCCGGCCACACCCCGTTGCATCCGGCGGTGATGGCGCGGGTGGTGTCGAGGTCACGCACGAGCTGCGCGAGGTGTCTTGTCAGCAGGACATTGGGGTTCTGCTCGCTGCCGTCGCTCTGTCCGAGCGACTGGATGAAATTGAGCAGGGTGTTGGCCTCCTCCGCGCTGAGGTTTTCTATGAGATCCCCCCTGGAGTCGCTCTGCTCGAGGATTTCGTTGCCTATGCTCCACAGCACGATGCAGGGGTGATTGCGGTCGCGGCGGACGAAGTCCTGGATGTCACGGGTGTGCCACTCGTCGAAGAAGCGGGCATAGTCGTATCTGGTCTTGCGCTTGCGCCACATATCCATAGCCTCGTCCATCACCACGAATCCCATCTCGTCGCAGAGGTCCAGAAGCTCCGGGGCGGGAGGATTGTGGGATGTGCGTATCGCGTTGACTCCCATACTCTTGAGTTTCTCGAGCTGACGCTGGAGGGCTCGCGGGTGCACTGCCGTGCCGATGCAGCCCATATCGTGGTGCATACAGACTCCCAGCATCTTGAGATTCTCCCCGTTGAGGAAGAAGCCCCTGTCCTTGTCCCAGCCTATGCTGCGCACGCCGAAGCGGGTGCTGTATTCGTCTTTCAGCTCGTTCCCGCAGTAGATGCGGGTCCTCAGGGTGTAGAGGTAAGGATGCTCTATGCTCCACAGCTTCGTGCCGGAGATCTCGATTGTCTGGCATACGGTGTTTTCGCCCCCGGCGAGGGACACCGTTTCGCTCCCGGAGGCCACTTTCCTGCCCTTGGCGTCGAGCACCGCCGCTTCGATGCGGGCTTCCGCCGCCTTCTCGCTCACTATGGAGGTCTCGACCCTGACGCTGCTCCGCTCCCCGACTTCAGGGGTGGTGACATAGGTTCCGTTGTAGGCTACGCGCACTCCGGAGCTGGCTACAAGCCTGACATTGCGGTAGATGCCGCAGCCCGCATACCAGCGCGAGTTCGGCTGCTCGGCGTTGTCGCAGCGCACCGCTATGAGGTTCTCGCCCTCCCGCAGATACGGCGTGAGGTCGTAGGAGAACGAGCTGTAGCCGTATGGGCGCGTGCCGAGGGCGTGTCCGTTGATATAGACGGTGCTGTTCATAAACACTCCGTCGAACTCTATGCTGCGGACTTTGCCGTCGGCGGGCAGGGTGAAGCTCTTGCGGTACCAGCCTATCCCGCCCGGAAGAGCGCCGCCGCCCGGGGTGGACGGGTTGTCGGCGGAGAACTCCCCCTCCACGCTCCAGTCGTGCGGCAGATGCAGCTCCCGCCAGGATGAGTCGTCGTAGGCTTCCGCAGCCCACTGAGGGTCGTCGCCGAGCTGGAATCTCCAGCCGAAGTTGAAGTCCTCCACAAGTCGCGGGGAGGAAGCGCCGCCGCAGCAGCCGGCGACGGCCAGCGCGGACGCGAGGATGGTGATCAGGCTATGTTTCATAAGCGCAATTTTGCTGAAAAGACAAATATAGTTATATTTGTGGGATTTAATAAATATTAGGGAATGTCATTCGCATCAGTAATAGGAAAAATGTTCGGCTCCAAGGCCGACCGCGACTATAAGGCCGTCAAGCCGACGCTCCAGAAGATACTCGCCGTCTATCCCGAGATAGACAGCCTCTCCGCCGACGAGCTCCGCGCGAGGTCCGGAGCGCTCAGGCTAAGGCTCCGCGAGGTCGAAGCCCCGTTCGAGAGCCGCATCGCCGACATCAAGGAAGAGCTCAACAGGGATATCCCGATTTCCGAGAAGGAGAAACTCGCCGACGAGTCCGACAAGCTCGTCAAGGAGGAGGACGAGGCCATCGAGAAGTGTCTGGACGAGATGCTTCCGGAGGCTTTCGCCATAATGAAATCCACCGCCCGCCGCTTCAAGGAGAACGCCGAAGTCGTCGTGACCGCCACGGAGTTCGACCAGAACCTCTCAGTCGGACACGACTTCGTCCGCATCGAGGGCGACAAGGCGATATACAGCAACCATTGGCTCGCCGGAGGCAACGAGGTCACCTGGGATATGGTGCATTACGACGTGCAGCTCATCGGCGGCATAGCCCTGCACCAGGGCAAGATAGCCGAGATGGCCACGGGCGAGGGCAAGACCCTCGTGGCGACGCTCCCCGTGTTCCTCAACGCGCTCGCGGGCAAGGGGGTGCATATGGTGACCGTCAACGACTACCTCTCCAAGCGTGACTCCGAATGGATGGGGCCTTTGTATATGTTCCACGGGCTCTCCGTGGACTGCATCGACAAGCACCAGCCCAACTCCGACGCCCGCCGCAAGGCATACGAATGTGACGTCACCTTCGGCACCAACAACGAGTTCGGCTTCGACTATCTGCGCGACAATATGGCCGTCGTGCAGGAGGACCTCGTGCAGCGCAAGCACCACTACGCCATCGTGGACGAGGTGGACTCCGTGCTCATCGACGACGCGCGCACCCCGCTCATCATCTCCGGGCCCATCCAGCGCAACGAGGCCGACGAGGCCCAGTTTATGGAGTTCAAGCCGTTCGTGGAGAAGCTCTACCAGTCGCAGCGCACCCTGGTCAACCAGGTGCTCAACGAGGCCCGCAAGAAGATAGCCGAGGGCGACGAGAACGAGGGCGGCAAGCTGCTGCTCCGCGCCCACAAGGGACTCCCTAAGTATTCCCCTCTGATTAAGTTCCTCTCCGAGCCGGGGATGAAGGTGCTCCTCCAGAAGGCGGAGAACTACTATATGCAGGACAACGAGCGCGAGATGCCGGTGGTGACCGACCCGCTCTTCTTCGTCATCAACGAGCAGCTCCACTCCGTGGATATGACCGACAAGGGCCACGAGGTGCTGGCGGGCGCGGTGGGCGACGACAACTTCTTCGTCCTGCCTGACGTGGGGTCCAGGACCGCCGAGATCGAGCACGAGGAGATCTCCCCGTTGGAGAAGCAGCAGAAGAAGGATGCGCTGATGTCCGAGTTCTCGCTCAAGAGCGAGCGCGTGCACACCGTGATCCAGCTCCTGAAGGCCTATACGATGTTCGAGAAGGATGTGGACTACGTGATAATGGACGGCCAGATCAAGATCGTGGACGAGTCCACGGGCCGTATTATGGAGGGCCGCCGCTGGAGCGACGGACTGCATCAGGCGGTGGAGGCCAAGGAGAACGTCAAGGTCGAGGGCGCCACCCAGACCTTCGCGACCATCACCCTGCAGAACTACTTCCGAATGTACCACAAGCTGGCCGGTATGACCGGTACGGCGGAGACCGAGGCGGGCGAGTTCTGGAGCATCTACAAGCTGGACGTGATGGTCATCCCGACCAACCGCCCCGTCATCCGCGACGACCAGAACGACTTGATATACAAGACCAAAAAGGCCAAATACAACGCCGTCATCGAGCGTATAGTCGAGCTCACCAAGGCGGGCAGGCCTGTGCTCGTGGGCACTACCGATGTCGAGACTTCCGAGCTCCTGAGCCGTATGCTCCGTATGCGGGGCATCAGGCATAACGTATTGAACGCCAAGGAGCACGCCCGCGAGGCTGAGATAGTGGCGCAGGCCGGACAGAGCTCCACCGTCACCATCGCCACCAATATGGCCGGACGAGGCACTGACATCAAGCTTTCCGACGAGGTCAAGGCCGCCGGCGGACTCGCGATCATAGGCACCGAGCGGCACGACTCCCGCCGCGTGGACCGTCAGCTCCGCGGACGTGCGGGCCGTCAGGGAGACCCGGGTTCATCCACCTTCTACCTCTCGCTGGAGGATAAGCTGATGCGGCTTTTCGGCTCCGAGAGGATAGCCGGGATGGTGGACAGGCTCGGTATGGCCGACGACGAGGCCCTCGAGAACAATATGCTCTCCAAGGCCGTGGAGAACGCGCAGAAGAAGGTCGAGGAGAACAACTTCGGCATCCGCAAGCGCCTGCTCGAGTACGACGACGTGATGAACTACCAGAGGGAGGCCATCTATTCCCGCCGGCGCAACGCCATCAGCGGCGACAAGATCGAGATAGACCTCCGCAATATGATGCTTGACGCGGCGTCCCTCTTCGTCGAGAAGAACCGCAACCTGCCGTTCGAGGACTTCGAGGTGGCGCTGATGGCTATGTTCTCCATCGATACCGGCTTCGACGCGGCGTTCTACGAGAAGGCGAAGCGCGACGAGCTGGAAGACAGGATCTGCGAACATATGATGGAGGTGTACCGCCGCAGGATGGACGTCCTCGTGGAGAAGCTCAACCCTATCGTCAAGGAGGTCTACGAGAAGCAGGGCAAGCTCTACCAGAACATAGCGATCCCGGTGTCCGACGGCATCAAGCAGATAGGTCTCTCCGTCAATCTCGAGAAGGCCTACAACTCCGACGGGCGCGAGATTGCCAAGACCCTCAGCAAGAACATCATACTCTATCAGATAGACGAACACTGGAAGGAGCATCTCCGCGAGATGGACGACCTCAAGCAGAGCGTCCAGAACGCCTCCTACGAGCAGAAGGACCCGGTTGTGGTCTACAAGCTGGAGAGCTACAACCTCTTCGCCGCTATGCTCGAGACGCTCAACAAGGACGTGCTCTCGTTCCTCTTCAAGGCTTTCGTGCCGCTGCGCGAAGCGCCGGAGCAGCCGAGGAGAGCCCTTCGTCCGCGCACCGATATGAGCAGGATGCAGACCGGGCGCAACGAGCTCTCCACCAACGGGGAGCAGAAGGCCAACACTCCGGTCAAGGTGGACAAGCAGGTGGGCCGCAACGACCCTTGCCCTTGCGGCAGCGGCAAGAAATACAAGAACTGCCACGGCAGGGGACTGGCATAGAAGCAATCAAAAGTCAACAATATTATGATACCGAAATTAATAGACCAGCCGGTCAATGTCAATGACGTGACCCGCATTTCCAAGGGCACCTCCATCAAGGGTGACATAGTTTCCGCGTCCGACATCAGAGTGGACGGAGGAATAGACGGGACCGTATATTCCAAGGGCAAGATTGTGGTGGGCGAGACCGCCTCGCTCTCCGGCAACCTCCTGTGCTCCAATCTGGATTTCTGGGGCAAGATGAACGGCTCCCTCTATGTCAAGGACACGCTCTCCGTCAAGAGCGCGGCGTCCGTCACCGGCAACATATATGTCAACAAGATCCAGGTTGAGATGGGGGCGCAACTCAACGGCAACTGCCGTATGATCAGCGAACAGGAGTTCGAGAACCTCGCCGCCTCCATCGTCAAGGCCGCCCCCGGGGCTTCTGCCGCCGCTCCGGCTTCCAAGGCCGCTCCCGCGAAGAAGGAGGCTTAGAGGATATTCATCGACTGCTCACGGATTTTTTCGAGCTCGTCTTTCATCTGAACGACGAGCTTTTGTATTTCCGCGTGGTTGGACTTTGAGCCGGTCGTGTTGATCTCGCGGCCCATTTCCTGGATTATGAACCCCAGCTTCCTGCCCGGATACGGCTCGGAGACTATGGTGTCCATAAAGTACTTGCAGTGCTGGCGCAGGCGGACCTTCTCCTCGTTGATGTCCAGTTTCTCGAGGTAGAACAGCATCTCCTGCTCGAACCTCTCCCTGTCGAGTTTGAGGGACATTTCGTCCGCCGCTTTACGGATGCGCTCGCGTATGGCGTCGAGCCTCTCGCTTTCGTGGGACTCCACGGCATCGTACAGGGAGAGTATTTTGGCGACCCTCGACGTGACGTCTCCATACAGGGCTTCGCCCTCGCGGCTGCGGTAGTCGTCGACCATATCGATGCATCTGTCTATGGCCGCGCTGACCTCCGGCCAGTTCTCTTCGGTGATGACGTCGGACTTGCGGCTCTCCACTAGGTTGGGCAGCCCCAGCACCGCGCTGAGCAGTATCGCCGAATTGGTCGGGCTGTACTGCACGCCCATTTCCTTGGCGAGGGTCGAGGCCTGGGCGATGTAGGAGCGGGCGGCTTCCAGGTCCAGCCGCTTCTCGCAGCAGGAGGCGTTCGGCTCGTAGTTGAGGAAGACGTCGATAGTGCCCCTGGTCAGCCTTGCGGCGATTCTGGCCCTGACCTCAAGCTCCTTGTCCTTCGGGAGCAGCTGGGTCTTGAGCCCGATGTCGGCGGTCTTGCCGTTGAGGGTCCGTATCTCAAGCGTGAGCTTCCCGGACGGGAGCTCGACTTCGGACTTGCCGTAGCCTGTCATTGACCGTATCATAGTGATGATGGTGTTTGTTCTATACTACTCCGGTTTTTCAGACCAGCCGGTCGGCTAAAGTTGGTTCAATCCACC
>CAVILJ010000061.1:0-8866 GCA_963643555.1 Acetatifactor sp.
AATTTTTCGGTGACTTTTTTCGACTTTTTTTCAACAGAGTTTTCAACAACGCCGCGCTCCCGCCCGTGCGGTCGGGGGTGCCCTGCGATAATTCTGGGCGTTTCCCGGAACCACGCGTGCTTCTTTGTTTGTCGCGTAAGAATGAATATCTTTGGGGCAGCAAACCATCGTACAATCTATTATGCTGGGAGCGATAATAGGCGACATCATCGGAAGCAGGTGGGAATTCGGTCCCGCCTGCAGTTACGACTTTGAGCTGTTCACAGGGGAGTGCGACTTCACGGACGACAGCATCTGCACCATTGCCGTCGCGGATGCGCTGCTGAAAGGAATCGACTTCGCGGAGAGCCTGCAGCGCTGGTGTCGCAGATATCCGAACCCTATGGGAGGCTACGGGGTCCGATTCCGCGAGTGGATACAGAGCGTCCGACCGGAAGCATACGGCTCTTTCGGCAACGGCGCCGCGATGAGAGTCAGTCCGGTGGCGTGGTTCAGCCCGGACGAGTTCAAAGTGCGCCACGAAGCGCGTCTGTCGGCGGCCTGCACACACAACCACCCGGAAGGCATACGCGGAGCTGAAGCGGTGGCATATGCCATTCACGATTGTCGCGGACTGCTTGAAGGGAAAGAGCGTATCGGCCGCGAGGACATCCTCCACGCCCTGGAGCGCACTCTTAAATGGTCGGGATATGATATCGACATTGACCTCGAGGCGGTGCGCGGGAAGTTTGACGAGACCTGTCAGGGCACAGTCCCGGTCGCGCTGAAGATAATCTGCGAGAGCACCGGCTTCGAGGATGCCGTACGCAAGGCCGTCAGCCTCGGTGCGGATGCCGATACGCTCGGCGCCATCGTGGGAAGCATCGCGGAAGCCATATGGGGGATACCTGAGCCGATAAAGGAAAAGGCTATGGGCTACCTGCCTGAAGATATGCTGTCCGTCCTCGACGAATTCCACGGGAGGGTACAAGGACTATCCCCGGATGTGGAGCGGGAGAAGCGCGATATGGAGGATCAGAAGTCGCTGATGTACTGGAATCTGGGCCTCGGCAATATGCTCAAGTCTCTGGCCGGCGAGGACGCTATGCCGCAAAAGACGCGCAGGGCGACGGCGCTCGACATACCGTCGGACGCGAACATCCCGCCGTTCCTGAGGCAAGACGGTGCAACAGTACATCTGCGGCCAATCCCGTCCGCTCCCGGAGCAAGTTCATCGATGGAACTCGGCATCACAATCAGCCCTGACGCTATGGCACTACTGTCTATGGGGCATATCCCTGAGGCTATGGAGGACCATTGGTTTATGTACTGCGACGACAGCCACATACGCTACTGCCGCAGCCGCAGCGGAGAGGTCTGGCTGGAAGCAGGGTATCACAGAACCGCTGACGGGAACTTCTTGATTGACAGGTTGCGGGTCTCCCGCTCCGTAAGTGACCTCGGCGTCAACGGTGACAACCCGGCAGCCACGCTCTTCCTCTACCTCATCCTTGCCGAACTCGGCCGCGAAGACGAAAGCGGACGGGCGTGGGAGAACTACCTCAGGGCTTGGGAGGACACCCGCGTGATTTGCGGCTGTTGAAGCCGACGGCAGCTTTTGGAACGAGATACGAATAAACGGAGGCTGACCGAAAAGTCCCTGCGGAACTTTTCGGTCAGCCTCCTTCGTCGGGGTACTGTGACTCGAACACAGGACCCTCTGGTCCCAAACCAGATGCGCTAGCCAACTGCGCCACACCCCGAAACCCCACGAATGGGACTGCAAATATAAGCTGCTTTTGGAAGAAAAGCAAAATTTTTACGAAATTTGTACTCCGGAAGACTAAGGACGCTATGATCATCGAAGCACACGACATACACAAAAGTTTCGGCACGCTGGAGGTGCTGAAAGGCATAGACTTCGCAGCCGCCGAGGGCGAGACCGTCTCGATAGTCGGGGCCTCCGGAGCAGGCAAATCCACTCTGCTACAGATACTTGGCACGCTCTCCTCCCCCGACTGCGGAAGCCTCTCGATAGACGGGCAGGATGTGCTGGGCCTGAAGAGCGACGCCCTCGCGGCATTCCGCGGCCGCCGTATAGGCTTTGTCTTCCAGGCGCACCACCTGCTGCCGGAGTTCACCGCGCTGGAGAATGTGATGATACCTGCGCTGATTGCCGGGAGACCGGCACGCGAGACGAGACAGAAGGCTCTCGATATCCTGGAAAGCTTCGGACTCAAGGACAGGTCGGGCCACAAGCCCGCGGAGATGTCCGGCGGCGAGCAGCAGCGCACGGCGATTGCACGCGCCATCATCAACGACCCCGCCGTGCTCCTTGCCGACGAGCCGACCGGCAACCTCGACTCCGCCACCAAGCAGGAGATCCACAGGGTGTTCTTCGAGCTGCGCGACCGCCTCGGACAGACGATTGTGATAGTCACCCACGACTCCGGCCTCGCCTCCCTCTGCGACCGCTGCCTCACGATGAAGGACGGGCTGATAGTCAAGTAGCCCCAGATGAGCGAGGATGTATTCAGATTTCGCCGCTTTGCGGTCCGCAACAGGGATTCCGCGCTCAAAGTCGGCACCGATGCGGTCCTGCTGGGAGCGGCTATGCGCATACTCCCGTCCGACAGGCGGGCTCTCGACATAGGCACGGGCACCGGGGTCATCGCCCTGATGGCAGCGCAGCGCAGCGAAGACTTCTGCCGGGCGGACATCTACGGAAGCGCCGGTCTGCGCATCAGCGGCATCGAAATCGACCCCCTGTCCGCCGCCGAGGCGGAGTTCAATTTCCGGCATTCTCCCTGGTCGGACAGACTGGAGGCGCTCTGCACTCCCCTCTCCGCCTACAGGCCGGCGGAGAAGTTCGACCTGATATTCTCCAACCCTCCCTACTACGACTGCTCGCTGCGCAACCCCGACTTGCGGGCAGCAGCCGCCCGGCACAATGACTCTCTCTCCTATCGGGAGATCCTCGCATTTGCGGCAGAGCAGCTCCTCCCCGGCGGACGGCTCGCTATGATCCTCCCCTCGGAGCAGAGCGCAGGCATCCGCAGATGCGCCGCCTCGTACGGGCTGCTGCCGCTGCGCGTTCTCAGCATCAGGACAGCGGAGAGCAAGCCCCTCAAACGCAGCATAATCGAATTCTCGGCCCTGCCCGGCGAGATGCAGGAGGATGAAATCACCCTTATGCGGGACGACGCACGCTCGGAAGCATACCGCCGCCTCACCGAAGACTTCTACCTCTGATTGGACTTGCCAAGCGGAAAGGGGACTTGCCAAGTCCCGCAGGGACCGCGACGTAATATGGTTTTGGGGCGAAATCCGCCCGCCGCAGGCAGTCGCCACAAAATAGAGTCCACACCACGCGGAGACCGGTTTTAACCACAAACGGCATCCCCGTCCGCACCGTATTGTCTTTATGTGCATATCTTCGCCGCGAAAATCTCAAAAACGCAACGACGATGTACGAACTCACACAAAAAGACAACTTCATTCTCAGATTTGAGAATTCCGTCAAGGAGTGCTGGGACAAGGCCGCCCTCGACGACTACCGCACGAGCAGCATCACCTACGGCGAACTCGCCGCCGACATCGAGAAGATGGTTCTCTGCTGGAGAGCGGCAGGACTTCAGAAAGGAGACAAGATAGTCATCAACGCCAGAAGCTGCGCCAACTGGGCGAAGGTGTTTCTCGCCGCCCAGGTGGGGGGCTATGTGGCCGTACAGATATTCAACGGATTCACCCCGGACGACACGCTGAGGCTCGTGAACCACTCCGACGCGAGACTCCTCTACACGGAGAAAGCGATATTCGACAAGCTCGACTTCAGCGCCCTACCCAATCTGCTCGGCGCAATCGACATCAAGGACCTCGCACTCCTCGCCTCCCGCGACGGATTCGGCGAAATCTATGCGCGGCAGGACAGCCTCTTCGCCGAGGCGCACCCTTCCGGCCTCAAGCCGGATAACATCCGCTATGAGGCGGGGTCGCTGGACGACCTCTCCGCGATAATGTACACTTCCGGCTCCACCGGCAATCCTAAGGGCGTAATGCTCAGCAACAGAAACCTTTCCGCCAACATCCAGCTCATCCCGGTACACTTCCCGTACCGCAGGGAGGACAACTATGTCAGCGTCCTTCCCTATGCCCACATATTCGGAATGGTCTATGATATGCTCGCGCCGCTCTGCTTCGGGATGCACCTCATAGTGCTCTGTCTCCCGCCGGTCCCGGCAAACCTCAAACCTGCCCTCAGGCAATACAGACCTTATGTATTCTTTGCCGTGCCGCTCATCCTCACCAAGCTTCTGGAGGACTCCATCGGGGAATTCATCCACAGCAAGAGCGGGACGGCAAAGCTTGAGGACTACAAGAACAACCGCGACTACTGCGAAGCGCTCGCGACCATCTTCCTCAACGCCCTCGGCGGCCATATCGGACTCTTCGTCACCGGCGGAGCCGCCATCCCGGAGCATCTGGAGAAACTGATGGTCGAGAAGCTCGAACTCCCGTTCGTCACCGGCTACGGGATGACGGAAGCCGCACCGACCATCTGCCTCGGCCACAAGGGAAGCTACAAGCTCAAGGAGTGCGGGGAATATGTCGACGAGGCGGTGGAGCTCAAGATCGACTCCGCCGACCAGGAGCATATCCCGGGCGAAATCCTCATCAGGGGCAATGTCGTGTTCCAGGGCTACTACAAGAACGAGGAGGCCACCCGGGCCGCGTTCACCGAAGACGGATGGTTCCGTACCGGCGACCTCGGCACCGTGGACAAGGACAGGAGCGTATTCATCGTGGGCCGCTGCAAGAGTATGATCCTCAGCACCAACGGACAGAACATATTCCCGGAGGAAATCGAAGTCGTGCTCAACGCACTGCCGTATGTGGGAGAGTCGCTCATCGTCTCCCGCGAAGGGAGGCTTGTGGCGCTGGTGGTGCCTGACCACAACCGCGCCGGAGATATGGACTCGTCCGCGCTCAAGAGCGTGATGGACGCCAACCTCACGGCGCTCAACAGGAAGATTCCGGGATATTCCCAGATAAGCTCATACGAACTCCGCTTCGACCCGTTCGTGAAGACCCCGAAGGGAAGCATCAGAAGATTTATGTATGAATAACGGAAGAAGAGTGGTAATCACCGGCCTGGGGGTCATCTCTCCGGTCGGCAACGACATCCCGACATTCTGGGACAGCCTGAAATCGGGCCGCTGCGGCATAGGTCCCCTGGAGGGGATGGAGGAATGCGGACTCCCGATACACGTGGCCGGCACCGTCAAGGATTTCGACCCGGCGGCCTTCGGACTGAGCGGGGCTGAACGGCGGCGCAACGACCTCTACAGCCAGTACGCCCTCGCGGCGGCAGCCCAGACGATGAGCTCGAGCCGTCTCGTATCGGGGGAGAACATCGCCCCGGAGCGCTTCGGGGTGTATGTGGGCACGGGCATCGGCGGAATGCACACCTTCGTCGCCCAGACAAAGCTGATGCTGGAGGAGGGCGCGGACAGAATCTCCCCGCTTTTCATCCCGATGATGATTCCCAACATCGCCGGAGGCAACATAGCCATCCGCTACAATGCCCAGGGGCCCTGCCTCACCCACGTGTCGGCCTGCGCCACAGGCACAAACTCAATCGGGGAGGCCTACCTCGCCATCCTCGCGGGACGCGCCGACGCGATACTCACCGGGGGCAGCGAAGCCGTGCTGACCCCGCTCGCCATCGGAGGCTTCGCCAACTGCAAGGCTCTCACGACGGAGGAAGACCCGGAGAAGGCCTGCCTGCCGTTTGACCGCCGCAGAGGAGGCTTCGTGATGGCCGAAGGGGCGGCGATGATGATGCTGGAGGAATACGGGCACGCCGCCGCACGCGGGGCGGAGATCATAGCGGAAGTCTGCGGCTACGGCTGCACCTGCGACGCCTACCACTACACCGCGCCGCGCCAGGACGGCATCCCGGCCTCCAAGGCGTTCCGTGACGCGCTCGCCGAAGCCGGCTACCGCCCGGGCGAGAACCTCTATATCAACGCGCACGGCACGGGCACGCAGCTCAACGACGTGGCCGAGACCAGGGCGATCAAACTCGCACTCGGCGAAGAAGACGCCCGCCGCGCCTCGATCAGCTCCACCAAGTCGATGACCGGCCATATGTTCGGGGCCACTGGAGCTGCGGAGCTTATCGCATCCGCCCTCGCGCTCCGGGACGGGGTCGTGCCGCCGACCATAGGGCTCGCGGAGCCGGACCCGGAGTGCGACCTCGACTACACCCCGCTGCAGGCCCGGTTGCGGGAGCTCGACATAGCCGTCTCCAACTCACTCGGCTTCGGCGGACACAATGTCTGTGTGGCCTTGAGGAAGTGGGACTGAGAGCGGGGAGTACGATATTTGCAGCCCGCAAGGGCAAAGTATTTGGACAAAGATGAATAGAGACGAAATCAAGCGGATTCTCCCCCACAGGGAGCCGATGCTCCTGATAGACAGATCCGAGTGGGACGGAGATGAAGTATGTTCGGAGTACACGATAAAGGACAGCGAATTCTTCACCATGGGCCACTTCCCGGGCTACCCGGTGGTGCCGGGGGTAATCCTCTGCGAGATAATGGCGCAGGCGAGTTTCCTGCTCATCCCGGAGGAGGAGCTCAAGACCCACACCGCTTTCTATGCGGCTCTGGACGGGGTCAAATTCAAACATTCAGTCTTCCCGGGCGACACGGTCTGCACCCGTTCGAGGCTCGCGGGCCGCAGGGGGCCGGCAGTGTTCATCGAGGCCAAGGCCACGGTGAACGGCAATCTCTGCTGCCAGGGCAAGCTTACTTTTATGCTCGTCCCGAATGAGGAATTAAAAAAGTAGAATATGGCATACGGTTTACTCAAAGGCAAGAAAGGTATCATCTTCGGGGCGCTCAACGAGCAGTCCATCGCGTGGAAAGCGGCGCTCAAGGCCCGCGAAGAGGGGGCGGAACTGGTGCTCACCAATACCCCCGTCTCCATCAGGCTGGGCACGATAGACACTCTCGCGGAGCAGTGCGGGGCTATGGTGGTGCCGGCGGACGCGACTTCGCTCGACGACCTCAACGTCTTGGTCGACAAGGCGATGGAGCACTTCGGCGGGCAGTTCGACTTCGTGCTGCACTCGGTCGGAATGTCACCTAACATCCGCAAGGGCCGCGCCTACGAAGACCTCAACTACGACTTCCTCGGCAAGACTCTGGACATCTCTGCTATCTCGTTCCACAAGCTGCTCTCCGTGCTCTACCGCAAGGACGCGCTCAAGGAATGGGGCTCGGTGGCCGCGCTCACCTACATCGCCGCGCAGCGCAGCTTCGAGGGCTACAGCGATATGGCCGACGCCAAGGCGCTGCTGGAGTCGGTCGCGCGCAGTTTCGGAGTCATCTACGGCAAGCGGCGGCACGTGCGCGTCAACACCGTCTCCCAGTCCCCGACGCTGACCACCGCAGGCAGCGGCATCGCGGGGATGCGGGATATGTTCGGCTACGCCGACAGGATGTCTCCGCTCGGCAACGCAAGTGCCTCTGACTGCGCGGATTATCTCGTAACCCTCTTCTCCGACCTCACCAGACACGTGACGATGCAGACGCTCTACCACGACGGCGGATTCTCCTCCACCGGACTCACCGCGGATGCCGTGGCGATGTTCGCAACAGGAGAATAGCGGCTCACGCATATACGAAAAGCCCGGGGTCGTGAAGGCCCCGGGCTTTTTGATTTCGCAGCCGGACTAGAGGTTCGGATTGGACTTCTTCCACTCCGCTACCGGAGGGACGATGCCGAGCGAGACGATCTCGTCGCGCATCTTGCAGAGGTGCTCGTAAGACGCCTGGAGGTCGGCCATCTCCTGAGCGGTCCCCTCAGGCTTGGTGTAGTGCACGCCGGTCTTGTCGATCACGGTAGGCATAGCCATCATCACGTTCTTGAATCCGCACTTGTCGCAGTTGACATAGCAGCCTGCAGGCCAGGTGAATTTCTCCCCGCCCATTGCCGCCTCGATCATCTTGACCGCATTGTAGGCCGGGCTCTGGAATGAGCTGCGCCCGCGGAGCTTGATGATGTTGGAGCCGCCCTGGATGGTCTCGTGCTTGATTTCAGCCCATCTCTCCTCGGAGAGGTGCTTCTCGGCGAGAGCTGTGCCGTCGATGGTCACCTTGCTTGCGAACACGGCCATAGCTTCGCCGTGACCGCCGTAGGTGCGGGCGTTGAGCACTGAACTCTGAGGCACGCCGAACTCCTTGGCGAGATTGCTCTGGAGACGGGTGGAGTCGAGGGCCGCGAGCGAGGTGAGCTGCTCAGGCTTCAGTCCGGAGTGGATGAGAGCGGTGAGAGCCGTCACGTCGGCAGGATTGAAGATGACGACCACGTGCTTCACGTCAGGGCAATACTCCTTGATATAGTCACCGAACTGGGCGGCAATCTGGCAGTTGCCCTTGAGGAGGTCCTCACGGGTCATACCCTCCCTGCGCGGAGCTCCGCCGGAAGAGATTATGTACTTGGCATCCTTGAACGCGACCGCAGGATCAACCGTCCAGCTTACGTTCGCACCTTCGAAGCCGCAGTGATAGATTTCCTCGGCCACGCCGTGTACGCCGGGCTCGAAGATGTCATAGAGGCAGACGTTCGGGGTGAGCCCGAGCATAAGGGCGGTCTGGGCCATATTGGAACCGATCATTCCGCCGGCGCCAACGATGACCAACTTGTCATTAGTGAGATATTTCATAACGTTATCGAAAATTTGTCGTGTCCAAAAAGTGGGACAAATATAATAAAAATCATTATCTTTGCGGCGTTATAAAAATTTTATGGCACTATATCTTATAAAGGATCTTGACGACGACTACCACTCGAGACTGGGGGTATGGCAGATCACAGA
>CAVILJ010000062.1:0-8645 GCA_963643555.1 Acetatifactor sp.
CTGCGTGAAATGCGGCAACCTCGCCAACCATTCGCACCGTCTGAGCAAGAGCCGCGACCTCGTGCTGCTCGGAGAGAAGGACGTCTACGAGCCGCTCTGCCGCAGCTGCTACAACGAAGCCATCGCCGCCGAGAAAGCCGGGAAGTGATGGCTCCCTCCCCGGGAATATATGCCCGAAACTGCTCCGTCCGACGCATCGACAGGCGGACTGCGGCGGAGTTTATCAATGCAAACCACCGTCTGGGAGACACCGGAAGCCGCTACCGCTACGGCCTCTTCGTGGAGAGGAGTACCGGGGCGGGGGAGTTCGTCTGCCCTCCGGGCACACTGGTGGCGGTGGCGGAGTTCTCGAACGCGCGCCGCTGGCTCAAGGGGGACAGGAAGATAAGTTCTTATGAATGGATACGATACGCCTCCCTCTCCGGAGTGAGGGTCGTGGGCGGGATGAGCAAGCTCCTGCAGGCGTTCATCGATGAGGTCCGGCCGGACGATGTGATGAGCTATGCCGACGCGTCGCAGGAAGACGGGGGCGAGGCCTACCGCAAGCTCGGATTCGAGCAGGAGGGCACGGTGGAGGGGGAGGGTTACCGCAACCTCAAGTTCCGCCTCAAGCTGACCCGCTGGTGACCGTCTCCGCAAGCGGGCGTATCCGCTCGTACTCGTAGCCTCTGGAGAGCGCAAAGCGCAGCAGTTTGAGCTTGCCCTGCGGGTCGTCCGAGAGGGACTTCCATTTGCTCCGGAGCAGTTTCTCCAGCTTCGCGTCGGCCTTGTCGCTGTCGGCTTCCCGCAGCGCAGTCTCTATGGTTTCCGAGGCTATATTCTTGAGGCTCAGTGCTTTGCGTATCTTGATCGGGCCCCAGCCGCCGAGCGTCGACTTCTCGGAGACGAAAGCGGCGCAGTAGCGCGTCTCGTCGATGAAGCCGTCCTCCACGAGCGAGGCGAGCAGCTCTTCCGCAGCAGCGGAGTCCCCGTCCAGCCTCTCCAGAGCCTTGCGGCGCATATCCCCTATGCAGTACTCCCTTCGGGCGCAGAGGGCCTGGAGGGCGGAGAGGACTTTGCGGGATCTCTCATCCATAACCTCAGAAATCGAATCCTATCGCCGCGTAAATTCCCCAGCGGTATGCCTTGGACCAGTGCCCCTGCAGCTTCACCGGTCCTCCTATGAAGTTGTAGCCCAGTTCCAGGCCGAAAGCCGCGCAGTCCGGGTCGAAGCCGGTGATGAAAGTGTCGATCGCGCTGCTGCTCTCCAGTGCGCCGGCCAGAGCCGAGACATAGAACTTCTTGTAAGGGTTGCAGCGCAGCTCCAGCACGGCGCTCGCGAGGTAGTCGCTGGCGAGAATCGTGTGGTTGATGCCGAAGAACGGCACCTGCTGCTCGACATACCTGCCCGGAAAGTCTCCACCCACGACGTTGATGTGCATTATGGACCAATGCTTGATGTCCAGCCCGTAGTCGTCGGTGTAAGAGCCGTTGTTGATGATGTTACGGAAGTGCAGGTCCGGGATGATCGCCAGCCTCTCTCCCAGAGGGAAGACTTTCTTGTAGTCCAGCCCGAACGAGAGTACGGGAGTGTATGAAGGCACTCCTGTCTGGATGAAATCGTAATTGATCGAGAACGAGACGCTGGAGCCTCGGGACGGATAGTAGTGGTCGTCGAAGCTGTACCAGTGCCCCTGCGCGAATGCGCCGATGTAGTCGCCCTTGAGGGCCCTCTGACCGGCAATCGCTTCGATGAGCGCACCGAGGTAGGAGTTGCGCCGGAAGCTGTAGTATTCGTTCTTCAGCCCCAGCTTGAAGTTGGCTCTGGACCAGTTCACATTGGTCAGGTAGAAGGTTTCCTTATGACCCCATAGCGGGGCCTCCACCATAACCCCCTCCCCGCCGCTCTGGGAGGTGAGGCTGCCCTTGTAGCGCACGACTGTCCCGTCAAAATTGATGGTAGGCAGGCCCGGGAGGTTGTAGGAATAGTGGACGCCGGCCTTGAGGTTCTGCCCCAGCTTGGCCGTGACGTTGAACTTCGAGCCGGTCAGCCTGTTGGTGTTGAGGCCGAGGTTGAAAAGCATCGAGGCCCACTCGACCGTGTCCATCCTGAAGCCGAAGCTGAGGGTGTGGGTCGGGGCGGTGGCGCAGTCGAAGACCAGGGCGAACGGGGCTTCGCTGCCCAGCATCGAATAGGTGATCGACGCGAACGCGCCCGTGGCCTGGAGCCGGCACATAGCGTCATCGACGGCGGCCTTGTCGACCACGTCTCCGGCGCGGAACGGGAGCATATGGGCGAGGAGCCTGGATTCGTTGTCAGTGACTCCCCGGAACTCGATGGACTTGATCTGCACGCCCGTCTCCGCAATGTTGACGGCCCTGTCGGTGTCTTTCTTAGGCACGGCCTTGCCCAGCCTGCGCCTTATCGCGAGCAGCTCGTCCCGCTTCAGCTCCGCGGCCCGGTAGCCCCTGACAATCATAGTGTCCACCGCCGTCTGGTTGAAACTCAGCATATTGAACTCGGAGATGACGGGCTTGATCAGCACGTCGGGGATGTTCACGTTCTTGTCGAAGGCATCCTTGCCGAGCATATTGATGAACTGCGAGGCTATGTCGCCGATATTGTTGATCTCGTCGTAGCCGGCCTTGAGGTCGGAGAGCTCTATGCCTATTATGATGTCCGCCCCCATCGCCTTGGCGATGTCAGCCGGGAAGTTGTTGCGCGTGCCCCCGTCCACAAGTATCATCCCGCCGGTGCGCACCGGGTTGAAGAGCCCCGGGATGGACATCGTGGAGCGCATAGCGGTCTTGAGCTGCCCCGCGCCCCAGTTCTTGGCCTTGTTGGAGACGAGGTCGGTGGCCACGCAGACATAAGGGGTCGGCAGGTCGCGGAATGCGAGGCTGTCGTGGTAGCCCACCGTCAGGCTGGAGAGCAGGTTGTTGACGTTGAAACCGTTGGCGTAGCCGGACGGCAGCGAACTCACCAGCGACCCGTGCTGCTTCGCGTGCTTCTCTTCCAGCACTTCCTCGGCGTTGTGGAACGGGATGGTCAGCACGTACTTGGCGTGGTTCATCTTGGTCGTGTACGGGATGTAGCTCTGCGGGATGGCGTCGGAGAGTATCGTCGACCAGTCCTGGGTGGTGAAGAGCGCGCTGAGGTCTTCGCTGCGGTAGCCCACGGCATAGAGCCCGCCGAGCAGTCCGCCGATACTGGTGCCCAGCACCATATCCACCGGCATATCCATTTCTTCCAGATACTTGAGCACGCCGACCTGGGCCGCCCCCTTGGCCCCGCCTCCGGAGAGGACGAGCGCCACCGTAGGGCGCTGCTCGTCGCGCCGTATGCGGGTCATCTTCGCCCGCACCTGTTTGATGAACAGGGCGTCCCCCTGAGGGTCCACGCTGTCCATCGACAGCCCGTTGGGATAGTTCTGACCTGTGGCGGGCAGTCCCGCCGCGAGCATCAGCGCCGCTCCGAGCGCTGCCCGGCAAGCAGGCCGCAGGCCGCGAAGATGTCTTCTCCTCTTGATGTGCGTATCGTGCATAGTATTCCGTTGTTGTTGAGTCTGTCCCTGAATTCCTCCATCTTCCTGTCCGGACTGCTTGCGTAGGGGAAGTCCGGGATCTTGTGGAAGCGTATGAGGTTGACGCGGCACTCCAGACCGCGCAGCAGCCGTATCAGCGCGTCCGCGTGGCGCTTGTCGTCGTTGAACCCGTCGAACATCGTGTATTCGAAGCTGACCCGCCTCTGCCCGCTGAAGTCATAGCTCCGCAACAGCTCGATCACGTCGGCTATCGGCCAGACCTTCTCCGCCGGCATCATCTCCAGCCGCTCGTCGTGGAAGGGGTTGTGCAGGCTGACCGCGAGGTGGCATCGCTGCTCGTCGAGATATCTCTTGAGCGCCGGCAACACGCCCACCGTGCTGACCGTGATGCGCTTGGGACTCCATCCGAAGCCCCAGTCGGCGGTGAGCGCCTCAATCGCCGCGCAGACCGGCCCGTAGTTGTCCAGAGGCTCTCCCATCCCCATAAAGACCGCGTTGGTGAGGCCCTCCGACTCGTCGATGCCTATGAACTGGCTGAGGATGTCGGCCCGGTCGAGGTTGCCGTGGAATCCCTGCCTCCCCGTCATACAGAAGCCGCAGCCCATCTTGCAACCCGCCTGGGAGCTGACGCAGAGGGTCTTGCGCTCGCCGTCCGGGATCATCACCGCTTCGACCGCCCGCTTCCCGGGGGAGCAGCTGACGGGGAAGAGGTACTTCACCGTCCCGTCAGCCGAACACATCCTGCCCTCGGGGGCGGTAAGCCCCAGCTCGAAGCGCTCCGCGAGAGCTTCACGCGAGGCCTTGGAGATATTGACCATCGCGTCCCATCCGCGCACGCGCTTGGAGTACAGCCAGTCCGCGAGCTGGCGGCCCACGAACGGCTTGAGGGAGCAGCTCTGCGCCGCTTCCTTGAGCTCCCCGAGGCTCATACCCAACAGTTTCTCTTTCATATCCTTATCGCTTCTTCCGGCGGCTGCGGCCCCTTTGAGGGGTCCGGACGGAGAGATGGTACAAAAATACATATAAAAATTTACAACTTAAGCCGGAATTATTCCTATATTTGTCGTTACGGCGGAAGTGCCGCCGGGACTATAGAAAAACTTGTTAAAAACAGAAGATTTATTTATGGCTAAAGAAGTTGAAGTTCAGGGACAGGAAGTGAATGCCGCGAAGCTCAAGGCGCTGCAGGCCACTATCGACAAGATCGAAAAGGATTACGGCAAGGGGACGATAATGACTCTCGGAGACCAGCCCAAGTGGGACGTGCAGGTCATCCCGACGGGCTCCATCGCGCTCGACCACGCGCTGGGCATCGGAGGCTATCCGAGAGGGCGCATCGTGGAGATATACGGACCGGAGTCCAGCGGCAAGACCACGCTGGCCATCCACGCGATAGCCGAGGCGCAGAAGGCCGGCGGCATCGCGGCGATGATCGACGCGGAGCACGCTTTCGACCGCAGCTACGCGCAGGCGCTCGGAGTAAACCTCGAGACCCTGCTCGTCTCCCAGCCGGACAACGGCGAGCAGGCGCTTGAGATTGCCGACAACCTCATCCGCAGCGGCGCGATCGACATCATAGTCATCGACTCAGTGGCCGCGCTGACCCCGAAGGCCGAGATCGAGGGCGAGATGGGCGACAACAAGGTCGGACTTCAGGCGAGGCTGATGAGCCAGGCTCTCCGCAAGCTCACCGCCAACATAGCGAAGACCAACACCTGCTGCATATTCATCAACCAGCTCCGCGAGAAGATAGGCGTGATGTTCGGCAATCCGGAGACCACCACCGGCGGCAACGCGCTGAAGTTCTACGCTTCGGTGCGCATCGACGTGCGCCGCACCACCCAGCTCAAGGACGGCGACGAGGCCCTCGGCAACCGCACCAAGGTCAAGGTCGTGAAGAACAAGATGGCCCCGCCTTTCAAGAAGGCCGAGTTCGATATCGTCTACGGCGAGGGTATCTCGCACGTGGCGGAGATTGTGGACCTTGCGGTCAATTTCGACATAGTCCACAAGAGCGGCAGCTGGTTCAGCTACGGGGACGACAAGCTCGCCCAGGGACTCGCCGCGGTCAAGCAGCTGCTGAAGGACAATCCGGAGCTCTGCGAGGAGATAGAGGCCAAGGTGCGCGAGGCGCTGAACAGCGTGAAGGACTGATATGGGCAAGATCATACTCACCGGCGACCGCCCGACGGGGCGGCTTCATATAGGGCACTACGTAGGGTCTCTCCGCCGCAGGGTCGAGCTGCAGGACAGCGGACTCTACGACAGGATATTCGTTATGATCGCCGACGCGCAGGCCCTGACCGACAATGCCGACAACCCCGAGAAGGTCCGTCAGAACATCATCGAGGTGGCGCTCGACTATCTCTCCGCAGGGCTCGACCCTAAGAAGTCGACGCTCTTCATCCAGAGTCAGGTGAGCGAACTCACCGAGCTGACGTTCTTCTATATGAACCTCGTCACCGTGCAGCGTCTCCGCCGCAACCCGACGGTGAAGCAGGAGATACAGCTGCGCGGCTTCTCGGACAGCGAGGACGGGGGCGACTCCAAGGCCGGCACGCCGGTCGGATTCTTCTGCTATCCTATCAGCCAGGCCGCCGACATCACCGCGTTCAAGGCGACCACCGTGCCGGCGGGCGAGGACCAGGAGCCGATGATCGAGCAGACCCGCGAGATCGTGCGCAAGTTCAACTCCGTCTATGCGCCGGTGCTCGTGGAGCCGGAGATACTGCTTCCGGAGAGCAGCGCCTGCCGACGCCTGCCCGGCACCGACGGCAACGCCAAGATGAGCAAGTCGCTCGGCAACTGCATCTATCTCGCCGACGAGCCGGAGGTGGTGCGCAAGAAGATTATGGGGATGTACACCGACCCGCAGCACCTCAAGGTCAGCGACCCGGGGCATATCGAGGGCAATACCGTATTCACCTATCTCGACGCCTTCTGCCGCCCTGAGCACTTCCCGGAGTTCCTCCCGGAGTATGCCGGGCTGGACGAGCTCAAGGACCACTACCGCAGGGGAGGTCTGGGCGACGTCAAGATCAAGAAGTTCCTCGACGCGGTGCTGCAGTCGCAGCTGGAGCCCATCAGGACCCGCCGTCGCGAGCTTGAGAAGGACATCCCGGCGGTCTGTGAAGTGCTGCGCAAAGGCTCCGAGGTAGCCCGCGAGGCTGCGGCGCAGACTCTCTCCGAGGTGAAGAGGGCGATGCGGATAGACTACTTCGAGGCAGACGCGCTCGAAGCCCTCACCCGCGAGCAGTCCGGCAAGTACGGGCTCTGAGCGGCTCAGAGTCCGTCGTCAGACTCTGTGCACCTTGATGATATTCCTGATGTTCGACACCTGGGAGATGACCTTGTCCAGCTCTGAAGTGGACGGGGTGAGCAGGCGCACGCTGATCTCGTAGGTGCCGGAGCGGCGGTTCTCCTTGACGTTGAACGAGCGCATCGACACCTTGAACTTGCCGATCACGTCCATAATCGCGCTGAGCACCGGGTGTTCCAGATCGGCGGTGATGGCGAGGTTGCAGAGGAAGTCGCCCGCCGTGCTGCTGTCCTGCCAGACGACTTTCTGTATGCGGTAAGGGTATCTCTCGATGAGCCGCGCCGCGTTGGGGCAGGAGATGCGGTGGATCTTGATGCCCTCGGTCCTCGTGACGAATCCGAACACGTCGTCCCCGAACACCGGGTTGCAGCAGCGGGAGAGCTTGTAGTCCAGTCCACGCACGTTCTTGGCGTTGATGACGAGTATGTCGTCGGAGGAGCTGCGGGTGTAGCCGGTCTTCGGCTCGCTGTCCTTCTCCTCCGCCGCCGGAGCGGCCTTCTCGGCCGCCTTCTGCTGGATGTATGACTTGATGTCGTTGAGGTCCACCTCCTCCCGGGAGATGTCGGCGAGGAAGGTCAGCACGGAGGAGTATTTCCGCGCCTTCATAAACTCGTTCAGCATATCGTCCGGGAACTCCATCTTCCAGTTCCTGAGCCTGCGCTCCAGGATTTCCTTGCCCTCCGCCGCGGCCCTGCGCTCGTCGGCGTCCAGCTCCTGACGGATTTTGCTCCTCGCCTTGGAGGTCACCACCCAGCCCAGCCAGTCGCGGTTGGGGCGCTGGTTGCGGCCCGTCATAATCTCCACCACGTCACCCGTCTTGAGCTTGTCCTTGATCTGCACCGGCTTGCCGTTGACCTTACCTCCGGTGCAGCGGCAGCCTATGTTGGAGTGGATGTTGAACGCGAAGTCCAGCACCGACGAGCCGGCGGAGAGTATCCTCAGCTCGCCTGACGGGGTGAACACGAATATGTCCTTGCCCGGAGGGGACGGGAGTTCGTCCGGACTCGCCTCGTAAGGATGTGCGAGAGAATCCCTTACGGACTGCATCCAGCGGTCCAGCAGGGCTTCGTGGCGTATGCCCTTGTAGGCCCAGTGCGCGGCGTTGCCGCTCTCGGCCTCGATGTCCATCCGTTTCGTGCGGATCTGCACTTCCAGCGACTTGCCGAGCTTGTTCTTGACGGTGATGTGCAGGGACTCGTAGCCGTTGGGACGCGGGGTCGTGAGCCAGTCGCGCAGACGCGTGATGTCGGGTTCGTATTCCTCGGTCACATACGAATATACTTGCCAGCAGAGGTCCTTCTCCAGCTTCGGGTCGTCCTCGCAGTCGATGATGAAGCGTATCGCGAATATGTCATAGACCCCCTCGAACGGCACTTTCTGAACCTGCATCTTGCGGTAGATGGAGTAGGCGCTCTTGGTCCGCGCCTTGAGAGTATAGCGTATGCCCGCGTCGGAGAGCTTCTTCTCCAGAGGCCGGATGAACTGCAGGGTCAGCTGCTCGCGGTCTTTCTCCGTGGCCTTGAGCTTGTTGGTGATGGCCCGGTACTGCTCCGGCTCGGAATAGCGGAAGTAGATGTTGCCCAGCTCGTTGTTGATGTTGTATAGCCCCAGCTGGTGGGCGAGCGGCATATAGAGCATCAGGGTCTCCAGCAACTTCTGCTCGCGGGACGCCTTCGGGAAGATATGCAGCGAGCGCATCACCTCCAGCCTGTCGGCGATCTTCAGCACCACCACCCTCGGGTCGGTGGAGTACTGCACGATGAGCTTCTTGTAGTTCTCCGCCTCCAGCCGGGTGTCCTTGG
>CAVILJ010000063.1:0-8185 GCA_963643555.1 Acetatifactor sp.
ACTACACCAAGCCTGAGGAGGTCATCGACTTCGTCAAGAAGACCGGCTGCGACTCGCTCGCCATCTCCATCGGCACCTCCCACGGCGCATACAAGTTCAAGCCTGAGCAGTGCACCCGCGACCCGAAGACCGGACGCCTCGTGCCGCCGCCGCTCGCCTTCGACGTGCTCAAGGCCATCGAGAAGAAGCTCCCGGGATTCCCTATCGTGCTCCACGGCTCCTCTTCAGTGCCGCAGGAATACGTCGATATGATCAATCAGTGCGGCGGCAAGCTCCCTGATGCCGTGGGTATCCCTGAGGAGCAGCTCCGCAAGGCCGCCAAGAGCGCCGTGTGCAAGATCAACATCGACTCCGACTCGCGTCTCGCGATGACCGCCGCCATCCGCAGGCACCTCGCCGAGAACCCGTCCCACTTCGACCCTCGCCAGTACCTCAAGCCGGCCCGCGAGGAGATGAAGAAGATGTACATTCACAAGATTATGAATGTGCTCGGCTCTAACGGCAAGGCCAGATAATATTGGCTGAGCGTTATCCGTCCAAGCTGCTGAGAGACGCTGTGGAAGCCATCAGCTCCCTCCCGGGGGTCGGCTCCCGCAGCGCCTTGCGCTTGGCTTTGCACCTGCTCCGGCAGCCGTCGGACAATATCCACCGCTTCGCCTCGGCCATAGACCGCCTCGCCGACGAGGTGCGCTACTGCTCCGTGTGCGGGATGATCTGCGACGGGGACGTCTGTCCCGTCTGCGCCGACCGCAGCCGCGACCACGGCACAGTCTGCGTCGTGGAGAGCGTGCGGGACGTGATGAGCATAGAGGACACCGGACAGTACCGCGGAGTCTATCACGTGCTCGGCGGAATCATTTCCCCGATCAACGGGGTGGGGCCTTCGGACCTCAACATCGCGGCTCTCGTGGAGCGCCTCAAGGGGGCGGAGAGCCCCTCTGAAGTCATCCTCGCGCTGAGCGGCGACGTGGAGGGGGAGACGACTTCGTTCTATATCTATCGTCAGATTGAGAGTTTCGGGGTCAAGGTCTCGACTCTCGCGAGGGGGCTGGGTTTCGGCGACAATCTCGAATACGCCGACTCGCTGACTCTCGGACGCTCGATTCTCAACCGTCAGCTGTTCAAGCCGTAATGTGCCCGGGTCGCCGCCGGCGCTGAGGGGCGCTGCCGGCGCTGAAAGGCCCTGCCGTCCATCCTGAGGGCCAAATCGTGGACGGGGCGGGCCGAAAGGCGCTGCCGTCCATCCCGGGGGCCGAATCGTGGACGGGCCGATCAGACCACGAAACTGATACCGATGCCGATAAGGATGAGCCCGCCGATGATTTCGGCCCATTTGCCGAAGCGGTGGCCTATCCTGTGTCCGCCGCAGATACCGGCGACCACCGAGGCCAGAGTCACGATGAAGACCGCGGCGGCGAGCGGCCAGATGCTCTTCTCCGCGTCCCGCTCCATCGACTGAGCGACCCCGACCGTCAGCGCATCGATGCTGGTGGCGACGCCTCCTATGACTATATTCCTCAATCCGTTGAGGTTATGCTCCTCGCACCGGTCCTTTACGCCTTCCAGCACCATTGAGCCGCCGACATAGGCGAGCAGCACGCAGCCGATGATGTGCGAGATCCTGTGGACCAGCTCGACGAAGAGCCCGCCGAGAAACCATCCGGAGAGCAGCAGGCCGGTCTGAATCAGCGCAAACGCCAGCGCGACCGAGGCTACGCTCTTGAACTCTGTCTTCTTGAGAGTGACGCTCGAGCACACTGCCACGGCGAAACAGTCGGCGCAGAGCGACACGGCTGTGAGTATAGGCTCCACAAGATTCATTTCCCCGGACTTCAGGCCGGCAAAGGTAGTGATTTTTCGGGAATAATTCTTAACTTTGCAGGCTTGCTTCTCCGTATGCAGGCGCCAAGGTACGGGATCCTTAAAAAGCTAAGGCTTATGATCAAGATTTTCTACAGGCAGGGCGCTGAGATAGTTTTAACCCGGTCTGAAGCGGAGTTTGCTGCTATCAGCAAAGAAAATGTCCTCTGGATAGACCTCCTGCAGCCGTCGGGAGAGCAGAAGAGGGCCGTGGAAGCATATCTGGGCACCGAGATCCAGAACCGCGCCGAGGTCGAGGAGATCGAGAGTTCATCCCGCTTCTCCGAGGAGAGCGGGGTGGTTTTCGCCAACACCAACTTCCTTTCGCCTGCGGACGACGAGATGCTGATGGATCCTGTCTCGTTCATCATCTCCGGCGGCATCCTGACCACCGTCCGGGAGATGCCCCTCCGCTCCATCGACACCCTTCAGCTCAAGGTTCAGGCCCTCCCGGACCAGTTCCCTGACGGCTTCTCGGTATTCCTCGCGATTATGGACAGACGAGTCGACCTCGATGCCGACATCGTGGAGCTGATTGCCAAGGACGTGTCCCAGTTCAGCAAGCGCATCAACCAGATGGAGGACATCAACGTCAAGTTCCTTCTGGATATCAACCAGCTGCAGCAGAACGCGATGAATGTGCGGGAGAACATAGTGGACAAGCAGCGCCTCATCTCCAATGTGCTCAAGAGCCGCCTCTGTCCCAAGGATCCGGACTTCCGCGAGGATATGGGCATCATCCTCCAGGACATAGCCTCCCTGATCAACCACATCACCTTCACCTTCGAGAGGCTCGAATATATGCAGGACACCGTGGTCGGCATCATCAACCTCGACCAGAACAGGATAATGAAGATATTCACCTTCGTCTCCCTCTTGCTTATGCCTGCCACGCTCGTGGCGAGCTTCTACGGGATGAACGTCGCCCTTCCCCTCGCCGGCCTGCCGCTGGCCTGGGTGTTGATCGCGGCCCTGATGCTCGCGCTGGTGCTGGGCATATGGTTTGTGTTCAAACGCAAGAAAATGCTTTGATTGTCAGATTTTTCTTGCTATATTTGCGCGCTTTTGTCCCGGGGGTTCCGGGCGGCACAATACATAATGTCAAACCAATAGTTTGTTCTTGATTACAAATGGGTAAATTCGAAATCAAACTGGCGAGCAGCGGCCAGTACTATTTCAATCTCAAGGCAGGCAACGGACAGGTGATCCTCTCATCCGAGATGTACACCACCCTCAAGGCCTGCGAGAACGGAATAGCTTCAGTAAAGAAAAACGCGGGCGACGAGTCCCGCTACGAACTCAGCCAGTCTGAGAACGGCAAGTATCACTTCAACCTCAAGGCCGCCAACCATCAGGTCATCGGCTCCAGCCAGATGTACGAGTCAGAGGACGGCGCCAAGAACGGCATCGCCTCAGTCGCGAGCAACGCTCCGGAAGCCGAGGTCGTGTCCGAGGTTGGGGAGAAGACTGCCGAGGTAGCGGAGGCCGCGCCTGAAACGATAAAAGAAGAAGCCGCCCCTGCAGCCGAGGAGGCCGCTCCGGTCAAGGAAGCCGCTCCGGTCAAGGAGGAAGCCGAGCCGATAAAGGAAGAGGCCGCTCCTGCGGCGGAAGCACCTAAGGCTGAGGAGACTCCCAAGGCTCCGGAAGCCCCGAAGGCGGAGAAGAAAAGCTCCCTCCTCAACGCGTCCGTGAAGCCGGAGGACTTCGACTGGGACGCTTTCGAGGGCGGCGACGTCTATGGAAGCGACGACCGCAAGGCCATCGAGGAAGCATACGACAAGACCCTCTCCAAGGTAGTGGAGAACGAAGTCGTCGAGGGCGAGGTCACCGCGCTCAACAAGCGTGAGGTGGTTGTGACCATCGGCGGCAAGAGCGAGGGCGTCATCCCAGTCTCCGAGTTCCGCTACGATCCCGACCTCAAGGTCGGCGATAAGGTCGAGGTCTATGTCGAGTCCGCGGAGGACAAGAAGGGCCAGCTCGTGCTCTCCCACCGCAAGGCCCGCACCCTCAAGTCCTGGGACAGGGTCAACGAGGCGTTCGAGAACGACGAGATTGTCAAGGGCTTCGTCAAGACCCGCACCAAGGGCGGTATGATAGTCGACGTGTTCGGCATCGAGGCGTTCCTCCCGGGTTCACAGATCGACATCAAGCCTATCCGTGACTACGACCAGTTCGTCAACCAGAATATCGACTGCAAGATTGTCAAGATCAACCAGGAGTTCCGCAACGTGGTAGTGTCCCACAAGGCTCTCCTTGAGGCGGAGCAGGAGCAGAAGAGGGCCGAACTCATCAGCAAGCTCGAGAAGGGCCAGATCCTCGAAGGCATCGTCAAGAACATCACCAACTACGGCGTGTTCGTGGACCTCGGCGGAGTGGACGGTCTCATCCATATCACCGACCTCTCCTGGGGCAGGGTCAACCATCCGGAGGAAGTCGTCTCCCTCGACGAGAAGATCAAGGTCGTCGTGCTCGACTTCAATGAGCAGCAGAAGAGGATCGCTCTCGGTCTGAAGCAGCTTACCCCGCACCCTTGGGACAAGCTCAATCCTGACCTCAAGGTCGGCGACAGGGTCAAGGGCAAGGTCATCCTCATCGCGGACTACGGCGCGTTCGTCGAGATCGAGCCGGGCGTGGAGGGACTTGTACACGTCTCCGAGATGTCCTGGTCTCCGCGTCTGCACTCCGCACAGGAGTTCCTCAAAGCCGGCGACGAGGTTGAGGCCCAGATCCTCAGCATCGACCGCGAGGCCCGCAAGATCTCCCTCGGTCTGAAGCAGCTCACCCCTAACCCTTGGGAGAGCATCCGCGACAAGTATCCTGTCGGCAGCAGGCACAAGGCCATCGTGCGCAACATCACCAACTTCGGCGTGTTCGCCGAGCTGGAGGACGGCGTGGAGGGTCTCATCCATATCAGCGACCTCAGCTGGAACAAGATCAAGCATCCTTCAGAGCTCGTCTCCCCTGGCGACAGTATCGATGTCCAGATCCTCGACTTCGACGAGGCCAACCACAAGCTCTCTCTCGGTTTGAAGCAGCTCACCCCTAACCCTTGGGACGAGATCGAGGCCAAGTATCCTGTAGGCTCTACAGTCGAGGGCACCGTAGCTTCCCTCACCGACAAGGGCGCCAACATCGCTCTTGAGGGCAAGGCCGAAGGCTTCGCGTTCAGCCGTGAGCTCGTCAAGGAAGACGGCAAGCAGGCAGTAGTGGGCGACGTGCTTCCGTTCAAGGTGATCGAGCTTCGCCGCTCGACCCGCCGCATCCTTCTCTCACACCTCCGCACCTACGCCGAGGTCAAGGAGAGAGCCGCAGCAGCCGAGGTCGAGAACACCAAGAAGGCGGTCAAGAGAGTCAACGCCAATGTCGAGAAGGCAACCCTCGGCGACATCGACGCTCTTGCGGCTCTCAAGGAGAAGCTTGAGAAGGGCGAGTAATCCCGCGTCTCAAGTATGAACTTCACACTCAAGATAATGGGCACAGCTTCGGCTATGCCCATTTCTGATAGAAATCCAAGCGCCCAGCTGCTCTGCGTGCACGGGCGCTTGTTCCTCATCGACTGCGGCGAGGGTGCTCAGCAGCAGATACGGCGCCTGCACGCCGGCTTCCTCAAGGTCGAGGCCATATTCATCTCGCATATACACGGCGACCACCTGTTCGGCCTCTTCGGCCTCTTGAGTTCGATGGCTATGTACGGGCGCAGCGGCGACCTGTACATATACGGACCGCAGGCCCTCGGCTCCGTAGTGAAGTTCTACGAATCGTTTTTCGGCGACGGGATGAACTACCGCATCGTCTTCACCCCTGTCAAGTGTAGCGCCCTGCAGACGGTGCATCAGTCCAAGGCGGTGAGGGTCAGCGCGTTCCCTCTCAACCACAAGATTGAGTGCTACGGCTACCGCTTCGACGAGATCCTCACCCCGCGCCGTGCCCTCGCGGCGGCGGAGGACCCCGGCATAGTCCCGAAATCCTATGCCTACTGCTCCGACACCGCTCCTATGGAGGGCATCCCGGAGTGGGTGAAGGGAGTGGACTGCCTCTACCACGAGGCGACCTATCAGGACGCGATGGAGGACAAGGCCGCGCTGCGCTACCACAGCACCACTGCCCAGGCGGCCCGCTGCGCTCTGCAGGCCGGTGCGGGCAGGCTCATCGTCGGGCATTATTCCTCCAGGATCGTCGATTTTGACGCCTATCTCAAGGAGTGCACGGACATATTCCCGAACACCGTCGCGGCGCAGGACGGAGACATCTTCGAAATATAACAAACAAATTCTTATTTTTGTGGAGCGTTTCCGGACATAGCGAACAGATGAAAAGATTTGCCCTCATTATCCTTGCGGCTTTCCTGGCACTCGCTGCCGCGGACAACCCGCGCCTCGCATATATCGAGAAGTATTCTTCGCTCGCGGTCAGCGAGATGAAGCGGACCGGAGTGCCGGCCAGCATCACACTGGCGCAGGGCCTGCTGGAGTCCAATGCCGGGCAGTCCCGGCTTGCCGTCAAGGGCAACAACCACTTTGGCATCAAATGCCACAACGACTGGAGCGGCAAGAAGATGAAAGAGGACGACAACGCGCCGGGGGAGTGTTTCCGCGTCTATCCGAGCGCGGAAGCTTCGTTCCGCGACCACTCGGACTTCCTCCGGGGGCGCGACCGCTACAAGAGCCTCTTCGAGCTCAAGACCACCGACTACAAGGGCTGGGCGAAGGGTCTCAAGCAAGCCGGATATGCCACCGACCCGGGCTACGCCGACAAGCTGATCTCGCTCATCGAGGACTATAAGCTCTATGAATATGACCGCAGGGCAAAGGTCAGCGTGCAGCCGCCGCTGGAGGCGGAAGCGCCGAAGGTGGTGACTCCGGAGGTGCTGGACCGCAAATATAGGGAAGCCGTCCGCTTCCAGCTGAGCCGAAGCGTCTATGAGCAGAACGGCGTGCCTTTCGTCTATGCGATCGAGGGCGAGAGCTACAGCACCATCGCCGCCTCCAACGGACTCTTCCTGCGGGAGCTGCTCCGCTTCAACGACCTCGACGGCGAGAGTGCGCTCGCTCCCGGCACGAAAGTCTACCTTGCCCGCAAGAAGGCGCAGGCCGCTGACGGGGTATATAGATATGTGGTCGAGAGCGACGGCGAGAGCCTCTGGACCATCTCGCAGCGCTTCGGAGTCCGGCTCGCCGCTCTCCAGAAGATGAATCCTGCGCTCATCGGAGTCCGCCTCGAAGCGGGCGACAGCGTCAAACTCCGCAGCAAATAATGAAGAAGGCCGGCGTAATCTGCATAGTTGCAGTGCTTTGCGCTGTCTGCGCGGGCCTTGCCCTCTCCTGGTATGCCGACAACCGCAGGCCCAATTTCCGCCGCACGGCGGAGATATATATCTATCCCGGGACTACGGCCTCCGAGGCCCTCGAACTCATCTCCGACAAGGCTGGAGTGAAGAGCCGCAGGAGTCTGGAGCGCAGCTTCAAGTCAAAGCGGGTCGGGGAGTACCTCACTCCCGGACACTATACCGTCGGCAAGTCCTGCTCCAGCGTCTATGTGGCCCGTATGCTCAACAACGGCTGGCAGACTCCCGTCACGCTGACTCTCTCCGGCAATCTGCGCGTCAAGGGGAACATAGCCGCCAAGATAAGCAGCCAGCTGCTGCTGGATTCGGCCTCGATGAGGCGGGCGCTCGACTCCGACAGCCTGCTCGCGCGCTACGGCTTCACGCCGCGCAACGCTTTCTCCCTTCTGATGCCGGACAACTACGAAATCTACTGGACAGCGTCAGTGACCGATGTGCTGGACAGGATGAAGGAGGCTTACGATGCGTTCTGGACTCCGGACAACGACTCCAAGGCCGCCGCTCTCAAGCTCTCCCGCAACCAGGTCTCCATCCTCGCGTCCATAGTGCGGGCCGAGTCCAATTACGAGCCGGAGATGCCGCTCATCGCCGGAGTCTATCTCAACCGCCTCAAGATAGGGATGCCCCTGCAGGCCGACCCGACCGTGGCTTTCTGCTACGACTACAAGCTCCGTCGCGTGCTGCATAAGCATCTGGAGGTGGATTCCCCCTACAATACCTATACCCATCAGGGCCTGCCTCCGGGGCCTATCTGCGTGCCCACGAGGGCTGCGCTGGAGGCGGTGCTCAATCCCGATTTCGGCGGGACGTGGGGCGGCGGCAACCTCTACTTCTGCGCCGCTTCCGACTTCTCCGGCAAGCACGTCTTCGCCCGCAGCCTCTCCGCCCACAACGCCAACGCCGCCGCCTTCCGGTCCGAACTCAACCGCCGCTCCCGCGAGGGACGGTAGTATCATCGGTAACTCGGGCCGTTTGAGAGGT
>CAVILJ010000064.1:0-7621 GCA_963643555.1 Acetatifactor sp.
TTGAGCCACTCACCAGGCTCGAACTGGCGACCTGCGCGTTACGAATGCGCTGCTCTACCGACTGAGCTAAAGTGGCTTGATTGTGGACTGCAAAGATAGTAAAAAAAATGATAGTGTCAATCCTTTGCCCGCCTCTTGCCTGCAGCGTCCACGATATTCACCATAATGCTTCCGATAAGCCCTGCGCTGACGGACGCCATCAGGATGGCGATCTTGCCCGCGTCGGTCAGCTGCCGGGCGATTTCAGCTGCGTTGGCCCCGAACGAGAGCGTGTCCACGAAGATTGACATCGTGAATCCTATCCCCCCGAGGCACGCGGCTGCGAACATCTTGCCCCAGCTCGCGCCGGACGGCATCTCGCCGAGCCGGAGCCTTGTCGCCAGCCAGCTGAAGAGCGTGATGCCTACAGGCTTGCCCAGCACCAGTCCCAGGAAGACTCCCATCGACACGCTGCCAAGCGCCGGGTCGAAGCGGAACAGATTGAAATAGGAAGTGTCGCTAATCACCACTCCCGAATTGGCAAGGGCGAAGAGGGGCAGTATCAAGTAGTTGACCCACGGGTTGAGGAATTTCTCCACGACGAACGTCATCTCCACCGAGCCGTTCTCTATCTCCGAGAGCTTACGCAGGCACTCCTTCTGTGGGCCGTCGGAGTAGCCGTTGCCGCCGTTGTCGTACCTTGCAATCATCGCGATGAGGCGGTCGCGCTTGAGGCTGTACTGCGCCTTGTTGTAGCGCGGGGTCGCCGGGATCAGGAACGCCATCACGACTCCTGACATCGTGGCGTGAATGCCGCTGTAGTAGAAAAGCACCCAGACAAGGATGGCGCAGAGCAGGTACGGAGTCATCCTCTTCTCTCCCAGCCGCCTGATTATGAATGCCATCCCTATCGGGGCGGCAGATAGGACGAGCAGCGGCAGATTTATCTCGCCGCCATAGAAGAACGCGACCACCAGTATGGCTATCAGGTCGTCGGCAATCGCCAGCGCAGTGAGGAAGACCTTGATGGAAGTCGGCACCTTGTCGCCCAGCATAGCAAGGATGCAGACCACGAAAGCTATATCGGTGGCGGTGGGGATGCCCCAGCCGCTCGCAGCTGCAGTGCCGTGATTGACGATGGCGTAGATGAGGGCAGGGAAGAGTACCCCGCCGAATGCCGCAATCACAGGAAGCAGCGCCTTCTTGGGTGTGGAAAGCTCGCCACAGGCAATTTCCCGACGTATCTCCAGCCCCACGGTGAAGAAGAACACGACCATCAGGATGTCGTTGATGAACTTCTCGACCGTCATCCCCCTGGGGAAGTGGAGGTTGAAATCGCTGCCGCTGAATATGTGGATCTGTATCTCGGTCTCGAGTATGCTGTGGTAGAGATGCCCGGTCAGGGGCAGGTTGGCGAGCAGCATCGCCGCCGCCACGCAGCACATAAGCAGCACGCCCTGAAACCAAGGGCGTCCGGAAATCTGCTTCCAACGCTTGTCAACGCGCACTATGCCCCTGTTCCATTTGGAGGTGGAAATGAAACCCATCTGTCTATATTAAAAAATCGTCTTAAAATCAAAAACTCTAACGTCCCCGAGCATCCCTTCCAGCCGGGTGGACCCGTCCTCTCTGCCGCAAAGCGGCCTGCGCTGCTCCAGCTCAGCGGCGACAAGGTCTCCGGTGCGCAGGTAGCAGTATCTGCTGACCTCGGCTATGCACTCTTCAATCATCTGCGCCGATGCGCCGCCGCTGGCGAAAATCTCCTCCCCGTCCTTCAGTAGTCTGAAGTCGGAGCCGCCCGGAGCGCTCTTGTCCGGCATCTCGCCCGGCAGGAACGAAGTGTGGTCGAGGCAGCAGGCGCAGGCATAGCCTTCCTCCGAGCCGTCGATCAGATCTTCGGGGTAGAGCAGCACTCCGTAGCCGAAGGTCCGGAAATATCTGCCGGCGAACTTGAGACCTATGCTGCGTCCCGGCTTGGAGACTCTCGCATACAGCACCGGAGACCAGCCGACGCGGCTCACGAAGTCCGGGACATACAGGTCTTCGCTGTCCTTCTCCCAGGTCGTGTCCGGCCTGACCACAGTGCGCCTCGCGGCGGTGAGCACCACTATATTCATCCGAACTGCTTGACGTTGTATTTGGCGGAGAGCCTTTCGCGCCTGAACTGCTCCTCGAACCTGTCGAACTGCGCCTTGGTGTCGAGGGTGAAGCTGCCCTTGCGTATCCAGTCGAAATACGACGGGTCGGTGTCGAAAACCTGCCGTATGGTCCTGCCCTTGTGCTTGCCGAAGTTGACGAGGACCTGTCCCTTGTCGTCGTAGATGAGATGGCCGGAGAAGTCCACATATTTCTTCCCCACATAGGCCGAGAGGGCCTTGACGTCGTTCTTGAGCTCCGGATAGCGGTCCAGCTGGCCCTTCAGCACCTCGTAGGTGGCGACGGTGTCCGCCTCGGCGCTGTGGGCGTTGTCGAAGTCCTCACCCCCGCAGTAGAAGCGGTAGGCGGCCTTGAGGTTGCGCGGCTCCATCGTGTGGTAGATGTTCTGTACGTCGACCATCAGCGGCTCGTGCAGATTGACTTTCAGGTCTTTCCCCGCGAGTTTCGCCCTCTCGAACTCCTCCGCGAGCATCGGGAGGTCGAACTTGGACGAGTTGAACCCGGCAAGGTCGCTGCCCCGCAGCCACTCCGCCACCTCGTCCGCCACCTCGAAGAAGGTGGGGCAGTCCGTGAGCATATCGTCAGTGATATGATTGACCTTGGAAGCCTCCGGGCAGATAGGGCGCTGCTTGCGCAGCTCGTAGTCCCAAGGCTTTATCTTCCAGGTCTTGACCCTCTGCTCGCCGTCAGGGAAGACCTTGACGAAGCTGAGTTCTATGATGGAGTCGACAGGTATGTTGAGGCCGGTGCTTTCGATGTCGAAGAAGAGCAGAGGCCTGCTGAGATTGAGTTGCATCGCCGAGATCTCTTTATGATACCATTATAGGCATAAGGATGCCGCAGAGCCTGGCGCTCTCCTCCTCTTCCTCTGACGGCACGATCAGGGCGGCCCTGCGGGAGTCGGCGAACTTCATCACGACCGTCTCGCAGCTCATATTGCTGAGGATGTCGATCAGGAACGATGACTTGAAGCCGATGCTGATACTGTCCCCGTTGTAGTCGCAGTCCAGCTTCTCGTATGCGGCGAGCGCGAAGCCGAGGTCCTGGGCCGTGATCTCGAGCTGTCCCTGCCTGAGGTCGAACTTGATGTGGTTGGAGGCCTTGTTGGCGCAGACCGCCACGCGCCTCACGGTGTTGAGCAGCTGGTTGCGGTCGATCCTCAGGATATTGGAGTTGTTCTGCGGGATGACCCTGCGGTATTCGGGATACTTGCCCACGATGAGCCTGCATACCATCATAGTCTCGCCGAAGCTGAACACTACCGTGCCCGTGTCGAACGATACTGTCACATCCCCGACCTCCCTGTCGAGGGAGGACTTCAGCACCGCGGCCGGCTTCTTGTGGAGGATGAACGAGGACTTCTCGCCCACCTTGACGTCCTTGGAAGTGTAGCAGATGAGCTTGTGGGAGTCGGTCGCCACGAGGGTGACGCCGTCCGTGTCCATATCGAAGAATATGCCGTTCATCGTCGGGCGGATCTCGTCGTCGGCGGTGGCGTAGATGGTGCTGCTGATGCCTTCCGCGAGCACCTGGGCGGGGAATACGGCCGTGACGGCATCCTTTCCCGCACCCTTGATGGCAGGGTAGTCCTCAGCTGGGAAGTAAGGCAAGGAAGAGTTACCGTTGCTCCAGATGCACTCGAAAGAGCCGTCCGAGACGGTCTTTATCACCACCGGCTGGTCCGGAAGCGCCTTGAGCAGCTCGGTCATCTGGCGCGCGGGCACGGCTATGCTGCCCTCCGTGACTGAACTCTGCACTTCAATCACCGTCCTGAGCGTGAGCTCCTGATCGGAGGCGGTTATCTCGAGCCTGTCGCCCTTGAGGACGAGGAGGAAGTTCTCGAGTATGGGGAGGGCGGTCTTAGTCGGGATGGCCTTGGACACATCCAGCAGACCTTTGAGCAGTCCGGCGCTTGAAATGTTGAATTCCATATCAGTCAATAGTTCATTTTGACAAAAATACTAATTATTCCCGAATATTGGCATACAATTTGACTTTTTAGACGGCGGAAATTTTAAAAGACTTTAAGATATGAAGAAAGGTTTCTTTATCGTGCTTGCATCGATGGCCCTGAGCGGGCTTACCGCGTTTGCCGTCGTCAAAAGCCAGTCTCCTTCTCCTCAGGAGGTTTCTTCCCGGGTAAGCACCACCCCGGAGGGGCAGCTCGTCAAGACTGTCAATTTGTCACTGTCCGACTACCCTGACTTCACCTACGCTGCGGAGAACGCCGTCGAGGCGGTCGTATATGTGGAAGTGACTTCAAAGGTACCGCAGCAGGAGTACATAGATCCGTTCTTCCGCTTCTTCTTCGGCGACGGCTACGGCCAGCAGGGCGGAAGCCGTGAGCGCAAGGGCAGCGGCTCGGGCGTGGTCATCCGTCCGGACGGCTACATCGTCACCAACAACCACGTTGTCGCCAACGCCACCAGCGTGAGCGTCACCCTCAACAACAACAAGAAATACACTGCCAAGGTCATAGGCACCGATCCGGCGACCGACGTGGCCCTGCTCAAGATAGACGAGAAAGGCCTTCCGACCCTGCAGTTTGCGGATTCGGACAAGCTGCGCCTCGGCGAGTGGGTGCTCGCGATAGGTTCGCCTCTCGGAGAGCAGCTCCGCTCCACCATCACCGCCGGCATCGTCAGCGCCAAGGGCCGCTCGATGTCCAGCGGCGGCGAGTTCAAGATCGAGTCGTTCATCCAGACCGACGCCGCAGTCAATCCGGGCAATTCCGGCGGCGCACTCGTCAACAAAAAGGGAGAGTTAGTAGGTATCAATACGGCAATAGTCTCCACCACGGGCTCTTACGCCGGCTATTCTTTCGCCGTGCCTTCGAACATCGTCCACAAGGTCGTGGCCGACCTCATCGACTTCGGCGCGGTCAAGAGGGCGAAACTCGGAGTTTCAATCACTTCGGTCACCGAAGAAATGATGAAGGAGATGAAACTTTCTTCGCTCGACGGCGTATATATAGCTGAAGTTGTGAAAGGAGGGTCTGCGGACAAGGCAGGCGTGAAGGAGAAGGATGTGATAGTAGCCATCGACTCCACCAGGATCACCACCCCTCAGGGGCTGCAGGAGAAGGTCAACGGCTTCCACCCGGGCGACAAGGCCACACTCAGGCTCGTCCGCTCGGGCAAGACGCTCGAACTCCCGGTGACGTTCCTCGACGAGGACAGTCTGGAGGCTGCGGCCAGGAACTCTGACGGCACGATAGTGTTCTACGGCGCAAGCCTCAGGGCCGCCAAGAAGGGTGTCGAGATTGTTTCGGCGGGCAACGGCAGGATAGCCAAGGCCGGCGGAGAAGACGGATTCATCATCTTCTATGTCAATGACAAGAAGGTCAGCAAGCCTCAGGATGTCATCGACATCGCCAAGAAGAGCAACGGCGCCATCTTCATCGAGGGCGTCACCGCGAGCGGCAGACCCGGATATTTCGGCTTCGGTAAAGACGAATAGCTCAGGCTGAACGCAGGCGAGTATGCTTGTCGCGGTCGGACTCAGCTTCGACCGCGACAATTTTATTATGTTATAATGAGACAGTTAAAAATCACAAAATCCATCACCAACCGCGAGAGCGCGTCGCTGGACAAATACCTCCAGGAGATCGGACGCGAGGAACTGGTGTCCCCGGAAGAGGAAGTGGAGCTCGCGCAGCGTATCCGCAAGGGCGATCAGGAAGCGCTTGAGAAGCTCACCAGAGCCAATCTGCGCTTCGTCGTGTCTGTGGCGAAGCAGTACCAGAACCAGGGCCTGAGCCTGCCCGACCTCATCAACGAGGGCAACCTCGGGCTGATCAAGGCGGCGGAGAAGTTCGACGAGACCCGAGGCTTCAAGTTCATCTCCTATGCGGTGTGGTGGATACGGCAGTCCATCCTCCAGGCGCTTGCTGAGCAGAGCCGCATCGTGCGTCTTCCGCTCAACCAGGTGGGTTCGCTCAACAAGATAAACAAGGCCCTCGGCAAGTTCGAGCAGGAGAACGAGCGCCAGCCGTCCACCGACGAGCTCGCCGAGATGATCGACATTCCTAAGGACAAGATTGCCGACACCCTGAGGGTTTCGGGCAGGCACGTCAGCGTGGACGCGCCTTTCGTGGAGGGCGAGGACAACAGCCTGCTGGACGTGCTGCCCAACGACGACTCGCCGAGCGCCGACCGGGGGCTCACCAACGAGTCGCTCAGCACCGAGATCGAGCGTGCGCTGCAGATACTCACCGGGCGCGAGAGGGAGATCATCAAGTCGTTCTTCGGCATAGGCTGCCAGGAGATGACCCTCGAAGAGATAGGCGAGAGGCTCGACCTTACCCGAGAGCGTGTCCGTCAGATTAAAGAGAAGGCCATACGCAAGCTCAAGAAGCCGGCGGCAAGCAAGCTCCTCAAGACGTATCTGGGCTGATGGGCGCGGAGCAGTTCATCGCCGCGAAGGCCTCAGAGGCCGTCAAGGCAATCTACGGAGCATCGGTGGAGGCTTCCGCGCTGCAGGTGCAGCCCACCCGCAAGGAATTCGAGGGGGACTATACCCTCGTGGTGTTCCCGCTCCTGCGCACTAGCCGCCAGTCTCCGGATGCAACGGGGAGCGCGATAGGGGAGTGGCTTCAGGCCAACTGCCCCGAGATCAGTGCGTTCAACTCGGTCAAGGGCTTCCTCAACCTCAGCCTCTCCAATCTCTACTGGAGGGAGAGCCTGGAGTCCATAGCCGCTGCCGGCGACTACGGCAGGCTTCCGTCCACGGGACGCAGGATTATGGTGGAGTTCTCCTCCCCCAACACCAACAAGCCCCTGCATCTCGGACATATACGCAACAATCTGCTCGGCTCGTCCGTCTCCGACCTGCTCAAGGCCGCCGGCAACGAGGTGATCAAGGTGACGCTCGTCAACGACCGGGGCGTACATATCTGCAAGTCGATGTATGCCTGGCAGCAGCGCTTCGGCGGTGCGACCCCGGAGAGCAGCGGCAAGAAGGGCGACCACCTTGTGGGCGACTGCTACGTCGAGTTCTCAAAGATGGAGAAGGAAGACCCGTCCGTGATGGACAAGGTCCACGAGATGCTCGTGCAGTGGGAGGAGGCCGACCCTCAGGTCCGCGCCCTCTGGCAGATGATGAACGAGTGGGTGTTCGCAGGCTTCGAGCAGACCTACAAGGCGCTCGGCATCAGCTTCGACAGGACCTACTACGAGCACGACACCTACCTGCTTGGCAAGGAGCTGGTGCAGAAAGGACTGGATATGGGAGTATTCACGCGCGACCCGGACGGCTCGGTGTGGTGCGACCTCACTGCCGACGGACTCGACCGCAAGCTCCTGCTCCGCTCCGACGGCACCTCGGTCTATATCACCCAGGACCTCGGCACTGCGGAGCGGCGGTTCAGCGAATATAAGCTCGACTCCCACATCTACGTGGTCGGCGACGAGCAGAACTACCACTTCCAGGTGCTCAAGCTCATCCTCAAGAAGCTCGGCTTCAGCTGGGCGGACTGCATCTACCA
>CAVILJ010000065.1:0-7388 GCA_963643555.1 Acetatifactor sp.
AAGCCAAGGGACACTGCTCCGCAGAGTTCAGCTATGTGGCTTCCGGGGACGAGGACGACTATGCGGTCAGCATCACCGCCGGAGTCGAGCTCACCTCACGCTATGAGGCTCAGGGCTACAACAAGACCAACTCCATCGCATATTACATCTACGGACAGGATCTCGCGGATGTCAAGTGCGGTCTTTTCACCAAGGCTCAGCTTGATGCGCGCACCCTCGACTCTCTCGTGATGGATGTGGTGGCCGGCGCTTCTTTGGGGGAGGAGATCATCGGAGAGATCAACGACGGCGGCTACGACAGCCTGATCACGGGTCTGGCTCCGCTCACCGACTATGTGTTCGTGGTCTGGGGCAGCAACGGCTACCTGTCCAAGGTGGTGACCGCAAGCATCAGCACCGAAGGCCTGCCTCGCGTCAAGCTGGGTACGGGAGATTACACCTATGACGGGTATTGGGAAGGGACGGACTCCGATCTGGTACTCTACAGCGACCCTAACTACAAGAACACTATGGTGATTGCGAACTGGGGAGCCGGGGTGGATTTCAGCTTTACCTATGATCCCGAGACCCAGAAACTCAATGTCCCTCTCCAGCCTATCGGTGCATCCTACGGCTCTTACGGCCCTGTCTATGTCATAGAGGCCAAGGCTTATTTCGATGCAGAGGACGAGGAATACGAAGATTTGATTGACAGCTACTTTGATACGGAGACTGCGACGTTCAACTTCTGTGTGGCTTATATCGTCAGGGCCGGCTATGCGGCTTACGGAGTGGAGACTTTCAAGATGAACGATGTGGTCACTCTGGATGCAAGCAATGCCAAGGCAAGCTATCGCGGGGCGGATGTGCGCTTCACCGGCAAGAAGACTCTTGACTTCGCTCCGTCTTATGTGATGAAGTCACCTGTCAGTGTCGGCGTGCTTTCCGGCCTCAAATACGAGCGCAGCGTGAAGGCTGCCGCCTTCTCCGCCAGAAGCATCGACAAGGCTTCAGTGAAGCTCTCCGAGAAGAAGCTCTCCGAGAAGAGCGCCGTCGAGAACGGAATCTTCAGGATTGCCGAATAAACTCATCCTGCAATATCGGAACCCGGCCCTGACTCCAAGGTCGGGTTCTCTTAATTTCAATCGATTATGAAGACATTACAACTCTTGGCTCTGGCCTGTTTCGGGGCGGCCCTTGCCGGCTGCGCGGAGCGTCTCCCCGTGGAGAATTCCGCTCCGGAGCGCGCGGCGTCCTCGAAGATAGTCAACACCCGCGCCGGTGCTGCGGAGGATGTGCTGCTCGTCAAGCTCGACGACGGCTGTGAAGCATCGCTGCTGGAGACCGTCGAGGGTGTGCGCGGCATCAGCAGGGCGCTCCCGTCCGCAGAGGGAAAGGAGGAGCTGGAAAAGCGCTTCGGCCTCGACCGCTGGTATCTGATACCCGTCTCCGACGGGGAGGATATCGAGGCGCTGGCGGGGAGGCTCTCCGCCGTCACCGAGGTGTGTTCCGTAGAGTATAACTCGGTCTATACCAAGGCTTCTGACTGCATCGTCTATCCGTACGAAGCGTCTGAGACTCCGAGGCTGGCATTGACGGTATCTGCGTCTGCTGCCGGCACGACCTTCAACGACCCGTATCTGAGCGACCAGTGGCACTATATCAACACGGGCAACGCTTCCGTGGCGACTTCTGTCTATAAGGGTGCGGACATCAATGTCAAGGACGTGTGGGGCAGCCTCACCACCGGCGACAATTCAATCATCGTGGCGGTGGTGGACGAGGGCGTGAAGTACACGCATCCCGACCTTGCGGCCAATATGTGGACTAACCCCAAGGGGACTGAAGACCTGCACGGCTGGAACTTCGTCACCGACGGCCCGATAAGCTGGGATAACACCGGAGACAGCGGCCACGGCACGCACTGCGCGGGCACGATTGCAGCGGTCAACAACAACGGCCTCGGGGTCTGCGGAGTCGCCGGAGGCAGTGGCGCGGGCGACGGAGTGAAGATTATGTCCTGCCAGATATTCGACGGCAATCGTGGGGGGTCCTCCACCATAATCGCCACAGCCATCAAATATGCCGCCGACAACGGCGCGTCGGTCATCTCCTGCTCCTTCGGCTATAATGGGGGAGCATACCTCTCCGATGCGGAATACCGCGAGGGCAACTATGGCAGGAACAGACTGGAATACGACGCGATAAAGTATTTCGAGGCCAGCAGGAACAACGACGTCCTCGACGGGGGCATAGCCGTCTTCGCCGCCGGCAACGACGGCGACCCTTATGCCACCTATCCCGGAGCGCTCAACGACATTGTCAGCGTCTCCGCCTTCGGCCCGGACTTCCTGCCGGCGTACTATACCAACTACGGCCCGGGCTGCAATATAGTGGCTCCGGGAGGCGAGGCGTATCTCGCCCCGTGGACAAGCCGTAAGGGTCTCGTGCTTTCGACTATTCCCTCCGAACTCTACGACGGAGGCGAGTACGGCTATATGCAGGGCACCTCGATGGCCTGCCCGCACGTGTCCGGAATAGTGGCTCTGGGTCTCTCTTACGCCAAGAAGCTGGGTAAGCACTATGGCGTCAAGGAGTTCAAGGAGATGATTCTCTCTTCGGCCAACGACTTCGAGACCAGGCTGGCCTCCGCCGGCGCGAAAGACCGCGTCTCCGGCGCTCCGGCAGCCCCGTCGCTCGCGAGCTACCGCAAGCAGATGGGCACGGGCTCGATTGACTCCTGGCGTCTTATGATGAAGATTGAGGGAACCCCTTGCCTCACCGCTGCTGCGGGGGAGAACCAGTGGCTCGACCTGTCGGAACACTTCGGGACGGCTTCGGTCAACCTCACCTATCTTGACGTCGAATACACTGACGAGGCCGCCGAGGCCATAGGCCTCGCGGAGAAGCCGTATATCAAGTACGGCAGACTCTACATCCACCCGACGAAGTGCGGCTCCGCGAAGTTCAGGATCGATGCTGTGGGCGGCGGCACCGCCGTCGGAGGGGATGACGCAATAGGCGGGATGGCCATACATCAGGACATCTCGGTCATCGTCAGGTCAGTGAAAAGCAAAAACGGAGGATGGTTATGATGAAAAGATTTCTTCTGATACTGGCGGTCGCGCTCGTCGCGGCTGCGGCCTGCAGGAAAGACAATCCGCAGTCGGTCGCGGGCAGCATCGAGGGGGAGTGGGAGCTGGTCTCCGTCAGCCTCGGCACGAAGAGCGCCGTCGTGGGGGACGAGACCGTGACGGTCTATATTGAATTCGCCTCCGGCGGGGAGTTCTCCCTCTACCAGCAGCTGGGCGCGGGACGCTTCGCCGCTTACGGCGGCAGCTGGACCCTGAGCGGGGAGACCCTCAGCGGGAAGTACAGCGACGGTTCGTCCTGGGCCTGCGACTACTCGGTCAAGCTCGAAGAGTCCACGCTTGTCCTCACCACCCTCACGGGCGGCGACGTCTACACCTACCGCTCCTGCACCATCCCGGACAGCGTAATCCTTGCATCGCGGTAGTCAGCGTCCGTACCGGACATCCGTTTTCAGAAGTTGTTTTGACAATAGTCAAAACAACTTCTTATATTAGCACGGAAACCTGAAACAAGGGAGGGAACAGGAATGCTTTATCCGATTGGAATTCAGAACTTCGAGAAGATCCGCGAAGGCGGATATGTCTATGTGGACAAGACCGCACAGGTCTATGACCTTGTATCCACAGGTCAATACTATTTCTTGAGCCGTCCCCGCAGGTTCGGCAAGAGCCTGCTCGTATCCACCATAGAGGCATATTTCCGTGGGAGGAAGGAGCTGTTCGGCGGACTGGCCATTGAAAAGCTTGAAAAAGAATGGGCGGAATATCCGGTGCTGCATCTGGACTTTACCGGAAGCAAGTACACCTCGCCCGGAGACCTCAGCGAGAAACTTGACCTGCACTTGAGGATGTGGGAGAAGGCGTATGACGTAACTGAGAAGTTCGTGAATCCGGAAAGCCGATTCATAGCCGTAATCGATGCGGCACGAAAGAAGACCGGGAGAAAGGTGGTGGTTCTCATAGACGAGTATGACAAGCCGGTCATAGACAACATCGACGACGGGACTCTGGCGGACAAGTTCCGCCGCGAGCTTCAGGGCTTCTACAGCGTAATCAAAGGACGGGACGAGAGCATACGCTTCGCTTTTCTGGCCGGAGTGTCGAAACTCGGGAAGATGAGCATCTTCAGCGGGCTGAACAATCTGACCGACATCTCGATGGACTTTCAGTCCGCCGGGATTTGCGGTATATCTGAGGCCGAACTCAAGGAATATTTCGATTCCAGCGTAGAGGAGCTGGCCGCAGTGAACGGTATGTCCAAGGACGAGTGCTACGGGCGGCTGAAGACGATGTATGACGGATATCATTTCTGCGAAGACGCTCCCGGAGTCTATAACCCGTTCAGCCTGCTCAACACTTTCAAGGCCAACCGTTTCCGAATGTACTGGTTCGAGACGGGTACGCCCGCTTTCCTTGTGAGTTACCTGAAGAAAGGGAATTATAATCTCGATAAGATTTCCAAGGATGACGTCTCAGCCGAGATCCTGTCCGGAACGAACTATACCGGCCCGGAGCCTATTACCCTTATGTACCAGACCGGATACCTGACCATAACGGGGTACGATGAACGATTCCGGACATATACGCTTGACTATCCTAACGAAGAAGTGAAGAGCGGTTTCCTCAACTCCTTGAGCCAGCTTTACGCCCCCGCGCTCATACAGGGCGACTTCTCCGTCGTCCAGTTCGTCAGAGACATCGAGAAGGGCGATGTGGAGGGCTTTATGAACCGCTTCACTGCATTCCTGTCCGGCAACGGCTACGAGATTCAGGGAGACCTCGAACTCTATTTCCAGAACACTATGTCCATAATGTTTAAGATGATGGGCCTATATGTCAAGACCGAGTACAGCACCTCTAACGGACGCATAGATATCGTCATAGAAACCGACAGGTATATCTACATAATGGAACTGAAACGCGACCAGTCTCCGGAAGCCGCACTGCGGCAGATAGAAGAAAAAGGCTACGACAAGCCTTTCCTCGCCTCCGGCAAACAGGTCACCAAGCTCGGGATCAACTTCTCTTCTCAGACTCGCACGGTCGACGGCTGGAAGGTCGCGGAGTAGCCCCAGAGCCGTTATTCCAAAATTTACGCCAATTCTTGGAATACTATTCCAAAATTTACGCCAATTCTTGGAATATCGCATTCCTTTTGTTAGCTTTGCGGCAGAAGCAGAATAGCGTATGTCAAAGGCTCGTCAGATAATATCGGAGATAGTCCGCCTGAAGGATTCCCGGTCAGGGAGGATAATAGTCCTTACCGGGGCCCGTCAGGTGGGCAAGACTTCCATTGTCAAGGAGAAAATGGGAGATTACAGGTATATTTCCATCGAGGATCCCGTGCTTCGCGGGGCTTATGCCTCGCTTACGGCGGACCAGTGGCACGCCTTATACCCCAAGGCGGCCCTGGATGAAATCCAGAAAGAGCCTCGCCTCATAGAGAGCATAAAGTCGGTATACGACCAATATGGCGACACCCGCTATGTCCTGCTCGGGTCAAGCCAGCTGCTTCTGTTAAGCAAAGTCCGGGAAAGCCTTGCCGGGAGATGCAGCATTCTGGATCTCTATCCACTGACGCTGCCGGAACTCCGGACCTCCGGATGGGACGATGCCGTGGTGCCGAGCATCTGGCAGCGGATGCTCTCCGGAGCGGATACCGGAGATGTGCTGCCGCCGTCATTTCTCCTTGATCCGGACCGCGCGTCCAAGAGCGCAGCCTGGACGCATCTGCTCCAATTCGGAGCTTATCCGGCCCTTGTGGACGAAACTCTTTCCGAAGAGGACAGATATCGCTGGCTCGGCAACTATGTCAGAACATATCTGGAACGCGACGTGAGGGATCTCGCATCATTCCGCGACCTGGAGCCGTTCGTGAAGCTGCAGCGGGAGGTCGCCCTGCTTTCGGGTCAGGTCCTTAATGCGTCTTCGGTGGCAGCCGACCTGAAGGTGAGTCCAAAGACGGTTCAGAGATATGTCTCTTACCTCGACCTGAGCTATCAGACCGTCATTCTCCCGGCGTGGAGCAGAAATGCGGGGAAACGCCTTTCGAAGGCACCGAAGATCCATTTTATGGATTTCGGGGTGCAGCAGGCCGTGCTCGGCAAGAGAGGCGGGATGACGGGGCACGAGTTTGAGAGCCTGCTGGTGTCGGAACTCTTCAAACAGGCTAAGAACATATGCGCCCCGGTATCTTTCTATCACCTGAGGACACGGGACGGAAGAGAGGTGGATCTCATAGTCGAGACACAGGACGGATACTATGCTTTCGAGATAAAGATGTCCGACAATGTGACAGAGTCGGATGCGAGGCATCTCAGGAAATTGGGAGAACTTCTCGACAAGCCGGTCAAGGCTTCGTTCATACTGTCAAACGACCCCCGGACAAAGGATTTCCAGGGTGGAATCAAGGCCGTCAGCGCCCCGATGTTTCTTGGGTGATACTATTATCTCCCGGCTCTGCGGGCGGCGGCTTGCGCAAAATGTGAGAAGTATTTTTCTGTCGGTTTCAGCGCGTCTGCATCATCTGAAAGAAATTCCTCGCAGAAAAGGTCGCGGCATCTGAAGAGTTCGCGCAGCAGCGGGCCTCTGCCGTCCGGCTGCGCGTCCCGGCCCGTGCGTCCTACGGCTATGGTAAGGTCGATAAGGTCGAGTGCGCGGATAAACGCCTGCTGTGCGAGCTGCGTGTTGCCCTTCCGCTTCCACTTGGCGGTACGGCCCACTTCGCTGTAGATGTTCGCCATCTGATCCATCAGCGGCAATTCCGCCCATCTCGCGGCATCCGGTCTTTTAGGCAAATCTACCGTCATACTATGAGAGCTTTTACTATCTCGCGAATACGCTCGCGCACTGACGGGTCTTCCACGTCCCGGCTGAAGTTTTGCCGTCGCGGAGTGATGTTGATTATGGAATCGAACTCGACAAAGTCGTCTCCGTCCACTCCCGGATAAAGGTTTATGCCCCACAAGGACTCCTGGTCTGAACCTTCCAGAACAAGCTCCCGTTCGAGGTCTGCGTGGAATTCAGCACTGATGGCCATTATCTTCCTGTCAATATCCACGACGGCTTTTACCATATCGTCGTAGAATTCGTGCGCGATTTCGCAGAGATGCGCTGCGCTGATGGGGGATGAGAGTATTTCCATAATGCTGCAAAGTGACTAAAAATTTCGGAGTTAAGCAAACTATGCGCTTCCAAAAACGCCCGTTTAAAAGTGCAGGGGCGACACGGGGACGCGACGACGACACGAATTATAGTGGTTAGTATAACAATGTTTAATTAAAGGTATTTGCTTATGAAAAAAGCGAAACTGTTTCT
>CAVILJ010000066.1:0-7171 GCA_963643555.1 Acetatifactor sp.
AACCTGCCTCATCTTGTATGATCTTTTTGGTCTATATTATTTTTATCATCAGTCGTGTACGTCCAGTACACTCCATCTTCAAAAAATAATCTATCCTCAAAAATCTTTCATAATCTGAAGCAACTTATTTTTTACACATCACTAAAAACTGCTCCGACCGGAGCCGAAGCAGTTTTCTGAGTTAAACGGAACTATTTCAAATCGGTGATGACGCCCGGGTGAAGCGCGTTCCCGCCGGCGCGCCCCGCAGAGGCGGCTGTCGTGCCGCTGCCCGCATCGTTTCTCACAGCCTGATACTGGTATGCTATGTCGAACCAGCCCGCAGACGCGCCGGTTTCAGCCACGAATGCGTAGAATCCGAACCATTCCGTATTCTGGATGACGCCCTCTTCAGGGACGGAAAGCACAACAGGAGTCTTGGCGCTGGCTGCGCCGGTGTTGTTGCACCACAGCAGGTAGGCATTATACAGGGTGCCTTCATATTCCGATGAGTAGAAATACTGGAAAAGATTGAAGCTGATGGTGCCCATCTGAGGCTCCCAGGTCGCGTAGAGCTTACATTCCTCCCCGCAGAATGTGGTGAACATAATGTTGCCCTTGGTCTCGTCGTCGCTCTTGACGATGACAGCGCCGCCTTCGTATGCTTTCCCGTCATATGCGGAGAGATAATAATCGCTGTAGCTGCCGAGGACGGTCTCCTCAGTGTAGTCGTAGGCATACAGGGCTTCCGCCTCCCAGGCCGCGTTGGGGTTGCCGTAGATGTCCTCGAATGTGCCCGCAGGGACTTCGACGGCCACCACGTTGCCCCTTGCCGGCTCCTCCGGGAGGAAGAATACGAGCTTGCCCGTCTCCGGGTCATAGCCGTAGTCTTCGTTCGCGACAAGCTTGAAGCTCGTCACCTTGCTGTCGTTGCCGTAGGACAGCACGACTTCAGCATTCTTGTTGACCCGGCCGTAACCGTACTTCGCGCCGAGTTCTGCGGTGATCGGAGAGGATGCGTCGGTGAGGAGCTCCTGCTCGGCTTCCCCGATGGTGAAGCCGCCCAGATTGCGCCTGCCGTAGATTCCCTTGCCGACCACCTTCCCGCTCTCCGTGTTGTAGTAGAGAGAGGAGCCGGCGGCGGCGCAGAGGTTGCCCGCCGCGTCCTTGAACGCACCCTCGGCCACATCCGCTGACCAGTATGCCCCTTCAGGGATCTCGAAGCTGACGGTGGCTACCGCGCCCTTGACTTCGACTTCGGCCTTAACTTCCCCCTCAGGAGTGCCCTTGTCGATGTTGTCGGTGTTGATGGCGTAGTACTTGACGCTCACTTCGCCGCTGCCCTTGACGATGTCCTCATCGTAGGTGAGGGTCACGACACCGTCCTTGGAAGAGTATTTCACCAGACTCGGGGCCACCTTGTCGGAGGTCTTGAAGGCGGTGTTGACCACTGCCGACGGCACTCCGGTGGTGCTGCCTGCGACGGCGTAGATCACATAAGGAGTGTTAGGGGCGAGGCCCTTGACCGTGATGGTCTTGCTGTTGTCGTCCGCCCACTTCACGGTGCCTTGGGCCACGCTCTTGTAGGATACGGAGTATAGCTTGCTGGAGTCCAACTGCTCTGCGGCAGCGCTCTGGTCCACGAGCCAGGAGTAGTATGCCGACTCGCTCTTCGGAGTGAGGACGAACGTGACGGAGCTGTCTTTCACCTCTTTGACGGTGATGTCGATGCCGTCGGACTTGACCACAGGGGTCGGAGCCTCCGTCGGACCGTAGATATCGTTGCAGGCCACGAGAAGTGCTGCCATTGATATGTATGTCAATATTCTTTTCATTGCTTCTCAGATTATTCTTTTATCCATTTAGCTGTCCCCTTCAGAAGCATACCTCCATTGAAGACATATAGCGTGCTGCGGAAGCCCATACCGTCTTCGGTGGTGAATACTCCGTCTTCGGTGGAAGTCATAGTGACATTGCCGGTTTCAAAGGTTTTATAACCGTTGTCATAGTCGAACCAGATGAATGTGAACGGATCGTCCGTGTCATACTCGGCGCCAGGTTTCTGCCCGCAAGGTATCGTGATGGTCTTGAGGTCGTCGGACACTATGCCGTAGACATCCCAGGTCATAGATGAGTTGTTTGCCGCCAGAGGGCAGACATAGTCAATCCAGACGATTGATACATCCTTTGCATCCTTTGACAGGGTGAGTTCCCACGCGACGCTGCCATTGGCCTTGTCTACCGCTGTAGCCTTGTATTTGCCGAGGATGGAGCTGAGAGGGTGGTCGAGGTCGGAGATGGTGACCTTGCACTCGGAATTCGCACCGAGCTTGAGCCCGGTGGCGGAGACGAGCTTCACGCTGAAGCTGAGGTCTCCGGTGTAGGTGCCGGAGATGTCCTTGATCTTGACCACGATGGCTCCTGTACGGGCCTCGCCGTCAAAAGTCACCACCGCAGACTCGTCGGAGCCCTCGTAGTTGACGCCCTGCTTGGCGCTGTCGTCCACGAACTCGTATGCCACCGTAGTCTGCTTCGCATCGACGGAAGCGATGGTCAGCGGGAGTGTGACAGTGCCGGCATCCTCATTAACGGAGATTTTGGTCTTGTCGAACGCCACGAACGAGTCCGCGTCGTCGAAAGTAGGGAGCGGATTGAGGTTGCAGGCCGCAAGCGAGACCGCCGCAACAGCTCCTGCGATATATTTCAGTGTGTTTTTCATCATATTGTCCTCCTGAACATTAGTTGGTATAACCTGGATTATGGGTCAGGTTAGGGTTCACGCCGTACTCCCTGAGAGGGATAGGCAGCGCCCACCTGTAGTCGCCCTTCTTGACTTCCCTGGCCTGCTCGTTGCCGTCGAAGTCGGAGCGGGTCATATCCCTGCCGGTCCTTGCGAGGTCGAACCACAGATGGCCTTCCCAGGCAAGCTCCTTGTTGCGTTCGGTATAGACTCCGGTCCTGGTGGCGGCCTGAGCGGAGGCTCCTCTGCTATCAGCTATGGCCTTGAGGTCGTCAGCCGCAGTCACTCCGGCGACTGAAGCTCCCTCGATGATGGCTTCAGCCCGGTTGAGGTACATCTCGGAGAGGCGGAGCACGATGGTGTTGTTGACATCAGGCGTCCCGAGGCCCTTGCCGGCATATTTGGCGGTCCACACCACGCCGTCCTGCTTCTGGAAGAGGGTGCTGCGCACGTCCGAGGCTTCATAGGACTCATAGAGGTCGGCCGCCGCACCGGCGTCGCCGTATCCCTTAGGGCTGGTCATAGGGCTGATGCCGTCGTGGTAGCCGTCGTATGAGTTGGTCTTGATGCCATAGACTTCGAAGATGATCTCGCCTCCCTTAGGCACGTTCTCCTTGTAGCAGGCGGCATCTTTCAGATTGGTCGCCGTCCAGAGGCTGTACTTCTTGCTCTCGATGACCTTGGTGGCGTAGTCGGCAGACTTCTGCCACTGGCCCATATAGAGGTAAACCCTGCTGAGGAGAGCCTGGATGGCGTAGATGGAGACTGCTGACTTGGCGTCGGCGACTCCGCTCCTCACATAGCCCGGGGCTATGACGGACTCGGCCTCGAGAAGGTCGGCCACGATCTGCTCATAGACCTTGGCGACGCTCTCGCGCGCAGGCTGTCCGTCAGGGTCGGTGTGCAGCACCACAGGCACTCCGTCGTGGGAGGCATCGGCGGTGTAGCTGTACGGCTGCGCATAGGTTCTCACGAGGTCGAAGTGCGCGAGCGCACGGATGAAGAGGGCCTCCGCCCTGAGGTTGTTCTTGGTCTGCTCGTTGCCCTCGATGCCCTGAAGAGCATCCATCGCGTTGTTGACGGCGGAAATCACATAGTAGGCATAGCCCCAGAGGCCGTAGGTGGAGGCTTCGGAGAAGTTGATGTTGTAGGCATCCGTCAGACGCCCGGAATCCCAGGCGGAGTCAAAGTATTTCTTGCCGTTGCCGGTTTTCATCTCGTTATAGATGATGAAGCTTGCTCCGTACCAGGTGGTGGAGGCGAGCGGGGAGTATGCTCCGGCCACCGCCTTGTCCACTCCGTTCAGAGTGGAGAGCGTGAGCTCGTTGCTCTGCGAGAGTATCGGCTCCTCGGTGAGGAAGTCGCTGCATCCGCCCAGACAGCCGAGTGCGAGCACCGCTGATATCACTGATATATATTTCTTCATAATCGTCATAATTTAGAATGTTAATTCTACACCGCCCACAACTGATTTGGTGAGAGGATAACCTCCGGCCACGAGACCGGTGACACCCTGTTCCGGATCCCAGAAGTTGACGTCGTTGAAGCAGTAGAGGTTGAGGCCGCTGACATAGATTCTGAGGCCTTTGACCTTGAGCTTCCTGAGCGCCTGCTCCTGAAGAGAGTATGAGATGGTGACGTCCTTTACCCTGAGGTAGCTGCCGTCGGCGAGCCAGCGGGTGCTTAAGTAGGCGTCGCTGCTGACGGACTGGCCGGCCACAGGCTTAGGCTGACAGGCGGTGTCGCCCGGCTTCTTCCAGTAGTTGTTGGACGAGGCCATCTGGTTCATAGTCATCTGGGCTCCGTCGGAGTTGAGGTATCTCCACTCGTTGACGAGGAACACCTTGTTGCCCGCTCTGAAGTCGAAGAACGCGCTGGCGGAGAATCCCTTCCAGGCGAAGGTGGTGTTGAATCCGCCGATGATCTTAGGCTCCGGAGAGCCGGCGTAGATCTTGCGTGCGACGGAGGCGTTGTTGGTGAGGGTGCCGTCGCTCGTCACGAACAGGGCCTCGCCGTTGGTAGGATTGACTCCGTAGTAGTCGGTCAGGTAGTAGGTGTAGCGGGACTTGCCGACCACATAGTGCATATACGAAGCGGCTTCAATCTTCTCGTCGCCCGCGAGGTCGAGGATTTCGGTCCTGTTGTAGGCGAGGTTGCCGCCGACGGTCCAGAGGATGTCGCTTGTGGAGATGATGTCCGCGTCAAGCTGCAGCTCGACGCCGTCGTTCTTCATCGAGCCGGCGTTCATAAAATTGGTGCTGAAACCGGTCGTCTGAGGCACTTTCTTGTCGAGGAGCATATCCGTGGTCTTACGGCTGTAGACGTCGACGTTACCCCTGACTCTGCCGAGGAAGCCGAAGTCCACTCCGACATTCCAGGTGTAGTTCTTCTCCCAGGCGAGGGTAGGGTTGGACGGCTGGCTAGGCAGCATTCCGACAGCTCCGTTGTAGGTGGATGAGGAATAGACGCCGTATGCCTGGTACGCGGAGATACCGTTGTTGCCGTTCACTCCGTAGCTCGCGCGGAGCTTGAGGAGGTCGAGCCAGCGGTAGGAGAGCCACTTCTCGCGGTTGAGATTCCAGGAAGCCGAGGCTGACCAGAAGAATCCCCACTTGTTGTTGGCTCCGAAAAGCGAGCTTCCGTCCTCGCGTGCGGTGAGCTGGGCGTAGTACTTGTTGTCGTAGCTGTAGTCCAGGATGCCGAAGAACGAGAGGAGCGTGCTGTTGGAGAAGCCCACTTCGGACTCGGTCCGTGACTGGTCGGCGGTGTTGATGTAAGGGATTTCAGGATCGACCCCCGGAGCATAGGAGTAGGAATACTCGTAGGCGTATCTGTTTGCCTCCTGTCCTATGAGGGCGCGCACGGAGTGGTACCCCCCGAAGATGTTGGAGTAGTTGAGGGTGTTGGAGGTCGTGAGGTCCACGAACTGGCTCTTGGTGGTCTGGAGAGTACCGGTGCCGCCCTGCTTCGGGTGCGACTTCGGCGACCAGTACCTTCTGTCCTGGGTGAACGCCACGTCGGCGTTGTTCTTGGTTTCGAAGACGAGATTCTTGACCGGCTCCCACTTGAGGGACACGGTGCCGCTTGACCTGTAGGTCTTGGACCACTGGTCGTCGTACTTTGCGGTCGCGCGAGGGTTCTGGTAGGAGTTGGTGGCGAAATTGGTGTTGAAGTCGCCGTCCTCGTCGTACTTCTCGTACCAAGGGAGGAGGGTCAGACCGGCAAAGGCAGGGTTCGCATAGTAGAGACTCTGCATCGGGACGTCGTTCTGGTCGGTGTAGGCGGCGTTGACGCGGACTCCGGTCTCGAGGTTGCTCAGGAGCTTGTAGTCGGCGTTGACGCGGGCCTGGAACTTGGAGTAGTCAATCCCGTAGAATACGCCCTCGTTCTTGTGGTAGGAGACTGAGGAGAAGTATTTCGCGCGGTTGTTGCCGCCCCTGGCGCTGATTTCGTATTCCTGCAGGCGTCCGAGTCTGGTGAAGTGGTCCATCCAGTTGGTCTGCTCTCCGTCGAGCAGGGACAGCGGACGGTAATAGGTGGCACTCGGGTCGTCCGGGTCCATTCCGGCGTTGCGGATGGCATCCCTCTGGTAGTTGAGGAGCTCGCTGGATGTCATCATACGGAAACCGCTGTCGCTCTGGAGCCAGGATACGCCGAACTTCGCCCTCGCGTCGAACTGGGCCTGCCCTTCCTTGCCGCTCTTGGTGGTGACGAGGATGACGCCGTTGGCTGCGCGGGATCCGTAGACCGCCGCTGCGGCTGCGTCCTTGAGCACGGTGATGCTCTCGATGTCGTTAGGATTGATCACGGTGAGGGATGATGATGAGTTGGTCATCTCTGATGTGCCGCCGGAGACGATAGGAATACCGTCGACAACCCAGAGAGGCGCGTTGCTTGCGTTGATGGAAGACGTACCGCGCACACGGATCTGGGATGCGGCGCCAGGCTGGCCGGTGGACATCGAGATCTGCACGCCGGCGAGCTTGCCGGAGAGCATCTTGTCGACCGAAGTCACGGGGGCTGACGCGAGGGTCTGGCCCTTGACCGAGGTGACGGATCCGGTCACGGCCTCGCGCTTCTGCGTACCGTAGGCCACTACGACCACGTCTTCGAGCACCTGGGCGTCAGGCCTCAGGGCGATGGTGATGCTGGTTCTTCCTCCGACGGCTATCTCGGCCGGGAGATATCCCATACAGCTGACCGTGAGAGTGCCGTTGGACGGAACGGAAATGCTGAATCCTCCCTTGTTGTCAGAGAGCGTGTAGGTGCTCGTGCTGCCCTTCAGCTGCACGGCGGCGCCGATCACCGGCTCTCCGTTGGAGGCATCTGTGACGGTACCCGTCACCTTCACGTTCTGTGCGGAAAGTGACACCGCCACGAGCGCTAGGATCGCGCTCAGAAACAGTTTCGCTTTTTTCATAAGCAAATACCTTTAATTAAACATTGTTATAC
>CAVILJ010000067.1:0-7096 GCA_963643555.1 Acetatifactor sp.
AGCAGATGCGGCCTCCGTTCTCCCCCGCTCCCGGACCGACTTCCACCGTCCAGTCGGCAGACCTTACCGTCTCCTCGTCGTGCTCCACGACTACCACGGTGTTGCCCTCGTCGCGGAGATGCTTAAGGGATGATATCAGCTTGCGGTTGTCCCTCTGGTGCAGTCCGATGCTCGGCTCGTCGAGGACATATATCACATTGACCAGCTTCGAGCCGATCTGGGTCGCGAGGCGTATGCGCTGCCCCTCGCCGCCGGAGAGAGTCGCTGCGGGCCGGTCGAGGCTCAGGTAGTCCAGCCCCACGTCGAGGAGGAACTTCACCCTGTCGCTGAGTTCGCGTATGATGTCGCGGGCGATCTCGCGCTCGCGGCCTCCGAGCCGCTGCGGAAGCGCACCGAGCCACTCGTAGAGGGCGCCGATCTCCATCCGGCTGACTTCCGAGATGTCCTTGCCGTCTATCTTGAAGCACTTTGTCTGCGGGTTGAGCCGTGTGCCGCCGCAGACCGGGCAGACTATCTTGTCCTCGATATCGCCCACTATGCCGGGCCAGTTGACCATCTCCGCCATAGCCCCTTCGCCGATGCGGAAGAAGTCGTCCGAGCCGAAGACCAGCAGGCTCACTATGTCATCCGGCAGCGTGCCAACCGGCTCGTGGAGCGAAAATCCCAATTTGCGGGCCATCGCCCTCACAATCTCGAACTTATGTCCGTCGCGGATGCGCCCCAGCGGCACTATGCCACCGTCTGCGACGGAGACGCTGCGGTCGGGGATGATGCTGTCCATATTGATGTCCACCACCGTGCCGAGGCCCTTGCAGTGCGGGCAGTAGCCCTCGGGAGAGTTGAACGAGAACGAGTGCGGCGCGGGCTCCTGAAGCGAAATCCCGGTCTCGGGATCGACAAGATGCCTGGAATAGTGGTGCAGATCCCCGCTCTGCATATCCAGTACCGCGAGCGAACCCTTGCCGAGCGAGAGGGCGCTCTGCACGGAGCGTCGGATGCGGCCCTCGTCGCCGTCATCGGGCTTGAGCTTGTCCACCACCAGCTCGATGAAGTGCGCCTTGTAGCGGTCCAGGCTGTCGGCCTCTGTGAGCGGGAAGATCTCCCCGTCGATCCGCACTTCGGCATAGCCCTTCTTGCGCAGCTGGTCGAACAGTTCGCGGTAGCTTCCCTTGCGCCCGCGGACGAGCGGGGAGAGCAGCAGACATTTCCTGCCGTGGTACTCCTTGAGTATCAGCTCCACTATGGCGTCGTCGGTGTAGCGGACCATCTCCTTGCCGCTGACCGGAGAATAAGCGGTAGAGGCCCTGGCGAAGAGCAGGCGCAGGAAGTCCGAGATCTCCGTGATGGTGCCCACGGTGGAGCGCGGGTTGCTTCCGGTGGTCTTCTGCTCTATCGCGATGACGGGGCTGAGCCCGCTGATGCTCTCCACCGAAGGCTTCTCCAATATCCCGATGAAGTGCCGGGCATAGGGGGAAAGGGTGTTCATATAGCGCCGCCGGCCCTCGGCACAGATGGTGTCGAATGCGAGCGAGGACTTGCCGCTCCCGCTTATCCCCGTGATGACGGTGAACTTGCCGCGAGGGATGTCCACGCTGACGTTCTTCAGGTTGTGGGCGCGTGCGCCGCGCACTTCTATGAATGAGCCTTTACTCATAAGGAACTGCAAATTTACTAAATAATAATCGTATCTTTGCCCCTGACTTGTTTTGCCTTAGTAAGCGGTAAAAAATAAGTTGGTACAGATTTGCTAAGGGTTTTTGAGTATAGATTTCTTTTTGAAGATGGAGTGTACTGGACGTACACGACTGATGAGAAAAGGAATATAGACAAAAAAGACAATCAAAGATTACCAAGTCATTTTTTAACGATTACTTATGTGGGTTTGGTTTTCGGTATGCTCCGCTGTCCTGCTCGGCTTCTACGACGTGGCCAAGAAGCAGGCCCTCAAGAATAACGCTGTCCTCTGGATACTGCTCTGCGCCACCGGACTGTCGGCGCTCTTCCTCTGTCCGTTCCTGTCCGCAGGCTCACTGGAGGACCATCTTAGCCTTATGCTCAAGGCGGTGCTCGTCAGTTCATCCTGGGTTTCGGGCCTGATTGCCCTGAAACTCCTCCCGCTCACCACGGCCAGCACCATCAAGGCTTCGCGTCCGATGTTCGTGGTGATATTCTCCATCATCCTCTTCGGAGAGAGGCTCAGCCTGCCGCAGTGGGGCGGCGTGGCGCTGGTGATGGTCTCGCTCCTGCTTCTCTCCCGCGCGAGCAGCAGGGAAGGCATACACTTCACCTCCGACAGGGGCATAGCCTGGATGGTCGTATCCGTGCTCACAGGGTCCGCCAGCGCACTCTACGACAAGCACATACTCTCCCACCTGCAGCCCCTGTTCGTGCAGAGCTGGGCCAATGTCTATATCACGGTCCTGCTCGCCCTGCTTCTGCTGTTCAAGTACCTGAGAGACAAAGGCAGCGTGGAGAAGTTCCGCCCGGACTGGAGGCTGCTGCTGATAGCCGTGCTGATCACGGTCTCCGACGCGCTCTATTTCTTTGCCGTCAAGGAGGAGGGGGCGCTGCTCTCCGTCATCTCGATGATACGGCGCAGTTCCGTGCTGATCACCTTCCTCTTCGGCGCGGTCGTGTTCAGGGAGCACAATATCAGGGACAAGGCCATCGACCTCGTGATACTGCTCGCCGGAGTGGCGCTGCTGCTCTTCGCATCGGCGTAGTTTTTGATTATCTTTGTCTCGTATGAAACGCAAGCTTATAATCCCGCTTCTGCTCTGCGTCTGCACTCTGGCAGGGGCTCAGTCAGGCAATTTCGCACTCGGCAAGTGGACCGAGATACACGGCGCAATACTCAAGGAACTCTCCAGATCGTATGTGGATTCGCTCCAGCTCGACAAGATCGAGCGGAAGGGGGTGGACGCTATGCTCGCGGGGCTCGACCCGTATACCGTCTATATCCCCGAGGAGGAGAACGGAGACCTCCAGATGATGATCCACAAGACCTACGGCGGAGTAGGGGCGGTGATCTACAAGCCCGACAAGGCTGGCAACGTGATCATCAACGAGCCTTATGCCGGCTCGCCTGCCGCGAAGAACGGGCTGGTCTGCGGGGACGAGATTATGGAAATCGACGGGCAGACCGTGGTCGGGCTCACTTCCCAGGAGTGCAGCGAGAAGATGCGGGGCGAACCCGGCACGACAGTGCATTTCAAGGTGAAGAAGCTGCGCGGGGGCGAGACCGAAGTCAGCGTGACCCGCGAGAAGATACACCTCCCGGACATCGAGTACGCCGGGATGATTGACGACAAGGTCGGATATATCTCCCAGACCGGATTCACCGACGGAGTCGGCAAGGAGATGAGGGAGGCCGTCATATCTCTGAAGAAGCAGGGGATGCAGACCCTGGTGCTCGACCTCAGGGGCAACGGCGGCGGCCTGATGAACGAGGCGGCGGAGATCGTCTCCATATTCGTGCCTCGCGGCTCGCTGGTCGTGTCGGCCAAGGGCAGGGAGGAAGGGTCCAGCTATGCGCTCCGGACCCGCAGAGAGCCGGTGGACACTAAGATGCCGCTCATCGTGCTGGTGGATTCCGGATCCGCGTCGTCATCCGAAATCGTGGCAGGCGCCCTTCAGGATATGGACAGGGCCACGATAATGGGGCAGCGCACCTTCGGCAAGGGCCTGGTGCAGAGCATCAAGTCGCTGCCATACGGCGGAGAACTCAAGGTCACGACCGCCAAGTATTATACCCCGTCCGGACGCTGCGTGCAGGCGCTGGACTACAGCCACAGACGGGAGGACGGAAGCGTGAGGGAGATACCCGATTCGCTGACGCGGGAGTTCAAGACGGCCCATGGGCGCATCGTCAGGGACGGCGGAGGCATCACGCCGGACGTGCTCCTGAAAGAGAAGGAATATAGCCGGCTGACATATTCTCTGGTGGCTTACGGGCTTCTGGAGCAGTATGCGCTGGAATATGTGCGCTCCCACGAGAGCATCCCGCCGGTCGAGGACTTCCACCTCGCCGACGCTGACTGGGAGGAGTTCGTCAAGTTCGCTTCCGGCAAGGAATTCGACTACCGCTCGACTGCCAAGACCTATTTCGACAAGGTGAAGGAAGAGATAGGGAAAGACGGACTTGCCGAGGCTCTCGCCCCGCAGGTCGAGGCTCTGGACAAGGCCCTCGATATGGGGAAGGAAGAGTTCCTCAGGCTCAAGAAGGCCGAGATCATCCCGTTCATCGAGGAGGAGATAGTGGTCCGCTACTACTTCCAGGAGGCAGGCGTCAAGCTGCGCCTGCGCTACGACGACGCCCTCCGGGAGGCTCTCGCAAGCGGGCGGATCAAGCAATACTGATGACTTTCAGCACGGAACTTATAGTTCTGAACGCGACCAAGCTCGGAGAGAAGAGTCTGGTCGTGCACTGCCTGACCCCGGAGATGGGACGGCGCGGCTTCATCGCCTCAGTCTCGGGCGGGAGCGGTATGGCGCTGTATCTGCCTCTGAACATCCTGGAAGCCGAAGTCTGCGAGAATCCCCGCTCGGAACTCTGGCGGATGCGACGGGTCAGCGCCGCGCATCCCCTCAACGGCATACGCTCAAGTGTGTCGAAGAACACGATGACGCTCTTTATGAGCGAAGTCCTCTACCGCACGGTCCGGGACGGGGCTCTGGAGGATGGGCTCTTCGAGTGGTGCAGGCGCTCGATCCTGACGCTGGACGCGATGGAGAGCGACTTCAGCAACTTTCACCTGCGATTCCTGCTGGAGTTCGCGGTCGCCCTGGGTTTCTCGCCATCGCTGTCCGACCTTGCGCCCTTTGCGGGAGAACATCTCTCCGAGATAGGGTCGCTTCTCAAGTCCGACTTCGGCGAGTCTATGTTCCTCCCCCTCAACGGCGCGTCCCGCAACGAGATCGCCGAAATCCTCCTCGACTACATCGGCTACCACAGCGAGTGCCGCCTCAACATCCGCTCCCTCGCGGTCCTGCGGGAACTGTACAGGTAGGGCGCAGAAGGCTTGCCGGTGGATGTGATTACCGGTTGCGGGGCTGACGAAAAAGTCCCGGCGGTCCTTTTTCGTCAGCCTCATATTCCCGTCCGCGAACGGGTCGCGAGACGCTGTCTCCAGTGCTCTGTCTCTAGTCCTTGACGCAGCGGACGGCGCAGCCGAAGCGGTAGCCGGAGTAGGCCACATTGAGGGTGCCGTTCTTTCTGTTGGTCATCAGGGAATAGTACTGGATGTTCTTGACAGAGCCGTCAGTGTTGGCGGTGAGCTGATAGGCCGATGAGCCGAAGACATACTCGGTGTTCATCACCTTGTCCGGGGCTGAGCCGCTAGTGCCGGAAAACGTAGCTTTCTCTGCGGCGGCATTGGCAACGACCACTATTCCGGTGAGAGGGAAGACCATACCGTCATCCCCGGCCTTCGCGACGGAGCCGGACTGAAGGTCAACATCATAGTAAGGAGCCTCGGCGTTGTCCGGGAACACCTTGCTGTTGGAAGTCTTACCGACCAGACCGAACCAGTCGTCGAAATCAGGGATGTGCCATCCCTCCGGGCAGATGCCGCGGGTCTTGGCGAGCTTGTCATAGTTGTCGGCGGTCACGGTCTCCCCGAAAGCCACGTCGGCGGAGTAGAGATAGCCCGCAGTAGCGGCAGCACTCTTGTCGAAAGACATATCGGTGCCGTCGGTGGTGAGAGGATAATAGACTCCGGTGAGATTCTCGACATTATCTGAAACCGTGATTCCCTCCGGCACATAGCGGAGGTTCTCGGTCATCCAGAACTTGCCGTCCTTGAGATAGGCCACGCCATAGCTGACCCCGCCCAGCTCCACTGAAGGCTCAGGCTGCTCGATATTCACGATACTGTTGACCACCTCGTCCGCCGTATTCTTGAAAGCCACGGTAAAGCTGTATGTCTGAACGGCGTTTGACTTGTTGTCAGGCAGGGTGACGGTGATATCAGTGATCCCCTCGATGCCTTTAAGCGGTTCTACGGTAAGCCGAGAGCCCTCGTCAAGGACGATGGTCCAGCCGCAATTGGAAGTGACGCTGTAGGTGAGAGAGCTGCTCCAGCCAGAAACGGTCTGGGTTGAAGGGTTAAGGACGACTGCGCCTTCCGGCTTGGCGGGGGCGTCATCCTTCTTGCAGGATACGACCGCAAGAACCGAGAGCAGTGCGAATGCGATGATTGTGATTTTTTTCATATTGAACTGTTTTTTAAGAAAATTTACGAATTTATTAAAATTTATTACTTTCAAAAATTATACCCGGTCTTCAGTCCGGCGCTCCAGCGGAGCGAGCCGGCTATACTGTTGAGCGAAAACGGCTTGGTGCAATTCCCGAAAGCTTCCGCATACAGTCCCCGGAGGAAGTTCCACCGGACAGAAAGTCCTGCGGTGGTGCGCGGAGCTGTGGCGAATTCGCAGAGGGCTTCGTAGCGCTCCGCGAAGCGATAAGGTTCGGACACGCTTCCGGACGAGCTTCCGGAGAAGCCCTCGGCGATGCGCTCTCCAGAGGAGACACTGCCCTGAAGATATGACACGCAGGCCCCTATGTCAAATGCGGCGATATGCACGAGCGCCTCCGCCGATGCGGAATACTCCCGCAGATCCTGCGTATAGACATAAGGGTACATCGGAGTGGCGAGGCTCTTCTGCCATCGTGCGGCGAGGGCCGCGCGAAGCTCGACGAAGTCGCCGAGATATTCGTATTCGAGCCCGGAATCGAGCGAGGAGCGGCGCAGAATGCCGTTGCTGCCGTATTCGCGGGTGAGGGTGACGCCGCCCTCTACCGTCTTGTCAAGGACAGTCTCGCGGTTGGAGAGCAGCTCCAGAGCGGCAAGGGCGCGCAGGGTGTGGTGGCCCTGACGCAGAGAGAGGCTCAGGTCCGCGCGAGGCCCCCCGTAGCGGTACCAGACGGTCTGCCTCTCGCCCACCCTGCCGCGAAGATAGCGGAAAGCGGCTTCGGCGTACAGGGAGCGGCACGGCTGCAGCTGCGCTGCAGCCCCGAGAGCGGACTGCACCACGGGCAGTCCGCTCACGCCCGGCTCGCTGAGCCGGGTGCCGCTCCCCGTCCACGCCTGCAGCG
>CAVILJ010000068.1:0-7005 GCA_963643555.1 Acetatifactor sp.
GTATTTGAACTTCACGGTCTTGATCTTGCCGGCCTCGAAGTTGGTATCTTTGCTCACGGTGGTGGACTTTTCGTAACCGTTGACGCTGAGCTTGAGAGTAGAGCCGGAGGCTACGGTGTGAGGCTTGATCGCGATGTAGAACTTTGCGGAGCCGCCAGCCGCGATGGCCGCGCCGCCGGATACGGTGAGTTTGGCGGTGCTGCTGACATAAGATGCGCCTGTTGCCGTATATACCGGAGTCGCCCCTGTAAAGTTAATGTAGTAAGTGCCGACAATGTATTCTGTGGAAGTGAAGGCAATGCTGCTTACGGTCAGGGCTTCCGTGCCTCCGTTTGTCACTTCTACGCAGATGACGGAGGTAAGGTTCTTCATCGTGAAGGCCGGGACATCGCTTGCTGCCACGCCGGTGGTCACGCCATAGAGCGGGCAGGCCTTGCCGCATAGGTGGGCGGTGGAATTATTGCCCGTCTGGGTCTGCGTCGTGCCGCCTACGGTAGTATAGCCGAAAGTGGCATTATCCACTCCGGCAGGAGTCTTGTTGTAGCTGCTGTACGGATAGAAGGCATACCAGTCGTAGGTCTTGCTGCCGTCCAGGGTGCCGGTGAGCGTGCCTTTGAAGGTGCCGGTGGTGGCATCGGACAGGGTGAACTCGTTGTCAGAAGTGTAGCTTGTGGCCCCGTTTTCGGCGTGGAAGATATTGATGCCGTCAGTTGCGGCCCACTTGGTCTCGTAGCCGTCGTTGGTGGTCTTGGTGAGGAGAGCGGACACCTCGAACGGGGTTCCGTCCTGCTCCGGAGTCACTGGAGCTTCAATCTGCTTGGTGCAATTGCTGAGGGAAAGGGTGGCTGCCAACGCAATCCCGAGATAAGCGTAAATCTTTTTCATAAGGCGTTCAGGTTTAGAATGAGACGGAGTCGTCGCCATCATCGCCCCATTTTTCAATGGTGGATGTGGTATAGCTCGCCATAATGACGGCGCTGTTGTAGATGAGGCTAACTACCTCACAATCAGGAGTTTGATACCCCCCCCTAAAGGTGTTGGAAGATTGTTTCATATAGCTTCTTGATTTGGATTTGTCTTCAAGCTCCGAATTTAGCACTTTTCCTCGCCATTGCCAAATTTCCGCCGACTTTTCTCCCGGATACGCTTCACAATTAACAGATTCGTAACTCCGCCGCCCCAGCCCCCGTCCTACCCGCAGTGGTAGAAGCGCCGCACCATCTCGAGGAGTTTCTCCGGATGTGCGGCGACCTCGGCGCGGACGTCCTTGTCGCCGTAGCTCCGCAGCATCGCCACCGTGCCGTCGATCATCCCCGGACTGAACACGCCCTTAGCCTCGTAGAGCGCACGCTTCCTCTCCAGCTCCCCGGCCGACTCCCAGCAGGAGGAAGGCACCTCGTGGAGCGAATTGAGCAGGGCCTCGTTCTCCTTGGCGTGGATGTTCACGTCCACATAAGTCTTCGCCGCGAGCTCCAGGGCCGCGCTCTTCTCTATCTCGAAGCCGATGCGGGCCGCGGTCACAAGCCCCGCGATCATAAAGTACACGTCCGCGGAGCCGTCTGCCGAGCGCATCTCCACGGTCTGCTTGTCCGGCATCGCGAGCCCGGCAGCCTGCGGCAGGCCGTTGGCTATCGCGGACATATCGTTGTGTCCCGTCCACCCGAGCGGCACCCTGACGAGCACCGAGCGGTTGCGGTCGCCCCAGCAGATGCTGGTCGGGGCCTCCTGATGCGGCACGAGCCGGAAGTACGACAGCGGGTTGGTGTTGCCGAACGCGGTGAGCGAAGAGGCGCAGGTCATATAGCCCGCGATGGCCCTGCGCGCGTCCTCGGACAGCCTGCCGTCCGCCCCGACCATCACCGACTTGCCGTCCTTGACGAGCCGGGTGTGGAAGTGCAGGCCGCTGCCTGCCTTGCCGGAAGTGATCTTCGGCGCGAAGGTGATGTCCACTCCGTACTGATACGCCAGCGTGCGCAGTATCCACTTCGCCATCACGAGCTGGTCGGCGGCGGACTCCGCAGGCGAGACGAGGAACTCTATCTCGTTCTGCTCGTAGCGCTTGCCGTCGAGGGTGAAGTTGCCCACCTCGGAGTGGCCGTATTTGATCTGTCCTCCTACCTCGGCGATCATCTTCATCGCTTCGGTGCGGAAATGCTCGAACTTCGTGAACGGGCTGGACTCGTGGTAGCCCCTCTGGTCCGGCGCCGGGAACGCCCCGTCGTCCGGCTCGATGAGGTAGAACTCCAGCTCTCCCATACACTCGAAGCTGTAGCCGCTCACCTCCCTGAACGCGCGGTGTGCCTTGCGCAGGGTGTACTCCGGCGCACTCTCCAGCGGCTCGCCGTCCTTGGTGAAATAGGAGCAGAGCAGCCCCAGGGTCGGGATCTCGGCGAACGGGTCGAGGTATGCCGTGCAGAAGCGCGGCAGCACGTAGAGGTCGCTCGAAGAGGCCTCGATGTAAGGGAACAGGCTTGAGCCGTCCACCCTCTCGCCGTAGCTGAGGATGCTGTCGAGATACCGCAGGTCTGTCACCGGGAAGTTGAGGGTCTTGAGCCTGCCGTCCGCGGCGACATATCTGAAGTTGACGATACGGACATCGTGCCTGACGATGTAGTCGATGATGTCCTGCTTCGTGAAGTCGGACGTCGGCTTGCCGATCTCCCTCACGAGCGGATTGATGTTGTATTCAAGTGTCATATCGGTTATTAGATAAGTGGTTCTAGAATTCCGAGCGGATGTTGTAGCGGTTGCGCTCCCCGGACGAGCGTGCGATCATCTCCCCGATGAAGCCTGCGAGGAAGAGCATCACGCCCAGCACCACGCAGAGCAGCGCGAGGTAGAAGAGCGGCTGGTCGGTCACAGCCCTGAACTTGAGCCCCAGGCTCTGGTGGATGAGCTTCGCGGCGATGATCCACACCGTCATAATGAAGCCTATAAGGAACATCAGCAGGCCGCTGTAGCCGAAGAAGTGCATAGGCTTCTTGCCGAAGGTGCCCAGGAACCAGAGCGACTGCAGGTCGAGGAAGCCGTTGACGAATCTCTCCATCCCGAACTTGCTCTTGCCGTACTTGCGCTTCTCGTGGTGGACCGGCTTCTCGCCGATCCTTGTAAATCCCGCATTCTTCGCGAGATAAGGTATATATCTGTGCATCTCCCCATAGACCTCGATGCTCTTGACGACCTCGCGCCGGTAGGCCTTGAGCCCGCAGTTCATATCGTGCAGCTTTATCCCTGTGATGCGCCGCGCGGTGGCGTTGTAGAGCTTGGAGGGGAGGTTCTTGGTGAGGGTGTTGTCCTTGCGGTGCTGTTTCCAGCCCGAGACAAGGTCATAGCCGTCCTCGCGTATCATCCTGTACATCTCCGGGATCTCGTCCGGGGAGTCCTGCAGGTCCGCGTCCATAGTGAACACCACCTCGCCCTGCGCCCTCTCGAAGCCGCAGTAGAGCGCCGCCGACTTGCCGTAGTTGCGCCTGAAGCGGACGCCCCGGATGCTCGGGTTCTCCGCCGCGAGCTTGAGGACGGTCTCCCAGCTGCCGTCGGAGCTGCCGTCGTCCACGACTATCACTTCATAAGTATAGGAGTGCTCCGCCATCACCCTCCCGATCCAGGCCGTGAGCTCGGGCAGGCTTTCCCTCTCGTTGTATGCGGGTACTATTACTGAGATGTCCATAATCTAAAACGGATTCCGGGGCGGGATGTTCCTCGAATATATGGCCGACAGCACCGTGCCGAAGAGCCAGCAGTAGAGGAGGTTGCCGAAGAACGCGTAGGTCGGCATCACCGGGAGCATATTCTCCATCGCCTCCATCGTGGCGCGGTCCGCCATAGGGTTGTCCCGGAGCAGCTCCATCGCCTGCGAGAATATGTCCGGGTTGATGAAAGTCACATATGCCAGATAGCAGCCGGAGTACACCAGCGCGGAGAGCAGCGCTGTCACCATCCCGAAGCGGAAAGTGTCGGAGCGCTCGGCATCCGGATTGGCCGCCGCCCAGCGGGCCATAAAGAGGCGCAGCAGAAACAGGCAGCCGAAGAGTTTCGCGGCCCAGAGCAGGGCGTTCACCACGCTCACCGCAATCGCCGCGGCCCGACCGCCGCCCGTCAACGTCCCCGTGAGGGCGGTGAGCGCCAGATACAGCACGCTCAGCCCCCCAAGCACCAGTCCCGCCCTGGCGGCACCGTCCCATAAAGAATGTCTGTCAACCATAATTCACACAAATATAATATTCATAATCCGATTTACGAAAATAATTCCTAATTTTGCGGGCTACATAAATAGAAGAGAATATGTTGACGATTGCATTTACCGACGGTACCGTGCGCCCCTGGGACGACGCCGAAGCCAAGAAGATATTCTGGCACTCTTCCGCCCACTTGATGGCGGAGGCGCTGGAGGTGCTCTATCCGGGCGTGAAGTTCGGAGTGGGGCCGGCCGTGGAGACCGGGTTCTACTACGACGTGGACCTCGGGGGCAGGCAGATCTCCGACGCGGACCTCAAGGCCGTCGAGGACAAGATGGCCGAGCTCGCCCGCTCCAAGGAGACCTTCGAGTGCACCCGGGTGTCCAAGGCCGATGCGATGAAGTATTTCGAGGAGAAGGGTGACCAGTACAAGTGCGAGCTCATCCGCGACCTTGAGGACGGCCATATCACCTTCTACACCAACGGCCACTTCACCGACCTCTGCCGCGGTCCGCATATCAAGCACGTCGACGACATCAAGGCCATCAAGCTCACCGCCATCGCCGGAGCATACTGGAAGGGCGACCAGAGCCGCGAGCAGCTCACCCGCATCTACGGCGTGACCTTCCCGAAGAAGAGTATGCTCGACGAGTACCTCAAGATGATCGAGGAGGCCAAGAAGCGCGACCACCGCAAGCTCGGCAAGGAGATGGAACTCTTCACCTTCTCCAGCCGCGTGGGCCTCGGGCTGCCTCTCTGGCTGCCGAGGGGCGCGGTGATGCGCAACATCCTCGAGAACTTCCTGCGCCGCAAGCAGGCGGAGCTCGGCTACCTCCCGGTGGTCACCCCGCATATCGGAAGCAAGGAGCTCTACGTGACTTCAGGACACTACGCCAAATACGGCAAGGACTCGTTCCAGCCGATACACACCCCGCAGGAGGGCGAGGAATATATGCTCAAGCCTATGAACTGCCCTCACCACTGCGAGATATTCCGCAGCTCCCCGCGCTCCTACAAGGACCTCCCGCTGAGGTTCGCCGAGTTCGGCACGGTCTACCGCTACGAGCAGAGCGGCGAGCTGCACGGACTGACCCGCGTGCGCGGCTTCACCCAGGACGACGCCCACCTCTTCTGCCGTCCGGACCAGCTCCAGGCAGAGTTCGAGAAGGTCATAGACCTTATATTATATGTGTTCAAGACGCTCGGTATGAGCGAATATATGGCCCAGATCTCGCTGCGCGACCCCGACAACAAGGAGAAGTACATCGGCAGCGACGAGAACTGGGAGAAGGCCGAGAGCGCGATCATCGAGGCTGCCGGCAAGAAAGGGCTCAAGACCGTCGTGGAGCTCGGCGAGGCCGCGTTCTACGGCCCGAAGCTCGACTTTATGGTCAAGGACGCGATCGGACGCCAGTGGCAGCTCGGCACCATCCAGGTGGACTACAACCTTCCGGAGCGCTTCCAGCTGGAGTACACCGACGCCGACGGCTCCAAGCAGCGTCCGGTGATGATACACCGCGCCCCGTTCGGCTCCATCGAGAGATTTACCGCCGTGGTGCTTGAGCACACCGCCGGCCATCTGCCGGTATGGCTCTCTCCGGATCAGGTTAAAATCCTGCCAGTCAGCGAAAAATACGCAGATTATGCCGAAAAAGTTTGCGAATTGCTCAAAAATTCCGAAATTCGCGCCTCCGTTGACTCGCGCAACGAGACCCTCGGCAAGAGGATCCGTGAGATCTCTCTGCTCCGCGTGCCTGTGCTTGCGATAGTCGGCGAGAAGGAAGTCAGCGACAACGCCGTGTCCGTGCGCAGAGAAGGTGCGGATCAGGGCAGTATGCCGGTCGAACAGTTCATACAGTATATCAAGTCAGCTGTGGCTGACGAACTTAAAAATTAGGAGGGAAAAGCTATCGCATTGCCTTACAGACCGAAGCCAGCAGGCTTCAAGCCCGGCGGACGCAAGCCGGATCCTCGTCAGAGTCAGAAGCGCGACGAGAACGAACTCAACATCAATGAGCAGATATCTGCCCAGCAGGTGCGCCTTGTCGGGGACAATGTTCCCGAGCCGGGGGTGTACCCGATCGCCAAGGCTATGCAGATGGCCGATGAGCTCGAGCTTGACTTAGTGGAGATCAGCGCCCAGGCCGATCCTCCGGTATGTAAGATTCTCGATTATCAGAAGTACCTCTACCAGCGCAAGAAGAAGGCAAAGGAGATGAAGTCCAATGCCGCCAAGGTCGTGATCAAGGAGATCCGCTTCGGCCCCAACACCGACGAGCACGATTTCCAGTTCAAGCTCAAGCACGCCAAGGGCTTCCTCCAGGAGGGCTCCAAGGTCAAGGCCTCCATCTTCTTCCGCGGACGCTCGATAATGTTCAAGGACCAGGGCGAGAAGCAGCTGCTGCGCTTCGCCGTGGAGCTCGAGGAGCTCGGCCACGCCGAGAACCTGCCTGTCCTTGAGGGCAAAAGGATGTCGATGATGATCGCCCCGAACAAAAAGAAGTAGGGGACGTCACCATATTATTAACAATTAATCATTAAAAACAATGGCAAAGCTTAAGACCAATTCCGGTGCCAAAAAGCGCTTCACGCTTACCGGATCGGGAAAAATCAAGAGGAAGCACGCTTACCACAGCCACATCCTCACCAAGAAGACCAAGAAGCGCAAGAGAAATCTTGACCATTTCGCTCTCGTTGCGAAGGTGGATCTCGGAAGAGTAAAGGAAATGTTGGTTCTCTAAAAGTATCGAATTATGCCAAGATCAGTCAATTCAGTAGCTTCAAGAGCTCGCCGCAAGAAGATTCTCAAGAGAACCCGCGGTAATTT
>CAVILJ010000069.1:0-6112 GCA_963643555.1 Acetatifactor sp.
TGTCGTCGTAGGCCTTGAGATATGTCACCGCATTGGAGCGGGAACTGCGCCCGATGGGGTTCTGGTCCACATATTCCACGCGCGTGATGCGGTCGAGGTTGCCCTCCAGCCCACGGAACGCCCCCGGATGCCCGCTGCCGCTGTCGAGCCGGCGGCACAGGGCCGGGTAGAGTATGTCCCCCACGAGGGAGGATTTGCCCGAACCTGACACGCCGGAGACCACCGTCATCGTCCCGAGCGGGAAGCGCACGTCTATATCTTTGAGATTGTGTTCCATCGCGCCCTTGACCGTGATGGAATACTGCCAGCCGCGCTTCTCCCTCCGGTAGCGGCTGCGGCCTCCGTAGAGGTATTGCAGGGTCAGGGTTCCGCACTTGTCAGGGGGCACGGACGGACTGCCCATATAGACTATCTCCCCTCCGTCCCTGCCGGCCAGAGGCCCCATATCGACAAGCAGGTCGGCGGCGCGCATTATCTCCTCGTCGTGTTCCACCACGATGACGGTGTTGCCGATATCGCGCAGCCTGCGGAGCACCGAGATAAGCCTCTCGGTATCACGCGGATGCAGCCCGATGCTCGGCTCGTCGAGGATATACATCGAACCCACCAGGCTGGAGCCCAGCGCCGACACGAGGCTGACCCGCTGGCTCTCGCCTCCGGAGAGGGTGTTGCAGGCGCGGTCGAGGGTGAGGTACTGCAGCCCTACATCGCGTATGCACTCCAGACGGGATACTGTCTCCGCGAGCGGCTCGGTCACTATCGCCCGCTCCTGCGCGCTCAGCTCGAGGGACGAGAAGTATTCCAGCGCCTCGTCGGCGTTCATCGAGAGGACCTCCGCTATGTTCTTCCCGCCTACCTTGACCCAGAGAGCCTCCTTGCGCAGACGGCTGCCGCCGCAGGCGTGGCAGGTCGCCCGCCCGCTGAAGCGGCTGAGCATATATTTGTACTGTATCTTGTATTTCTGGGTCTCCACCCAGTCGAAGAACTCCCCTATGCCGATGAGCGAGTCAGCATCCCCCTCGACGGAGTGCGCGTTCCAGACGGTGTCCCGAACTTCCCTGGACAGGTTGCAGTACGGCTCGAATATCGGAATGCCGTAGCGGTCGGCGACTTTGACCATATGGTCCTTGAACCAGCCCATCTTCTCCCCACGCCAGCAGGCTATGGCCCCATCGTAGATGCTGAGCGACTTGTCCGGCACGACGAGGTCTTCGCTGACCCCGATGATCTTGCCGAGGCCGCCGCAGACCGGGCAGGCCCCGAGCGGGGAATTGAAGCTGAAGAGATATTCGTCCGGCACTCTGAAACTTATTCCGTCGAGCTCGAAGCGGCTGCAGAAGTCTCTGCGGCCTCCCCCCTCCTGCGCGACGCTCATCCTGCCGTCGCCTCGGCTGAAAGCGTCCGCGACCGAAGCGAGCAGCCTCGTGCGAAGCTCCCCGTCGTCCGGAGAAGCGAGCCTGACCCTGTCTATGAGCAGCATAGCCTCGGCGGGATAGTTCCCGTCCAGTTTGAGCACATCGTCTATCTTCACCGGAGCGCCGTCGGCGTAGAGCCTGCTGTATCCGTCCTCCTTGAGACGGAGCATCAGTTCCAGCTTGTCGTCCCGTCCGGTCCAGCCTATGTCGGCGAGAACGTAGCAGCTGCCGCCGCCGAGGGAGAATATGTAGCCCAGCACATCGCCCGCAGTGTCGCGATGCACCTCACGGCCCGAGACGGGTGAGAAAGTATGCCCTATGCGGGCGAAGATGAGCCGCAGATAGTCATAGATCTCCGTGGTGGTGGCCACGGTGGAGCGGGGGTTGCGGACGGCGACTTTCTGCTCTATCGAGATGGCCGGCGGAATCCCCTCTATCAGGTCCACGTCCGGCTTGCTCATCCGTCCGAGGAACTGCCGCGCATAGGACGAGAGGCTCTCCGAGAAGCGCCGCTGGCCCTCCGCGAAGAGGGTGTCAAAGACAAGGGAAGACTTGCCGGAGCCGGAGACCCCGGTCACAACGACAAACTTCCCTCTCGGTATGGCGAGCGTCAGATTCTTAAGGTTGTTGACTCTGGCGCCCTTGATTATGATATTTCCGTCCACTTTATTGCTCGTCCTCACTCTTGAAGCGCGCGATCCAGTCGCGTCCCCAGAGCACCCAGACTGCAGCGCAGAGGCCGCCGAGGAAGATGCAGGCCACGAGGGTCATCATCTTCGAAGGCTTGCTCGCCTTGAGCGGAAGCACAGGCGGCTGCATCACCACGCAGACCGGAGTCTCCTGCTGCACCTTGGCCTTGGCCATCTGGAGCTGCTGGGCGCAGCTGTTGTAGAGCTGGAACGCGAGGTTCATCTCGTTCTGAAGCCGCTCCTGCTCTATCTTCACGCTCTGTAGCACCACACCCTTGTTGGCATCGACATATCGGGCGTATTTCTGCTGGGCGTCGTAGTAGTCGAACTGAGACTCTTCGTAGAGCTGCTGGTAGTATTCGAGGTCCTTGCGGCTTTTCTGTGTGCGGTAGCCGGTGACATACTCCTGGAGTCTGTCAATCACGGTCTCAGAGATGGTCTTGGACACATAGGGCGACTGGCTTGTCACGGTGAGCGTCATCACGAGGGTCTTCTTGTCCACGTCAATATTGACGCTCTGCGAGATGGCCTTGGCGACCAGCGACTGCTCGCGGGTCAGCGCCGAAGGGTTGAGATTCGCGTAGCCCTCCACCGCATCCGGCTTCTCCCGGAAGAGTCCGACGAACCAGCCCAGAGCCTTGAGCGGGGCCGCCATCGCGACACTCCACCACGGAGACCTCGTGTGGTCCTTGAGGTAGCTGTAGTAGTCGGTGGTGACCATCCCCTCTTTCCTGTCCTTATACTTCACCTCGACGGAGAACAGGTCCGTGATGAACGGGGTCGACGACACTATCTCCGGGTAGAGCTCCGGATAGAGGGCGTCGTTGGTGGTCATATTGCTGACGTTGGCGCCGAGCATCGAAGCGATCGAAGACACGGCGCTGCTGGTCTTGGTGACAATCTCGGGAGCGAGCTTGGAAGTCACGGTATACTCCTTGGGAGTGCTGAAGCCTATCACCAGCCCCACAACGGCGGCGGCTCCGCACCACTTGAGGATGAACTTCCACTCCCTGAGCAGCTTGTGCAGCAGCTCCATTATGTCTATCTCATCGTATTGTTCTTCCCTTTCTTCCATAGCGCTAAAATATTGTGCGATGATTCAACTTATTACCAGAGTCTGGTCAGGATGGCCAGCATATACACGAGGCTTGAGGTCGAACTCATTATCGACGCCACTTCCGCAGCGGACAGCGCTTGGCGTTCAGGCTTGGTCGGCACGACTATCGTGCATCCCGGCTCGACCTTGGCGCTGTTGAACAGGTTGCGGGAAGCCTTGCCGTTCTGGTAGATCACATAGACGCGGCTGCGCTTGCCCTTGTCGGTGTAGCCGCCGGCGGCGTTGATATAGTAGGAAACCGGCTTGCCGGGCTTGAAGACCACGGAATTCGGGGTCATCACCTCGCCTGCGATCTGCACGGTGTTGACGAACTCCGGCACATTGACATAGTCGTACTCCTGAAGGATGACATCGGAATCCCCGCCCCGGTGGGCCATCGCATAGTCGAGGTCGACCGCAATCCTGTATCTGTTGTCGATGGTGACTATAAGGCTGTCGGAAACCGAGCGGGAGAGCTTGTCCACCGACTCGAAGAGAAGCTGACGGTCCAAAGAGTCGTCCCGCTGGCGGATCATCACCGCTCCGCGAGGGTTGGCATTACCCACGAACCCGCCCGCCCTCTCGACCAGGTCGGAGAGCCTTTCGCCCTCATAGAGGATGGCATATCTGCCGGGGAACGCCACGTTACCCGCTATCTCGACGAACTTCTGCGATCTGTAGCCCGGACTGCGGCGCACGGATACCACGTCGTACGGCTCAAGGATGAAGTCGTCCTCGCCTCCGATGGACAGACCGTCCTTGATGGCGAAGCTGTAGGCGAGCGCGAGGGTGTCGGACCAGGTCATCGAAGCCGGGTCATAGATCCTGCGGGTCACGTCCACCCTCGAAGTGGACGCGCCGTCCAGCAGACCGCCCGCCTGCAGGATGAGGTCCTCGACGGTGGTCCTGTCGGCATACGGGTATTCGCCCGGACGCGTCACCATTCCGTTGATGGTGAGCGTGCCCCGGTCCTCAAGCTCGTAGATGCCGGACACTACCAGCACGTCGTTCTTGCGGAGCAGCATATCTTCCGCGCTACCGTCGACTATCGCGCCTATATTGAGAGGGACAGTCTCGAGGCTGAGGTCATCCTTCTCCCTGAGAAGCACGGCACGCCCTCGGAACGCGTCCTCTTTGAGGCCGCCGGCGGCGCTGACCAGCTGGCGTACGGTCGCGATGTCGCCCCCGAACTGGAACTCTCCCGGACGGAAGACATAGCCCCTGGCCTCCACCCTGTTGGCGAAGCGCTCGAGGTTGGAGCCCACGGTCACGACGTCGCCGTCCTGCAGGGCGCAGGAGCCGAATTCGGAGTTGCGCACCGTGAGTATCTCCTTCTCGTGTCCGGTGCTGCGGACTATCTTCACGTCATCGCGGTAGGCCGCGCTGGCGAAGCCGCCGGCATAGCCTATCAGCTTGTCGAGGGTCTCGCCCTCCTTGAGTTCATATTTCATCGGCATCTTGACGTCGCCCTCCACGGTGACGAGCTCGGCATACGGCGGCACCATCACCACGTCCCCTTCGAGGAGCGAGATGTCGCTGTCGGTGCGTCCGGTGAAGAGGAAGTCATAGATATCCACTGTCGCTATCTCCTTGCCGCCGCGCACCACCTGCACGTTGCGCAGGCCGCCGCTCTCATTGACGCCGCCTGCGCGGTATATCGCGTTGAACACCGTGGTGAACGGGGAGAGGCGGAAGGTGCCCGGGGTGTTGACCTGACCGAGCACATTGACCTGTATGGTGCGGATGCGGCCTAGAGTCACGCTGAAGTTGGACTCGGACACGCTGGCGTATTTGCCGGAGAGTTTGCCCTTGAGCTTCTGTGCGGCTTCCTTGATGGTCAGGCCGCTGAGCTGGACGGGCCCGACCTGGCTGATGCTTATGCGGCCTTCCGGGGAGATGACGGAGCTGATGGTCGCTTCGCTGACGCCCCAGATTTCTATGATCACTTCATCCCCCGGACCCAGTACGTAGTTCTCGGGAGTGGCGACATTCTCGTTAGGTTCGAACGACACGGCGGAATTCTTCCCGAAGATGTCGTGTCCGAATACCGGGACGCCGCCGGCTTTGTCATTCGCGCCGGCTACTGTCTCCAATGCCTTTCCGTAGGTGTCGGCATCATTGCTCCTGCCCGTCACCGGGTCTCCGGTCTGCTCGCTGGCGCGGGAGTCTCTGCCGTAAAGGCTGCCGGATGCGGCCATAGCGGCGACCGAGCCGCTCTTATTGTCCATCTGCTCACCGTACTTTGACTTGAGCCTCTCGGCCTGCTCCTTCGTCACGCCCCTGGCGAGCAGTTCCTTGCCGATCTGGCTTTCGCTCTTCCCCTCGGCGACGGCGGACTGGACATACTGCACGACCTGGTCGTCCGTCATCTGGGCGAATACCGGGCAGGAGAGCAGCAGAAGCAGTCCCGCGACTAAAAAGTAAAGTTTTTTCATTATGCTTGAATCGTTTATATCAACAAAGCGGTCTAGCGGCAAGCGCTACCGTGCGCAAACGTGCAAATTTAGATATAAATTGCGTCGTATGCAAATTGGGGTGACTGCCGTCTGCGTTTGCCGCCATCATCGCCGCTTTGCCGGCAGTCTGCGGGGTTTTGCGTGTCAAGTTCCCTTTCATTTCCGGCAGCAGGCCGGACGTGTCGTGGCGGGGCGCGAAAAATTTCAGGAAAATTTCACCCCCGCGCTTGTAGATTTGCAAATTATGCCTATATTTGCATCCGCCTTTGGAAAAGGCAGCCAGTCTGGTGCGGTAGTTCAGCTGGTTAGAATGCCGGCCTGTCACGCCGGAGGTCGAGGGTTCGAGTCCCTTCCGCACCGCTTAGATCCCTCTCAGAATCGTCTGAAAGGGATTTTTTGCATATAGAACAAACACCATCATCACTATGATACGGTCAATGACAGGCTACGGCAAGT
>CAVILJ010000070.1:0-5465 GCA_963643555.1 Acetatifactor sp.
TCCTCGTCCCCGGAAGCCACATAGCTGAACTCTGCGGAGCAGTGTCCCTTGGCTTCATTGGCCTCATCGAAGCTTACCGCCACGAGGGTGTAGATTCCGCTCTTCTCAAGCGACAGTGAGACAGCGCCCTTCTCGATGTCGAGTTCCACCGCGTTGGTCTCCGTGCCGTCACCTATGGCAGCCGCGTATTTATTGACCACGGCGGTGCTGAGAGAACCCTCGTACACGCAGTATTTCACTGCGGCCACATCAGCTCCGAACTTGAACGCTACAGGTATCTCTCCGTCCACGGTCTCTCCGGCCTCAGCCTTGACGCTGTAGTCGGTAAGGACTGCTCCCGGGAAGGTAATCACTACACTCTGCATACCAACTCCTCCGGTCCATCCTCCTGTACCGGCTATGTAGTAAGGAGCTATGGAAACCGCAGCGGGCAGTCCGTTCTCCTGATACTGGAGCACACGGTTATACACTCCCCAGCTCTCCGGTGCATTCTTGTAAGCTCCGAACCTGGACGGATGCATAAGCCATATCTTATTGCTGTTGTATGTATATCCGGTGTTGAAGTTATCGTAATACACGAGGCCCTCTTCGGTAATCTTGGACTCGAAGTCAGTCCCTGCCAGAACGACGTCTCCCTTTTTGAGCACCCTGAAGGTCAACCATTCGCTGCCGTCGGTAAAGTTGGGGTATCTCTTGGCAAACGGATTCTCCACACGGTAGAGGTTAGGGTCATTGTCGTTGCTGTAGAGGATGGCTGCGTATTCGGAGTCCTGGGCGACTGAAATGCCCCAGAGGTAGTTCTCATCGAAGCCTATAGGCCCGAGCTCGTTCCACTTCTCCCTTGTCACTCTGAAGTCGAGGGCGATAGGGTTGCTGTTGTACTTTGAGGCATACTGCGGGTCTTCAATCTTGAACGATACATAGTAGGTCTTGCCGATCACGCTCTGCGCGAACTCGAGAGAGATGCTGGACTCGCTCTGTCCATCCTCGAAAGAGAGGCTGGACACTGAGAATATTCCGCTCGTATCAGCCACGACCACAGGCACTTCGATGGCCCCGTCGGACAGAGTGCGCGCCACGGCGATGCTGGCCTTGGTAGGGTCGGCCGGGTCGAGTATAAGATCGGAATCCTGTGCCGGGAAGTAAACCCCGTAGCATCCGTCCACCTCGGGCTCGCCCGCCTCGTGGACTGTCTCCTTGACGCAAGCCGCCGCAGCGAACGACAGCGCGGCAAGCGCAAGCAAATATTTAAATGTCTTTTTCATCTTAATTCCGTGTTAATCGTTTAGTCTGTAACTCCATCAAGAAGGTTCGGCTCCTGGTCGGCGACAGGGAGGCTTCCGCCCTCGTTGTCGACGATGCCGAAGTTGGTGTTAATCTCGTCGGTGCAGAAGCGGAGCAGCCACCAGCCGTCATCGGCCCTCATATTGAAGCGGTATGCGGTAGGCCAGTTGCTCTCGTCCTTGCTGCTGCCGTGGAAGCGTACCATAGGCTTGCCGAGACGCCTCGTGTCAGCATTTGAGAATCCTTCGCCCCAAAGCTCGACTCTCCTCTGGAACCACACCTCGTCCTCGATGCTGCGTCCGGTGGATGCGGCATCGTATCCCGGACAACGGTATGTGCCGACGAAGTCGTTGAGAACCTTGGTACCCTCCGCGACATTGCCGCTCTTGATGAGACCCTCGGCACGGGTGAGAATCATCTCCTCGACCCTCATAAACGGCCAGTCCTCCTCATTGGTGGTGTCGCCGATTTTGTACATACCGAACTTGACATTGGTATAAGGAAGGAAGATTTCCTTGACGACTTCGCCCGATACGCTATATGTCTCGGTTGCGATCTGCTGACCTGTGAGCGTACCCCAGGTGAGGCCGTCAAGAAGCGGAGAATAATAGTCCTCGTTGATCCACCAGCCCTTGCGCACGTCGTTGTCGTCAATCTTATTATAGAGCAGATTGTTGATGCAGAAGTAAGAGCCGGTACCGGCAGAATAGCTGTATCCCGAGAATGAACGGATCCAGGAGGACGAAGTCGCATAGCGTTCCGTCTTGGCGGCGTCGAGCGTCATATCATAGCCCCAGAGCCAGTTGTGGTCCGCGATATTGTAGAACGACGGGGTGCTGACCTCCGCTATGCTCGCCGGAGTATATCCCTCGATGGCCTTGGCGGCGTCTTCGGCGGCCTTGGCCCATTCGGCCATATAGAGGTACGCCCTCGCCCGCAGACCGTAGGCCACCTGCTGGTCAATCTTGGACTTGTCAGGCCTACGGTAGCCCTCGAGATTTGCCACGGCATAGTCGAGGTCGGAGATAATCAGGTCATATATGTCCTTGACGCTCGCGCGCGGGTTGTTGGTGAAGTCGGTCGTGTTCTCAGTGACGATAGGCACGCAAGGCTTGTCGGCGGAGGTCGCGTAGCTGAACTGGAAGTACGGAGCTATGTTGAGATAGCTGAACGCACGGACGGCGTGCGCCTGCGCCACTTTGTACCTGATGTCGGCGGAGGTCTCCTCGGTGATTTCGCCGTAGGCCTTGATCACGTCGTTGGCCCTTGACACCTCGTCATAGACTCCTCGGTAGCGGATGTACGGATTGGCGTAGTTCGCGTTGCGGGAAGTGAGTTCGGAGCATACGGAGAACCAGTTGTAGTTGTTGTCCTGCCCCACTACATCGGCCACCTCAAGGTCGTTGGAGAACGCCATCATCACGAAGCTGAAGTCGTCCGGACGGTCTTGGGAGAAATTGCCGTACGAGAGAGGGTCTCCGAGCTTGAAATACATTCCCGTAAATGTGGCGTCGGCCCTTGCGGGGAGAACGGAAGTCGTCGCCTCAAGCTGCTTGGCAAGCAGGGTGCCGCCCTGCGGCTCCACGAGGTCGATGTCTGAGCAGGCTCCCAGTGTCAGTATTCCCGTGAGAGCAATAACTGAATAATATTTGGAGTGTTTCATTGTAATTCCGTTTTAAGCGTTAGAAAGTGAGAGTGATGCCTCCGGTGATGTTGCGCATCGCGGAGTATGAGCCTGAGTTGAGGCCGGAGCCGGAAGTATATGAGCCGATACCCATAGAGTAGCGAGGGTCGATACCCTTTCGTGCGGTCAGCACCGCGAGGTTCTCGCCTGCGGCATAGATTCTGAGGCTTCCGAGACCGAGCTTCTTGGCGACATTTGTAGGGAAGGTATATCCGATGGTCACATTATTGACGCTCAGGAAGTTGGAGCTTACGAAGAACCTGTCGACCGCGCTCTGACCCACGGTAGCGTCACCGTCGAGGCGAGGGATATTGCTATCCTTGTTGTCCTCTGTCCAGGCATTGAGGATGTCCTTATGGATGTTGTTGCCGGCGGATGACTGGGTGAGCATCAGGGACTGGTAGGTGCCGTCGTAGTACTTGCCTCCGAGCTGGAATGAGCACTGTACGGAGAAGTCGAGGTTATATGCCCTCAGAGAGGTTCCGAAACCGCCGTAAACCTTAGGCAGGGTAGTGCCGCACTCGAACTGGTCGGCCTCCGTGAATACTGTGGTCGTAGTGGTCTCGCCCGTCCACTTGCCGTCTTCGTCCTTTACCTTCTTGTAGTAGAGGGCCTTGCCGGTCTCGCGGTCCACTCCCGCATATTTGCGTACATAGGACTCGTAGAGCGAGCCGCCCACTTTGTAGATGCGGGTGCTGCCCTTGATGCCTTCCTCGGATACGCTCTCGTCGAGAGAGAGTATCGTGTTGACATAGTGGCTGAGGTTGATGTTCCAGTCCCAGCTTACGTTCTTCGTGCGGACGATGCCTCCGTCGAGGATCACCTCGACTCCCTTGTTGCTGATGGAGCCCACGTTGACAGGGATATATCCGGTAGGGTTGCCCGAAGACAGCGGCACCTGCTTGGAATAGAGGAGGTCGGAGGTGATGCGGTCGAAGAGTTCGACGCTACCGTTGAGCCAGCCTCCGAGGAGTTCGAAGTCCGCGCCGACGTTGAACGAGTGTGAAGACTCCCAGGTGAGGTCCTCGTTACCCTTGTAGGTCAGGTTGAGGGAGTATTCCCCGGTCTCCTCATTATAGGAGTGGGTGTACTGGTCAGTATACGGGAAGTAGCTTCCGAGGTTGTCGTTGCCCTGCACACCGTAGCTCAACTTGAGCTTGAGCATATCCACCCAGCTGACGTCGCTCATAAAGTTCTCCTTGGAGAGGAGCCAGGCGGCGCCGACGCTGCCGAAGTTACCCCAGCGGTGACCTGGAGCGAAGCGTGAGGAGGCGTCGCGGCGGAAAGAGCCGCTGATGAAATATCTGCCGTCGTAGTCGTACTGCACTCTGGAGAGGATGCCCTGGGTCATATAGCTGCTGGAACTTGACTGCGCTTTCTTGCTGCTCGTGCCGTCGGCGTTGTTGAGTTCGCCGATATACGGGTTGAACATATGGTCGTTGGACCCGGAGAGGCTCTGGCTGAGGAGCTTGTACATCTCGAAGCCCACGAGGGCGTCGAAGTGATGCCTGCTGCCGCCGAAGTCGGTCTTGTAGGTAGCGAGATACTGGTTGTTGACCGTGAACACCCTGCTGCTTGAGACTCCGACGGAGCCGTCTACGCTGGCTGCGGAACCGAACGGGCTGGAGTAGCCGTTGTAGCGGGAGTTGTCGCTCATCACGCCTATGTTGGCGCTGAGGTCAAGCCCCTTGACCGGGCTGACCACCACGCCCCACTTGCCGGTGAGCACGTCGGAATAGTACTGGTTGCGGTCGATCTCGTTGTCGCGGACGGCATTGCCGACGATGGACGGACGCGAGAAGTTGGTGTTGTTGGCGTCGTACTTCTTCAGACCGTTCTCCTCGACTATCTCGTGGGTGCCGCTCCTGCGGATGTAGAGCGGATAGATAGGGCCGATCATATTGGCGATGTAGAAGATGTTGCCCGAAGAACCGTAGCCGTAAGTGCCCGGAGAAGAATAGTCCCCGTGGGAGTAGCTGATGTTGGTGGAGAACTTGAGCCAGGACTTGGCCTGGTAGTCGGCGTTGATGCGGGCGGTGTAACGCTTGTAGCCGGAGTTGTTGATGATGCCCCCGTCGTTGAGGTAGCCCACGCTGCCGTAGTAGGAGAGACCGTCCTTGTTGCCGCTGGCGGAGATGTTGTACTCCTGGCGGAACGAGTTGTGGAACGCCTCGTCGTACCAGTTGTCAGGAGTATAATAGTACTCGCCGTCGTCGTAGCCGAGGGTCGCGTTCGGGTTGATCTTGAAGTTGCGTCCGATGAGGTTCTGCCCGTCAGGCACGGTATAGACCTTGTACCCGAGACCGCCGTTGTTGCGGTCGTAGAGGTTCTTGTCGGCGTCGGCATAGGACTCCGCCACCGACTTGCCGGCGTAGTAGGACTTGTTGTAGAGGAGCTTGTACCAGGTCTCGTAATATTCCGCAGGGTCGCTGATCACGTCGTACTGCGGGATGAGGCGGGAGTTGGAGCCCCACTTGGCGTCGAACTTGACGTTAGG
>CAVILJ010000071.1:0-5431 GCA_963643555.1 Acetatifactor sp.
AAAGTTGACAGCATCTACCGTGTATCTCTTCATAAGAACGGGGGATATATGTACGCGACCACTCACCCATATACGCTGACCGGGGACGGCAAGAGAAAATACTCCTGTCTGCATTGGGGCACGGTGACGGACGACCTGAAGTTCATTCCCGGGAAGCAGTACCTGTACGCCCCGCTTGGGGAGCGGGCCAGGCTCATCTTCCCCGAAGGCTGGGACTTGAGCGAGATCGAGAAGCTCGAGAGCGGACGCAAGCGGGGCCGTCCGGCGTATGAAGGCACTGATGTCAACCGCTTCTATGGAGACGTCTGGCTTCTCGAGAGGGTGGCGGACAAGGTCGGTCTCAGGGCGGACCTGATGGCGACCTTCTACGAGAACGCCGAGATCGTGAACGATGTCCTCACCCTTGCGTACTACTCTTTTGCTACCGGCAACAGCTGGAGCCGCGTTGCCAGGTGGCAGAACTTGGAAAAGGCTCCGTCTTCGAGAGAGCTCACGCCAATGACGATAACCCGCCTGACGCAGTCCATATCGGAAGCCGAGAGGATGAGCCTTTGCAGGCACAGGGCCGACAGGCTCGGCAAGGACGAGCTCTGCGCGGTGGACTCCACGACACGGTCCGCATCTTATTTTTCACGCTTACTCAGTCTTGCCGGACAAGGATTATTTCGTAAATTTGCCCTCAAGCAAGGGCACACTCGATAACAGTATGAAGCGCTACTATTTTGCAGATACCATATCTCATTTTCTGCAAACGACGGATAATGAAATACTGGCAGAATTAGACCGGGGCTCGAGGGAGTTCTCTTCCCTGTTCAGTACGCAAGGACGCGCCTGGGACCGCGAACTTCAGGACCTGCGGCCAATGCTTGGCAAATACTCTGGCAAGGGGTCGGTTGTGTTTGAATATACAATCCCGCGGCTGGGGCGCCGTATTGATGTCATCCTGCTTATAGAAGGCATCGTTTTCATCCTCGAATACAAGGCATTCAAGGATAGCTTCCAGAGCGCCGATGCCATTCAGGTCTTCGATTATGCGCTTGATCTGAAAAACTTCCACAAAGAGAGCGAGCACAGGTATATCGTGCCGATTCTTGTCATCACTGATGCCCGTGGGCGCGGGCTTGCGCTGGAAGAATACCGTGATCGCATCTATGCGCCCTTGCTCTGCAACACAGAGACCCTCCCGGACGCAATCGAGTATTGCCTATCCGCCATCCCGCAGTCTGAACACTCCACGGACGAGGATTGGCTGAACAGCAAATATGAGCCGACCCCGACCATAATAGAGGCGGTCACCCATATGTATAAGAACCATACGGTCAAAGATATAGCCCATCGCGGCTCGGAAGACAATGATTTTTTCAAAACCTGCGATGCGGTCAATGACATAATCTCCTCGGCCAAGGCCTATAGGCGTAAATCAATCTGCTTTGTAACCGGCGTCCCGGGGGCCGGCAAGACCCTTGTCGGAATGGATATCGCGGCAGAACATATCAAAGACCAGGAGGACAGGGCGGTATATCTTTCCGGAAACGGGCCGCTTGTGGAGGTGCTGTGCGAAGCTCTGGCAAGGGATATGGTGGCGCAATCCAAAGCAGAGCGGGAAAGGAAGATTTCCGAAATCAAGAGGAACTCATCGAGCAAGACGGACGAAGAGGCTGCAATCAGAGCGCTCGAAAAAGCCAAAACGAAGAAGGCCGCCTCATCAGAGGTCCGGGCAATAATACAGATGGTCCACAGATACAGAAGGGCCTGCCTGGAAAACACTGTCGAGAAAGACGGCAGGATAGTGGAAGATGTCGAGCACCGCCGCTCAAACACAAGCAATTTTATCCCGATAGATCACGTGGCCATCTTTGACGAGGCTCAGCGAGCCTGGACCAAAAGAGGGCTTGCCGGGTTTATGAAAGACAAGCACAACTGGAGTGATTTCCCGATGTCAGAACCGGAATTCCTCATCTCCTGCCTTGACCGGCACCCGGACTGGGGTGTGGTTGTATGCCTTGTCGGCGGCGGTCAGGAAATCAACCACGACGAGGCCGGCATTGACGAATGGATCAAGGCTCTGAACCGCAGCTATCCGGATTGGCACATCTATATCAGCGACAAACTGTATGACAGCGAGTATATGGCGGGCGAAGCTCTCTCCGAACTCGAAGCGCATCATTGCAATGTCCATAGATGCTCCGAGCTGCACCTTGCGGTCAGCAGGCGCTCTTTCAAGGCTGAAAGGCTCGCTTCTTTCGTCAAGGATCTCCTTGATATTGAACCAGAGGCGGCCAGATGTGAACTACAGTCGCTCAATGACTATCCTATCCTTGTCACGAGGGATCTGCAGGCGGCGAAAAGACGGCTCAGAGAATGGGCGAAGGGCAGCTCTGACAGGTATGGCCTGCTTGTCTCGTCAAAGGCCAGCCGCCTGAAGCCCCTCGCGATTGATGTCAGGGTAAAGCCTTCTGTCACCGCATATTTCCTCAATGGTCCGGATGATATCCGGTCTTCTCTCTTCCTTGAGGATGCCGTATCCGAATTCGATGTGCAGGGCCTCGAATTGGATTGGACCTGCCTCGTCTGGGATGCTGATTTCCAGTACAAGGACGGCCAATGGGCGTATCATAAAATCGGGAGCAGGAGAGATGAGGATGACGAGTCTGTCCAGTGTTGGCGCAATATCAACGATCCGACCCTGAGGCTGTATCAGAAGAACGCGTACAGGGTCCTGTTGACACGGGCCAGACAGGGAATGGTCATCTGCGTCCCGGAAGGTAACCCGAATGACATCACAAGGCTGCCGGAGCTGTATGACAGCACCTACGACTACCTGCGGAACGTGATCGGGATCAAGGAATTGTCGGATAATTAACCGGAGCGCCTGCTATGAAAAATGTGATCGTGTCCGCGGCAATCATCATAAGGGACGGAAAAGTTTTCGCCACCCAGAGAGGCTATGGAGAGTGGAAGGACTGGTGGGAATTTCCGGGCGGGAAAATAGAAGCGGGAGAAACCCCACAGCAGGCTCTTGTGCGCGAGATCAAAGAAGAGCTGGACGCCGAAATCACCGTAGGGAATCTGCTACGGACCGTCGAATGGGATTATCCCGATTTCCACCTGACGATGTATTGCTTCCGCTGCCATCTCACCTCGGAAGCCCTTCATCTGAACGAACACGAAGCCTCCCGCTGGCTGAGTGCCGCCAGCCTCCACACCGTCCGCTGGCTCCCCGCCGACGTGCAACTTCTCGCTGATATCGAGGCTGAACTATAGCTGGCAAGTCGGCAGTGACAACGGATCTCCGGAACAATACATAGAATTACGGTACGATAATGAACTGGCTCATCAACATATTCACCGATCAGTCCTGCACGCAGGCAATCCTCGTCCTGTCACTGATATGCGCCGTCGGGCTTCTGTGCAACAGGCTGAAATTCAGAGGCATCAGCCTCGGAATAACCTTCGTTTTCTTCGCCGGCATCCTTGCCGGACACTTCGGCCTCGCCATCGACCCCAAGATGCTCGCCCTGGCGCAGAACTTCGGACTCATCCTGTTTGTCTATACTCTGGGACTGCAGGTCGGGCCGAGCTTCTTCCCCTCTCTTAAAAAGGGCGGCATCAAACTGAACCTCCTCGCTTTCGCGGTGCTTCTCGGCGGCACGCTTATGACACTCGCGGCGAGCCGTCTGTGCGGCCTTTCCCTCCCGGTGGCTACGGGCCTGCTCACAGGAGCGGTCACCAACACCCCTATGCTCGGAGCGGCTCAGCAGACCCTGCTCCAGATCAGTCCCGACTCCGGGGCTGTCTCCAACGAGATGGCCACAGCCTGCGCCGTCGGCTACCCCTTCGGGGTCATAGGCGTGATATTGTGCGTGGCGCTGCTCAAGACCCTCTTCCGCAGGACTGACCGCCCGAAAGAAGACCACGACAAACCGGCATTCGTAACGGAGTTCCGCGTGAGCAACCCGGCCGTGTTCGGAAAACCCCTCCGGGAGATAATGAAGGGCTCCCACATCCGCCTGGTGGTGTCCCGCGTGTGGAAATACGGCGGTCCGGACGGCGCACAGGGCCAGGTCATCATCCCCGACGGAGACACGGTCCTCGAAGAGGGGGAGCATATCCTCGTCCTTACACGGGAGACCGAGGCGGGGGCGGCGGAGCAGCTCTTCGGCGAGAAGGTGGTGAAAGACTGGAACCAGAAGGATATCGACTGGAACCATCTCGACGGGATGCTGATCTCCAGACACATCTTCGTCACCAAGTCCGACATCAACGGAGCCAAGCTCGGCGACCTGCACCTGCGCAACGCCTACAGAATCAATATCACCAGAGTCAACCGCGCCGGTATCGACATCCTGCCGTCCCGCGACCTGCGGCTCCAGATCGGAGACAAGCTCACCATAGTCGGCGAGGAGAAGGCGATAGGAAGGGTGTCGGAGGTGCTGGGCAACCAGGAGAAGGAGCTGCGCAACCCCAACCTGCTCTTTATCTTCATCGGCCTGATGCTCGGGCTGATACTGGGCAGCCTGCCGGTCTCGCTCCCGGGGATGAGCGTCCCTGTCAGGCTCGGCATCGCCGGAGGCCCGATAGTCGTCGGCATCCTGATGGGAGCCTTCGGACCGAGGATTCACCTGACAACCTACACGACCCACAGCGCCAATCTGATGCTGAGGCAGCTGGGGATCACGGTCTATCTCGCCGGCCTCGGCCTCAGCGCCGGGCCGGGGTTCTTCGCCACCGTACTCAGGCCGGAAGGACTGGTGTGGATTGCCGTCAGTATAGTTCTGGCTGTCATTCCGGTGCTGCTGACGGGAGTTGTCGCGTCGAAGTTCTGCGGAGTCGGCTACGCGGAGAGCGCGGGGATGCTCTGCGGCGCTATGGCCAATCCGATCGCCCTCAACTATGCGCTCAGCACCGTAGATGACGACTCACCGTCCGTTGCCTATGCCACGGTCTATCCGGTGGAGATGTTTCTCCGCGTCATCTCCGGCCAATTGCTGATGCTGTTGTGAGGCCTCCTGCTTCCAGACGGGACGCCGCCTGTAGCTGTTCAGCGGGACTCACCCGAGTTCCGGCTCCTTCCCGGCTTCATCGAAATACTCTTTCGCCACGTGGCAAACCGGGCACTCCTTCGGAGGCTCCGGCCCGATATGCTTGTATCCACATACGGAGCATATCCATTCTTTGTTTTCCTTGGTCATCGCGTTAAAACTAAGTTCATCTTCATCCGCTTACCGTGCCGGAGCACCGCAAGTGCCTGCAATATAATAACTTTTTACGGATTTAGCGAACGGCCCGGAAAATATCGCTGCTCAAGGTATTCCGGGTTCAGCGTTCCGTGCACCCTTGATGCGCCGTGGCCGTATTCCTGCTTTCCTCACCGCCGCGAAGAACTTGCTCCGCGACACTTTGTAATATTCCAAAGCTTCGTCCAGCTTGA
>CAVILJ010000072.1:0-5353 GCA_963643555.1 Acetatifactor sp.
AAGTACTGCACAATGCTTATTTTACAACAAAGTTTATTACTTGCGAAACTTGAGTACTGGATTTATGGCTCTGAAAATATCGGAAAAAGCGAGGACAATGCCCGCTTCCGCCATCCGGAAGCTGGTCCCTCTCGCCGATGCGGCAAAGGCCGCCGGCACGAAGGTGTATCACCTCAACGTAGGCGCTCCCGACATCAAGTCTCCCGACTGCGCGGTCAAGGCGGTGATGGATAGATGCTCCGGCCTGCACCACCTCTCCTACACCAACTCCGCAGGACTGATGGAGCTGCGGGAGGGGCTGGTGAACAGATACTACAGGAAGTTGGGCATCGACATCGAGGTGAGCGAAATGCTGGTCGAAGTGGCGGGCAGCGAGGCTTTCTCCTGCGCGATGCAGATTGCGGCGGGCGAGGGCGACGAGATCATCGTGGTGGAGCCTTACTACACCAACTACCAGACTTTCGCATTCCTCAACGGCATCACCCTCAAGGCTGTCCACAGCGACATCCGTCAGGGCTTCGCGATCCCGGACATCTCCGAATTCGAGAAAGTGCTGGGTCCGCGCACCCGCGCGGTGCTGATAAGCAATCCGTGCAACCCGTCCGGCAAGCTCTTCGACAAGGCCGAGATGCTCGCGCTGGGAGAGTTCTGCCTCAGGCACGACCTCTTCCTCATCTGCGACGAGGTCTACCGCGAGTTCTGCTACACCGACGAGCCGCACTTCTCCGCAATGAACATCCCGGGCTGCGGGCAGAATGTCATCCTTGTGGATTCCGTATCGAAGAGATACAACCTCTGCGGCGCGCGCATCGGAGTCGTCGCCTCGCACAACAGGGAGGTAATGGCCGCCGCAATGAAGTTCGCCCAGTCCAGGCTCTGTCCTCCAGTACTGGGGCAGTACGCCGCCATCGGCGCTCTCGACACCCCGCAGAGCTACTTCGACGAAGTCAGGGAGGAATATATACGCCGCCGCGACTGCGCGGTGCAGATGCTCAATGACATCCCTGGCGTATATGCCCCGCTGCCTATGGGCGCGTTCTACACGGTGGCGGAGCTGCCGGTGGAGGATGCCGAAGACTTCACGCGGTGGATGCTGACGGATTTCCGTATGGACGGAAAGACCACTATGGTCACCCCTGCAGCCTCGTTCTACAAGACTCCGGGAGAGGGCAGGAACCAGGTCCGCATCGCATATGTGCTGGAAGTGCCTGAGCTCCGCAAAGCTCTCAGTATCCTCGCGGAGGGTCTCCGCCAATATACCGCCGCGAGATGAAACCGCAATTCAGCACCCTTGCTGAACTCTACGAACGCTCGACTGCCTCCTTCGCGGGGAGGACGGCCGTAGAGTTCGTGGGTGGAGGTCAGCGCTATACCTACGCGCAGTTCAGGGACTGCTGCGACAATATCTCCCGCATACTCTCCAACTTCGGCATCGGGGCCGGAGACAAGGTGGCGATACTCTCGGAGAACTCCCCGCACTGGAGCGCCGCGTTCTTCGCGACCACCGTCTACGGACGCATTGCCGTGCCTATGCTCCCGGAGCTCTCCCCGGGCGAGGTGGAGAACATACTCGTCCACTCCGAAGCGCAGGCGATATTCATCTCCAAGAAGCAGCTCCCGAAGCTCAGCGAGGCCGCGATGAAGCGGCTCAAGCTCGTCATCGCCATAGGCGACCTGAGCTTCATCAAGGCGGAAGGCTCTTCCTACACCTGCGACGGCAAGGTCAGCCGCCCGACGGCCCTTGACATCGCGGCGATACTCTACACCTCCGGCACCACCGGCAGCGCCAAGGGAGTGATGCTCTGCCACAGGAACTTCTGCACCAACGTCCTCAACTCGTGGTACAGTTTCAAGGCCAACAAGAGGGATGTATTCCTCTCCATCCTGCCTATGGCCCACACCTACGAGATGAGCATCGGGATGCTATACCCCTTCTCCGTCGGGGCGAGAGTGGAATATATCCAGAAAGTGCCCACGCCGTCAGTCCTGGTCGCCACTCTCGCCAAGATACGGCCCACCATTATGCTCTCGGTACCTCTGATCATAGAGAAGATCTACCGCAGCAGCATAGTGCCGACCATCAGGGGCAGCAAGTTCCTCTCATATCTGGAGAAGCACGCCTCCTGGCTGCTGTACGCCCTCGTGGGGATGAAACTCAAGAAGACTTTCGGCGGGAGGATCAGATTCTTCGGCATCGGCGGGGCCAAGCTCGACAGCGGAGTGGAGAACTTCCTCCGCAAGGCCGGCTTCCCTTACGCGATAGGCTACGGGCTGACGGAAACTGCGCCGCTGATATGCACCGCAGCTCCTTTCAAAACCCATCTCGGTACCACCGGACGCCCTGTAAGGGGCTGCGAAGTCCGGCTCGAAGACGTCAACCCTGCCACCGGTGAGGGGGAAATCTGCGTCAAGGGTCCCAACGTGATGCTCGGCTACTATAAGGACTACGAACGCACCCGCTCCGTGATGACCCAGGACGGCTGGTTCCGCACCGGCGACCTCGCCTGCATCGACAAGCGGGGCAGATATTCGATAAAGGGCAGGCTCGGCAGCGTGATCATCGGCGCTTCCGGAGAGAACATATACCCTGAAGAGATCGAGACCGTCATCAACGGCATCGACGGCATCGGGGAGTCGCTCGTCGTGCAGAGGGACGGCAAGCTGGTGGCCCTGGTGCAGTTCAACGACAACATCATAGACTGGGATCTCGAGGGTCAGGACAAGTTCATCGAGGACCTTGAAGCCCGCAAGCAGGCCATTCTGGACTTCGTCAACGCCAAGGTGAGCAAATTCTCGAACATAAAGTCCGTGGAGATCCAGCGCGAACCGTTCATCAAGACGGCGACCCACAAGATCAAGCGCTTCCTCTACGAGAAGAAAGACTAGCGGAGCGCCGCTATGTCGAGCACCAGCCGCTCCGTCTTCTCCCAGCCGAGGCAGGGGTCGGTGATCGAGCGCCCGTAGACCCCGTCGGAGGCGTTCTGCGCCCCGTCCTCGATATAGGACTCTATCATCAGCCCCTTCACGAGGGAGCGGATTTCCGCGCTGTGCCTCGTGCTGTGTAGGACTTCCTTGGCGATGCGTATCTGCTCCAGGTACTGCTTGCCGGAGTTGCTGTGGTTGCAGTCCACTATCAGGGCAGGATTCTCCAGTCCGCTCTCCGCATAGAGTTCCGAAAGCTGCTCAAGGTCTTCATAGTGGTAGTTGGGGTGGCTGATGCCCCTCGAGTCCACATATCCTCTCAATATCGCGTGCGACAGAGGGTTGCCCTTGGTCTGCACCTCCCAGTTGCGGTATATGAAAGTGTGCGGACGCTGCGCCGCCCTGACCGCGTTCATCATCACGGAGAGATTGCCCCCGGTCGGGTTTTTCATCCCCACCGGGATGTCCAGCCCGCTCGCCGTCTGGCGGTGCTGCTGGTTCTCGACCGAGCGCGCGCCCACGGCGACGTAGGAGAGTATGTCGGAAAAATAGCGGTAGTTGTCGGGGTACAGCATCTCGTCGGCGGCGGAGAATCCGGTCAGGTCTATTATCCGCATAAACATCTTGCGGGCGGCGATCAGACCCCCGAGCATATCGGAGCCCGCCGTCGGGTCGGGCTGGTGCAGCATCCCCTTGTAGCCCTCGCCGCTGGTGCGCGGCTTGTTGGTATAGACCCTCGGCACCATCACTATCTTGTCGGCAACCTTTCCCTGTAGAGTGCGCAGTCGGGAGACATAGTCCAGCACCGCATCCTCCCTGTCGGCGGAGCAGGGGCCTATGACCAGCAGCAGACGGTCGCTTCTGCCCGTGAATATGTCCGCTATCGCCGCGTCGTTGGCAGACTTGGCCCGGCAGCCCTCGACGGAGAGCGGATACATCTCCTTGATTTCCTTCGGAATAATGAGTTTCCGCTTGAAAACCATATTCTTCATTCCGACATTTTCCATAACGCTACTTGAGATAATCGGTCCCGAAACGCATCACAAGCGCATCGCAGAGCACCACCGCCACCATAGCGTCCACCACCGGACACAGCCTCCGGACGATGGCGGGGTCGTGACGGCCCCGGATCTCCAGATCCGCTTCGCGTCCGCTTCCCAGGTCCACGCTCTTCTGCATCCGCGCGATGGACGGGGTCGGACGCACTGCCATATTGAATATCAGCGGCATACCGTTGCTGAGACCGCCGTTGATACCGCCGCTGCGGTTGCTCGCCGTGACCACTTTGCCATCCTTTAGGCGGAACGGGTCATTGGCCTGCGACCCGCGCATACCCGCCAGAGCGAAACCGTCTCCGAATTCTACACCCTTGATGCCGCCTATGGCGAAGAGAGCCCGGGATATCATCCCCTCCAGAGAGTCAAAGCAGGGCTCGCCCACTCCTGCGGGCAGTCCGCAGACAGCCGTCTGGAGCGCTCCCCCGACGGAGTCGCCGTCCTGCTTCGCTGCGAGTATCGCCCTCCGCATCGCCTCTCCGGCCTCTTCGTCAAGGACGGGGAAGTCTTTTCCGCTGACGAAGATTATCTCCTGCGCGGGGTCGAGGCTGAAGGGTCTGTCCGGGACTCCGCCGCAGCCGAGCATATGGGTCCCTATGCTTATCCCCTTGGAGGCCAGAGCCTTGATGCAGATTGCACCCGCGGCGACTATCCCTGCGCTGACCCTGCCGGAGAAGTGGCCGCCGCCCCTCGGGTCTTCGAAGCCGTGATACTTCATCGCCGCCGCATAGTCGGCGTGCGACGGACGGGCAATACGGTCGCAGTAGCCGGCGCTGCGGACATCTCCGTTGGGGATGACGATCGCGAGCGGCGAGCCGGTGGTAAAGCCGTCATAGACCCCGCTCAATATCCTGTAATCGTCCTTCTCCGAGCGTGCCGTGTCGAGCGGCCCGGAGGGACGGCGGCGGCGCAGTTGCTCCGCGATGAAGTCTTCATCCACCCTGATGCCCGACGCGAGACCGTCCAGCACGACCCCTACGGCAGGGCCGTGACTCTCTCCGAAGAGGGTGAGGATGACGCTGTTGCCTATGCTGTTCTTCATTCGCCGTCGATGAGACTGTACTGATATTCTTTGGAGAGCTCGATCACGCTGCGCCAGAAGCGTGTGCAATATGCCCTGATGCGCCGGTCGGCAACCCTTGCGGAGTTGCGCTCCAGCAGCTGCTCTTCGCGTGCGGCATCTTCTATCGGGAGGGAACCCAGCTTCTTGAGGCGGGCGACGCGCCGGCATTCAAGCATCCGGCGCTCGAAAAGCGCCGCCATCTGAGAATCCAGATCGTCGATCCTCCGCCTGATGTCATCAAGGTCGTCCATTCTATTTGTACCCCCTAGGCGAATCGAACGCCTATCGTAGGAACCGGAATCCTAAATTTTAT
>CAVILJ010000073.1:0-5310 GCA_963643555.1 Acetatifactor sp.
CAGTCTGCGGGGGTTAAGGCAACGAAGGAGGCTGACTAAAAAGTCCCGCAGGGACTTTTTAGTCAGCCTCCTTCGGCAGATATGGGAGGCGTCCTATTGCAGGAGATGCTCCTTGAACTCTATCTCGACTATGCGGAGTTCGTTGCTCTCCTTGTCCGCGCCTTTGGCTTTGAAGAGGTCGAGTTCCCCGGCGGCCGGAGCCACCACCTCCACGATGCCTCCGAAGGCGTCCTCGTCCTGTGCGGAGCCGCGGAGTCTTACGGTGATCTCCCGGGTCATCACCGGCTTCACCTTGAGGTGGACATAGCCCAGCGACCTTTCGGTCTCGCCTTCCCAAACAAGGGTGTCGCCGGCGTAGATTTCGACAGGGTAGCTGCGCATACGCCAGCCTGTGAACTTGACGCAGATTTCGTCTATCTGGGCCATACGGCCGAGATTGTAGGTGATCCAGGCGGTGGAGAGCTTCCCGTCGTTGGTCCACTCGCTGAGCTCGTTGTCGTCGAAGCTGGCGGCGGCCTTGTCGGAGTTGGCTCCCGCTGTGGCGGAGACGATCTCGACATCGACGCAGCGGTCGTAATATGACGGGGTCTGCGGGGTCTCGCCTCTGGTCAGCAGTCCTTTGAGATGGTCGCCCGGGATGTAGCCGCTGAGGCCTCCTCTGACTTCGAACGGCACTGTCTCAAGCGAAATTTCCGCGCCCTTGAGTCCCTCCGCCGAAGCCTTGAGAGTGACCTTGCCGGCGTTGAGCGTCGAGCGCAGTATGGCACGGTTCACTCCGCACTCCACAGGGAAGTCCTTGGCGAGGATGAAGTTGTCCGGCCCCTGGGCCAGGCCTCCGCGCCACTCGGCGGGACCCTCCAGCTCGTAGTGAATCATATCGTTGGCGAGAGGGCATCTGCGGCCCTGTGCATCGACAACTTCAATCTGCACGAGAGCCACATCGGCTCCGTCGGCCTTCCATCCGGAAGGGTTCTCAATCTTGCTGAGCCTGATGACCTCCGGCTTGCCCGCCGTCTCGATGGCGTAGCGTGCCACCTCCCGGCCGCCGTTATAGCCGACGGCCTCGATTCTGCCCGGCTCGAAGGAGACGTTCTCCGCCGTGCAGAGGAACTCGTAGTCCCGCCTGAGGCCGGAAATCTCCTTCCCGTTGAGCAGGAGCTTGACCGTATCGGTGTTGGATACGACATAGACCGGCTTCACCGTCCCCTCGCCGTAGTTCCAGTGGCCGACGATGTAGATGCGCGGATTCTCGATATCCACCCAGCCGTCCCACATCACCTGATGGGCGAAGTAGCCGTCCTTGGGGATGCGGAGAGGATCGGTGACTCCGCTGCGGCGGTAGTTCTCCACCCCTCTGAAATGGGTGTTGGAGTCAGAGAAGATGATCTTGGCCCCGCCGGAGGAGATACGCTGTCCGGAGCCGGCCCTTTCCCTGTAGTAGTCATACCAGCGGCGCACAAGCTCCACGGTGAACTGATCCTGATTGTGGTTGTATGGAGATGCGTCTCCCTTTACGCTAGTGTTGCTCATCGCGGAGTGGAAGCCCGTATTGCCTTCGCCCTCCTTGTGGAAAGGATAGGAGTACTCGTCCCAGTATTTACGCAGTCCCTCGTCGCGGCAGTATTCCGTGGCCCAGAAAGGGGAGTGCGCGCTCTTGTTGATATAGAGCATCTCGCCGCCGTATTCCGCCTCGCGGATATCGAGCATCTCGCGGCTGCCTATGGCCCGGCCGCCGTAGAAATCGTATTTGTCGCGGATTTCCCTCATCTCCAGCATATGCTCGCGGGAGATGGACTCGTTGCCGCATTCGTAGAAGAGGATGGACGGGTTGTTGCGGTTGTAGATGATGGCGTCGCGCATAAGTTCCTTGCGCTGGTTCCACTGCTGGCCTTCCACGTCGCGCTCAGCGTCGCCCGCCGGCATAGCCTGTATGAGTCCCACGCGGTCGCAGGACTCGACATCCTGCTTCCAAGGGGTGACGTGCATCCAGCGTACGAGATTGGCGTTGCTCTCGACCATCAGGGAGTTGGAGTAGTCGCTCAGCCACGCCGGGACTGACATTCCGAGGGCGGGCCACTCGTTGGAAGTGCGCTGCGCGTATCCCTTCATCTGGAGGACGCGGTCATTGAGCCAAATCTTGCCTTCGGCGAAGCGGGTCTTGCGGAAACCGGTCCGGGTGCACACTTCGTCCACCACCTTGCCGTCCACTTCGAGGGCGGTGGTGACATCATAGAGATAACCGTATCCCCAGCTCCAGAAATGGAGTCCCTCGGCCGGAGCCGAGGCCTTGAGGGTGACGGTCTGTCCCGGGGCTATGCTGACCGGGTCCGAGCCGAAGGTGCAGACGCTATTGCCGTCGGGGTCGGAGACGCTGACCCTGTATGCGGCCATCTGCGCCCTGCCGGTCTCGTTGCGGACTTCGGACTCCGCGTTGATGACGGCGGTGCGCTCCTTGACGCGGATGTCGGAGGCGTAGATATAGACGCCCGTAGTCTGAAGGTTGGAGTAGAGCGGGAGCGTCTGGTAGAGGCGGTCGGTGATATGCAGCCATACATTTTTCGGGAGGCCGCCGTAGTTGGCGTTGAAGTTGCGGTTGCTCCACTGGTATTTTACGCCGGTGGCCCTCTCGGCGAAGTCCCAGTTGTTGTCCACTCGCACGGCTATCACATTGCTTCCGGACTTGAGGTACGGGGTGATGTCGAAGCCGAAGGCCATCACGCCGTTCTCGTGCTTGCCTGCGAGTTTGCCGTTGACATAGAAGTCAACCCCCTGACGGGCGCCCTCGAACTCGACGAAGACCTTCTTCCCCTTGGCCGTCTTGGGCAGGGTGAAGTGCTTGCGGTACCATACCACCGTGTCGGTGAGGTTCTTGATGTTTACCTTGAAGGCCTCGTCCTCGTTGAAGGCGTGGGGGAGGGTGACCTTCTGCCAGTCCCCGTCCCTGAGGGAGGATGTCTGCGCCGAAGGCACGTCTCCGACCTTGAGGAGCCAGCCGGAGTTGAAGTTGTACTTCTCACGTCCCGTCAGAGGCATCGCCAGCAGGACGAGGGCCAGAGACAGAAGCAGTGATCTGAAATTCATATTCGGAAATCTTATTGGTTACGGAGACAAAGTTACACAAAAGAGGGGTTGACTAAAAAGGGCCGCAGGCCCTTTTTAGTCAACCCCTCTTTATCGTATGTGCCGGAAATCAGTCTTTCCAGCCTTCGTTCTGCTCATAGAGTCCAGGGACTGCTGACAGCTCCGAGATAGGAATAGGGAGCAGATAGCGTCCGTCCTTCACATTGCCCGCAGATACGTTGGTGCGGTATTGCCCGTCGGTCTTGTAGTTGTCATACTTGGCTATCGTGAGGTCTTTCCACTCGCCGTAGCGGACCATATCGAACCAGCGCACTCCCTCAAGATAAAGCTCAAGTTTGCGCTCGCGCTTGACATAGTTCATCGCCTCGGAGGCGGAGGCTCCCGTAGGAACAAGCTCGATGCCGGCGCGCTCGCGGATCTTGTTGACATATCCCATAGCCTCTGAGATATTGCCGTCCTCGATGAGAAGCTCGGCATAGAGAAGCATCATATCTTCGTAGCGGAGGACAGGGAAATTGACAGGCCACTGGTTGCGGGAACTCGTGCCGCTGCCGAGCTGGCTGTCATCGAACTGGATGCCGGCTTCTGCGCGCTTAGGCTTCGTAGGACACCACTTGACATTGATGGACATCTCGAGAGATTCGATTTCCTTGCCGTTGTATTTGAACTTTGTGGTCCTATTTACATAGGCAGGGTTGCCGCTATACTCTTCATAGCCGTCGATGAAGTTGAATCCGAATCCGCGAGGGTCGTTGTTGGTGATATACTCGTAACGCAGAGTAGCCTCAGGATATACCGGAGACATTCCAGAACCGGAATGATATGAGTCGGAAACGATATCCAGATTGCTGATTCCCGCTCCGGATTCGAATGTTACCTGCAGACCCGTGCCAAGACGATGCTGGATACCGAAAATCTGATAGCTGTTGGCTGCGGCGTTGTCGGTGAGGAACTGCTTCTTCCAGGCCTCGATGGTCGGAGCGAAGTAGGAAGACCCGCTGTCGAGCACTTTCTTGAGGTAGCTCTGAGCGTTGGCTTTGGCGGATGAATCGTTGTACGGATAACCTTTGAGGGTCATATATACTCGCGCGAGGAGAGCCTGGGCGGAGAGTTTGTCGGCTCTGCCGTCGGCGGCTACGCTGCTGCCGCTGCTGCTCTTCATCGAAGCCCTGTAAGGAAGCAGGCTTTCGGCTTGGGTGAGGTCTGGGATGACAGAGTTGTAGATAACATCCTTGCCTTCAGACTGCTTGATGGTCTTGGCCTCCGAAGAGGAAAGTACGGATTCGATGATAGGGACACGTCCGAATGAGCGTACGAGCTCAAAGTGGGCGAGACCCCTGAGGAAGAGGACTTCTCCCTTGAACTGCTTCTTGACAGCCTCGTCGGTGAAGCTTACGCCGTCGATGTTGGCAAGCACCATATTGGCGTTGTAGATGAGGCTGTACCATCCGGACCAGAGGCTTGCGAGTTCGCTTGTCGAGCCTGAGATGCGGTAGAAGGAGACCTCGGAGCAGGTGCGGATACCGTTAGGGTTGGAATCCACCCATACATTGTCGGAGCGGTCTTCTGAGAATGTGAGATACTGGTTGGCCTCCACGTTCTGCAGCTTGGCATATACGCCGAGGACTCCCGATTCGAGGTGGGCCGCCGTCGTATAGAATCCGTCCGGCGAAAGGGTTCCGACCGGCGGGGTGCTCAGATAATTATCGGAGCAGGAGGATGCAAGGAGCAGTGCACCTGCCGCGATAGCGACATATTTGATATTCTTTAACATAGATATGTTCGATTAGAAGTTGACATTAAGACCGATACTATATGTGCGTGCTGACGGGTATGCGCCGTAGTCCACACCGGTAAATCCGCTCACGTTGGCAGCTTCAGGAGAGTATCCGAGATAGTAGCTGTCGAGGATGAGAAGGTTCTCGATGGATGCATAGATCCGGACAGAGTCGATGAACTTCTTGACAGGTATCTTGTAACCTACGGTGAGGTTCTTGATGCGGAAGTAGTCGGACTTGTACACGAAGCGTGAGTCGATGTTGTAGGAGTTCGTGGTGAGAGGGTAAGGAAGAGTTCCGTCACCCGGCTCATCCTCGCTCCACCAGGCGTTGAGCCAGTGTCTCATCGTGTTCTGCTGGGTTCCCATATGGGCGCGGTCCACTGCACGTCCGAATCCGGACATAATGTAACCGCCGGCCTGTGCCGTGAAGAGGATGGAAGCATCGAAGT
>CAVILJ010000074.1:0-4865 GCA_963643555.1 Acetatifactor sp.
CGGAATTGAGGTATGGTGTAATGGTAGCACTACAGATTTTGGTTCTGTCTGCCCAGGTTCGAATCCTGGTACCTCAACCCTCGCGGGGAGCTCCCCTGCATATTGTTATTCCTCTTCCGGAAGCTCAGCCCAGGCCAGCACCGCATCGTCGTCGGACGTGAAGACTCTGCGCGACTTGTCGAAAGTGCAGGCGGACAGCCGTTTCTTCCCGTGGAATACGGTCCGGCACAGGTATGCCCCGTCTTTCTTGGGATAAATCTTATCCTCAAGCCTGTGCCATCTGGCGTTCATCGCCCACTGCGCCCCCTTGATGAATGCATCCTCGATGTCCTTCTCGTTGAAGACCAGCGCTTCGAGGTCAGGGGTATGGGTGTGCTCGCGCTTTTCGGTGGCTTCGATGCCGAACCTCTTTGCGGCATCGTCAATCTCCATACTGTTCATACGCAAATCTGTTTTGGTCAGGGTCGTAATATAATGAAAACGCAACAGATATCCAAATCTCACGAGAGTAAATCCGGAAAAAAGAATTATATTTGGGAGAACCATCAATGTCGCCGCTATGAGAACCTCAGTACTGACTTCTATGCTGTTTCTGCTCTCTCTGGGCATTTCGGGCATACCGGCATACTCCAGCGGGCAGAATGATGGGGGCGCATCCGTCACCCTGTACGGAAAGGTCCTCGACTCCACGGACGGCAGGCCGCTGCACTTCGCGTCAGTCAGCCTGGGCAGTCTGAATATCTCGAACGTCAGCAATTCCGAAGGGGACTTCTCCCTCAAACTGCCATCAGGGACAGCCCCGGAGGAGGAGGTGACAGTAAGTTTCCTCGGCTATCTCGCCGCTTCGCTCAGCGTGGGCGACTTCGCCTCCGCCACCAGGGAGCGGCCGCTTGTCATACGACTGCTGCCGGCCAGGCTCAGCATCGACCCCGCCACCGTGCGTTCGATGGACCCTCTGGACCTGCTGGGCGCGGCCTATGCGCGGGTGAAGGACAATTACCCCACCGTCCCCACCGGGATGACGGCGTTCTACCGGGAACTCATCCGGCGGAAGAGCGGGCGCTATCTCGCGCTGAGCGAGGCGGTGCTGGACATCAACAAGGCCCCGTACACCTCGTTCCGCGCCGACCAGGCCAGGATCTACAAGGGCCGTTCCAGCACGGACTACAGCCCCGTGGACAGTCTCGTCATCCGCTTCCAGGGAGGGGTCAGCTCGGCGCTCAACCTGGACGTAGTCAAAAACCCCTTCGCCGGAGTGTGGCTCAGCGCTCTGAAGAGCTACTATCTGTTCTCGATGGAGCAGCCCGTGCTCCGGGACGGGGAGTCGTTCTATGTCATAGCATTCACCCAGCCGGAGGGGGCGGAGGACATACTCTACTCCGGGAGGGTCTATATCGAGAGCGTAAGCCTCGCTATCGGCAGGGTGGAACTCTCCCTCAACGTCTCGGGTAGGGAGGAGCAGGCTGCCGGGCTGCTGGTGCTGAAGAAGCCCGCCGGCACGAGGTTCTATGTTATGAAAGCGGAATACACCGTCAACTACAGGCGGCACGGCGGCCTGTGGCACTACGACTATTGCGAGATGAAGGTGGATCTCTCCACCCGACGCAAGAAGACGCTCTTCCGCAACCACTACTCCATCGTCGGGGAACTCGCCGTGACGCAACACTCCGACAGCCTTGTGCGTATAGGGGCCGACGAGCGGCTCAGATACAAGGACATACTATCCGAGAAGGTCGGAGACTTCAGGGACGACGACTTCTGGGGGGACTACAACGTCATCGAGCCTGACCGGACCATCGACGCCATAGTGAAGCGCATCATCCGCAGGCTTGAGCGACGGAGGTGAGACCGGTGCAACATTATCCCGCCTTTTTCCGTACATTTGTCCCTATGAAATCTCTCAAGGAACTCTATAAGATAGGGCGCGGGCCTTCGAGCAGCCATACGATGGGGCCACAGAAAGCGGCGATGGCATTCGCCGCAAAGCATCCGGAGGCGTCCTCGTTCGAGGTGACCCTCTACGGAAGCCTCGCCGCCACGGGGCGGGGACATCTCACCGACGTTGCCATCACCGATGTGCTCAAGGCTGCGGGAAACCCTGTCGCAAATCCGGGAGACAGTCAGGGAGGCAAGGCCGGGGACGGGTCGCTGAAAGCCGGCGGGACTCCGGTGGAGATAGTCTGGAAGCCGGAGATATTCCTGCCTTACCACCCCAACGGGATGACTTTCGTCTCCCGCGACGCCGAGGGGCACGTCACCGACGAGTGGACGGTCTACAGCACGGGCGGCGGCTCGATCTCTGAGGGAGACGGCCCTGCCATCGACGAAGGCCCCGAAGTCTATCCGCTCAACACGATATCAGGCATAATGCACTGGTGCAGGGACACCGGGCGCAGTTTCTGGGAGTATGTGGAGCAGTGTGAGGGTCCGGATATCTGGGCCTATCTGGAGACGGTCTGGCACGCGATGCGCGCGAGCGTCGATGCGGGCCTGAGCAACGAGGGCGTGCTGCCCGGGCCGCTGCACCTGTCCCGCAAGGCGGCCACCTACCATATCAAGGTCTCCGGCTACAAGGCCAACCTCCAGACCAGGGGGCTCGTCTTCTCCTACGCGCTTGCGGTCAGCGAGGAGAACGCCTCCGGCGGTACAGTGGTCACGGCCCCGACCTGCGGCTCCAGCGGAGTGATGCCGGCGGTGCTCTACCACTTATGGAAGGGGCACTCATTCCCCGAGAAGCGCCTCCTGCACGCCCTCGCCACGGGCGGGCTCTTCGGCAATGTGGCCAAGGCCAACGCCTCCATCTCCGGCGCTGAGGTCGGCTGTCAGGGAGAGGTCGGGGTGGCCTGTGCGATGGCTTCAGCCGCCACCTGCCAGCTGTTCGGAGGCACTCCCTCTCAGGTGGAATATGCCGCCGAGATGGGGCTGGAGCATCATCTCGGGATGACCTGTGACCCGGTCTTCGGCCTCGTGCAGATACCCTGCATCGAGCGCAACGCGATGGCCGCGGCGCGCGCTCTGGACTGCAACCTCTACGCCGCCTTCTCCGACGGCTTCCACCGGGTCTCGTTCGACGAGGTGGTCAGCGTGATGAAACAGACCGGCCACGACCTGCCGTCCCTCTACAAGGAGACCAGCGCGGGGGGTCTGGCCGCCCGCCTGCGGGCCGACAAGAAACGATGACTTCTTATGAAACCCGGGAAACTGTTCATTCTGACCTTGGCGCTCCTCTGCGCAGTGTCCGCACGGGGAGGAAACATATACAATGTGCCGTTCGACCTCACTGAAGTCAACGCCCTCTCAAGGGACGGCAAGGGGATGATGTGGTTTGGCTCGAAGTATGGTCTGTATTCGTATAACGGGTTTAATCTCAGGAAATTCGTCAACCCCGAATACCCCGACGGCGACGGGGCCTGCGTCCAGGTCCTGCTGCCTCACGGGGATAAGGTCTGCGTTGCCACGGAGAGGGGAGTCTGCAGTCTTGACACATATACCTTCGCCCCCGACGCTTCGCTGCGTGTCAGCGCGAGCTGGAGCGGGGAAGATGGACTTCCGGAGCTGCTGCGTTTCGGTCAGAGGATGGTGCTGCCGCGCGGGTTCGGCTCCGTCAGCTGGTACGGACGCGGTCCTTGGGAGAATTACTCCGACCGCAAGACCGCAAGCTTCCTCGGGCTCTGGTCGTCGCGGGTTGAAGATATGTTCTTCCCTTATGTGCGTCCGCAGGAGTCCGGGGCAAGGAGCGATGTGCGCTGGGTGCGGCTCACCGACGCCGATGGGGTCGGCATTGCGGTGGTGGCCGCCTCGCAGCCGCTCTGCTTCACCGCCACCGACATCCGTCAAGAGAGCGTCGACCCCGGGCTCAGCAAGGCCCAGAGGCATATCGACGACATCCACCGCGACAGGACGCGCATCTGGCTCAATATCGACCTCCTCCAGAGAGGGCTTGGCGGTGATGACAGCTGGGGTCGCCCTCCTCACAAGGAATATCTGCTTGTCAAGCAGAACTATGAATACTCATATATGATTGTTCCTGTCCGCCCGTAGGGACGGCAGGATGGTGTGAAGCCGCCCCGTTCCTCCGGGGGACTTCAGCTATGGTTGGTTATTATTGAAATGGGGGTGACTAATCAGTCCTTCGACTTTTTACCCCCTCTAGTGTTTGTTGCGCTGCGGCGCTGTTATTCTCCGAGGTCAATCGGGCCGAAACTCTGCTGGACGCTGCTGTGCAGGCTGCGCAGGCGCAGCGAGACGGCGATCATAATCACCCCTATCACTATCAGCGCCACTCCGGTGAGGATTACCACCACCGCCGCCCCGAAGAACGGACGGAAGATGATGAGGACTGAAAGTATCAGCAGGAGTACGCCCCCGGCTATGCCCCAGCCGGCCCCCGGCACATTGAACATATTAAGGTCGCCGAACAGGCCGATGAGCATAAAGCTGTGGTACATCACCCAGATGCCGAGGAATATCGGCAGAAGCGCGGCGGTGATGGTCGGCATCGCGCAGAGCAGTATGCCGACAATCAGGTCGAGTATGCCTCCGACGATATTGTAGCTCCTCATCATAAAATAGTTGCGGCTGCTGACCGCGACGATCAGCTCCACGACGCCGGTGACGAGCATCACGATGCCGAAGAGCAGGCTGAGTGTGAGATAACTCTCAAGCGGATTGCAGAACACGACGACGCCCGCCGCGATGCACAGCAAGCCGCACAGCAGAAACAGCCACCAGCACCTGACGGCTCTGGAAGCCCTGCCGAACATTTGTGAGATAATGTTGCCCATATAAAATGCAATTTACTGAACTACATACGGTCTTCCCTTGCAAAAAGTTGCATCCCGGAGCGATTATCTTTCATCCTAGAC
>CAVILJ010000075.1:0-4852 GCA_963643555.1 Acetatifactor sp.
TCTTCTAAGAAATCAACGCTCTCGATTCTTTGTTTCTCGGTACTTGCTTGTACTTATCTTCCAGTATTATCAATGAACTTGTCCCTGCCTCTCGGAAAGGGATTGCAAAGATAAAAGACTTTTTTGGTTCAGCCAAATTTTTTTAATCTTTTTGCCGATTTATTTCAGCGGCATCTTTTCGGTCTCGTCTCACAGGCTCTCCCGGTCGAGCAGACGGAACGCCGCCGCCTCCCTTATGTGGTCCGCAGTGATGCTCTCCGCTCTTTCCAGGTCGGCTATGGTCCGGGCGAGCTTGATGATTCGGAACCACGCCCGCAGCGACATCCCCGAGCCGCTCATTATCTTCTCCAGCGCACCGGTGCAGTCCGCGCTCAGCGGGCAGTATCTGCGCACCTGCCGGTTGGACATCTCCGCGTTGGTGCTGATGCTCTCGTCCCGGAATCTCCTGCGCTGGAGCTCCCTTGCCGCCACGACCCTGCGGGCAACTTTGGCGCTGCTCTCGGCCACGCCGCCCCGCGAGGCGACTTCCGGCGGGACGCTGTGCATCCATACCTGCAAGTCGATGCGGTCCATTATCGGCCCGGAGAGCCTGGAGAGGTAGGCAATCCTGCGCGAGGGAGAGCAGACGCAGCGGTCGCCCTCCCCGTAATACCCGCAGGGACAGGGGTTTGAGGCGGCGACGAGCGCGAAGGAGGAGGGGAATTCCACCTTTGTCTTAAGCCTGGAAATGGTGACTTTGCGGTCTTCGATGGGGCCCCGCAGGGCTTCCAGCACGCTTCTGGGCATCTGCGCCAGCTCGTCGAGGAAGAGTACGCCGTTGTTGGCGAGGGTCACTTCCCCCGGGACTATGTTCTCGCCCGCGCCGCCGCCGATGATGGCCGCCATCGAAGCCGAATAGTGCGGGGCGCGGAACGGACGCTGCCGTATCAGCCCGCGCTGCCCCTTGCGGAGGCCGGCCACGGAATAGATGCGGCTCGTCTCCAGCGACTCCTCCCGGTCCATCGGAGGAAGTATCCCCGCCATAGCTTTGGCGAGCGAACTCTTGCCCGAACCCGGCGCCCCGATCATAAGGATGTTGTGCCCTCCCGCCGCGGCAATCTCGACGGCCCTCTTGGCCCCTTCCTGCCCGATGATGTCGGAGAAGTCGATGCGCTCCTCCTCCCTGCTCTGCGCGGCTGCCCTGCTCTGCGCGTCCGGAGAGTTGCGCGCCAGCAGGCCGGAGCAGTCCTCGCGCCCCTCGAGTATTCGGACGACATCCCTGAGCGCCGTGACTCCGTAGATCTCCGGACCGTCGATATCGACCGCTTCCAGGGCCGAGTCTAAAGGGAGTATGACCCCCTTGAGACCCGCACGCGCGGCGTATTCAACGAAGGGGAGCGCACCTTCGATGCCCCGCACGCTGCCGTCCAGCCCCAGCTCGCCCATTATCAGGTACTTGTCCGCGCCCTCCATCTCATATTGGCCCGAAGCGGCCATTATGCCTATCGCGATGGGCAGGTCGTAGCCGCTGCCGTTTTTGTGCATATCGGCGGGGGCGAGATTGATGACTATCTTCTTCCCCGGCACCCTGAAGCCGAGCGCCTGCATCGCGGTGAATGTCCTCAGCAGGCTCTCCTTGACCGCGATGTCGGCCAGACCGACCAGATGAACCCCTATCCCGTGGTCTATGTCCGTCTCTACGGTGACTCCCACCGCCTCGGTCCCCACGCATTTTGCAGCATTGATTTGTTTAAGCATAGAAATTGTTATTTTTGCTTCCCGATTATAAGAAGTTATGCAGCATACCATATCGATATCATCCCTTGCGGAGATAGACGCGGCGGCTGAAGAGTTCCTCCGCCTCACCGGAGGGCACGGACTGATAGCGTTCTACGCCCCTATGGGAGCCGGCAAGACCACTTTCATCTCCGCCGTCTGCCGCTGTCTCGGCGTCCGCTCCGACGCGGTCGGGTCCCCTACCTTCGCCATCGTCAACGAGTATCGCACCCCTGCCGACGAAGCTGTCTATCACTTTGACTTCTACCGCATTGTGAAGCGCGAAGAGGCTCTCGACATAGGGCTATACGATTACCTTGACAGCGGCTGCCTATGCCTGATGGAGTGGCCGGAGAATATAGAGTCCCTGCTCCCGGAGGAGACGCTGAAAGTCAGCATAGTCCCGCACAAAGACGGCTCCCGCGAGCTCATCTGGTCTGACTGACGCTCACCTCCGCGCGGATGCAGCTGAGGTAGCCGTGCAGACGGAGCTCTTCCTGCCTGTCTCCGCACAGCACGCGATGCGCATCGCCCGAGCGTGAAGTCAATGCGGCGCACAACTCCCCGTCCCCGACCATCGCGGCGCAGGAGGGGGACATCAGCTGGAAGTCTCCGCTGCTGAAGACCGCGTTGTCCTGTCCCGCGCAGTATATTCCGATGTCTCCGGGGTCATATTGACGTATGGCGTAGTCACGGCTTTTCCCGTGATAGACGACGCCCGCCCCCTCGCAGATTTCGCTGATTCTCTCCGGATCTCCGTCGGTCACCACCGCCGAGAGACCCACACCCCCTCCGTAAGACATCCATCCCGAGACGGAGACGCTCCCGTCCTCCTCGATCCAGACCCTCCCGTCCTGCAGCTCATACCATAGGCAGGAAAGCTCCGCACAGAAGGGATATCCTCCGTAGACTTTGACATCTTCTATCCAATACCTCCATTCCAGAGAGGTCATCGTCTCCACACAGTCCTGCACTACATAATAATGTTCGTTCCTGTCCTTGCCCGCCCGGTAGCAGAAGCTGACCTTGTCCTGATCCCGGTACAGGGCTCCGTAGGGTCTGTAGGACGGGTCGGCGAGGTCTCCAAAGACGCTCCCGCTCTCGCGCCTGAAGAGGACCTTGCCGTTCTTCCTGAGGCTGAATCCGTCGCCGCTCCGGCTCTCTGACAGGGTGTAGACGTCGCTTCCTACGGGCAGCAGCCCGCGCAGAATCTCCCTCCCTTCGAAGCTGAAGAGAGTCTCTCCGTCGCGTCCGAGCGCCGTGTGCCCGAGGGAGGCGGCTTCGGTGTAGAGGTGGCCGTCTATGATGTGGTGGCTGTCGAGGTCGGGGCTCGCGGACTCTGCGGAGGAGGGGATGGTCAGCACGGGCTTATAGTCCTTGTAGAAGAGGATTTCGTAGGAGACCGCGCCGTAGGTGCTGTCCCTGCGCCAGTTATAGCTCTCCTCAAAGCGGACGGCCGACAGATACACCGTGGTATCCGTGCTGACGACCGTCTGCCCGCCTTCGTCCTGACTGCCGCCGCTCCGCTCCCTGCTGTGGCAATCTGTCCTGGACCGCCCCGGAATCAGTTCGTCGCCGAGGTCTGTGCAGCCAGCCGCCAGCAGAAGCGGGCAGGCCGCGAGAAAGATCATAGAAGCTTTCATAGCACATAAATCATTTCCCGCAATTAACGGAGAAAAAACGGTGTCCGAAGTGGAATTTCCTCCGGACACCGCAAATAATTAAAGTTTTTTATGTGTTTTTATGATTCTTTAGAACTTGAACCTAAGTCCTGCGTCGAAGCTGAAGCTCACCGGCTTGTCGGTCCTGACACTCTTCGGCTGGTCGCAAGGGAAGTAGTAGCGCAGGCCCGGGTCGAGATAGAGTCCGAGACTCCGGCCCAGACCGATCTCCAGACCGAGTCCGGCGCCGATGGAATACTGGAGCTTCTCCACCTTGTCGCCGCATCTGATGTCCGGCGAAGCGTAGAGGGTGTACTTGTTGGAGATGCAGTACTCCGCCTCTCCGAGTCCGTAGATATAGAACTTGAGCTTGTCGAAACTCAGGACATCGTAGTACAGTCCCACAGGGATGCCTATGTACTGGAGGCTGTGCGAGACATTGCCGGCCTCCGAGCGCACCACCTCGCCGCCGGCGGCATATTCGGTGTACTTGCCCGTGAACGTCCTAGTGAGCAGCGAATAGTCGATCCCGGTGCCGATGGAAAGCCCTCCTATGAGGTAGAAACGGACTCCGAGGCCCACAGTGAGCGGCACTCCGTAGGTGGACGTGCTCAATTCGGAAATGCCGGAGACGCCGTAGCCAGGCGACATCGAGGAGTAAGGCCGGGAGACGCGGAAGTCGGAGTCGTTGCCTCCGACCGCGCCCTTGAGGTAGAGGGCGGTCCTGCGGGCGGCCCTGGCCCTGCGGGTGTCTTCCGCTGCAAGTATCGCGAATCCGTCTTCCTCTACAGTAAGATTGTCTCTCTGCGGATAGCTGTCTCTGCCCGGCCGGCCGCCCTCGCCTGCCCTTTCAGAGGTTGCCGCCACCGCTTCATCTAAGACCGTAGGGGAGACCGTGGCGGAGGCCGGAGCGGCTGTGGCGGCGTCGGCGTTGTCATTGTCGGCAACAGCTGCCGTATCATTGTCTCCGCTGGCCTGAAGGACTGCGGTCCTGCGCGGCCCTGCGATGCTCTGCGGCCCGCCCGCTTCCGCGTACTCTACAATCTCTTCGGTCTCCACAACCCGGGCGGACGCTTCCGCAGGCTCTCCGGTCCGGACTGCCTGCGCCACGAGGGAGACTTCCTGCGGCTGCACGTCGGAGCTCTGCGTCCCCGCGAAGAAGAAGCCGGCCCCGAGCGCTGCGGCGAATGCAAGAGCGGCCCCCGCCCACCTCATCCAGCCATATTGGCTTCCGCTGCGGGCGGCTGCGGCATCCAGACGGGCGGATATGCCTTTCCAGACGCGCTTTGAGGGCTTCGCCTCCGCGTCTTCCAGCATTGACCTCATCTGAAGGTCGAATCCATTGAACTCTTCCTGCATCTTGACTTAATACCGTTCTTTGATCTTTGACTGCAACAGCACTCTGGCTCTCTGTAGCTGAGAGCGGGATGTCGTCT
>CAVILJ010000076.1:0-4713 GCA_963643555.1 Acetatifactor sp.
TGGGGCGTGCTGATACTCATCGCCCTGATGATGTTCTTCGCATATATGTTCGTGGACGTGATGTCCCCGCTCAAGTCTCTCGTGGAGAGCAACCTGGGCTGGGACAGCGGGGTCTTCGGCAAATACGCGGCATCTGAATATATCCTCAACGTCTGCGGCTTCCTCATCATCGCGGGCGTCATCCTTGACAAGCTCGGGGTGCGCTTCTCCGGCGTGCTCTCGGCGGGACTTATGGTCGCCGGCGCGGCCATCAAGTTCATCGGCATCAGCGACTGGTTCCAGACCACCGCATTCGCGCAGTGGCTCGGCAGCTGGTGGGTCGAGATGCCGGCGAGCGCCAAGATGGCCTCCCTCGGATTTATGATCTTCGGCTGCGGATGCGAGATGGAGGGGACCAATGTTTCCAAGATTATCGCCAAGTGGTTCAAGGGCAAGGAAATGGCCCTCGCGATGGGACTTGAGATGGCCATCGCCCGCCTCGGGGTGACCGGAGTGATGTGGATCGCTCCGCTCATCTCCGCCAGGTTTGACAATTCGGTCATCGCTCCGCTCGGATTCTGCGGTGCGCTGCTGGTCATAGGCCTGATCAACTTCATCATCTTCGGAGTGATAGACCGCAAGTTCGACAGGCAGCTGGTGGAAGAGGGCCTCGCCACGGAGGAGAAATCCCCGGAGGACGAATTCCACGTCAGCGACCTCGGAGCCATCTTCAAGAGCAAGATGTTCTGGATTGTGGCCCTGCTCTGCGTGCTCTACTACAGCGCCATTTTCCCGTTCCAGAGATATGCGACCAACTTCCTCGAAGAGACTCTCAACATAGACGCGGCCGCGGCCGCGCAGCTCTTCAGCTGCTTCCCTTTCCTGGCGATGATTCTCACCCCGTTCCTGGGCATCTTCATCGACCGCATCGGCAAGGGGGCGTCGATGCTGATGGTCGGTTCCGTGATTATGGTCGTCTGCCACCTGAGTTTCGCGTTCCTTCTCCCGGCCTTCCCGAGCAAGGCCTTCGCCCTGACGCTGATAGTGGTGCTTGGCGTAAGCTTCTCGCTAGTGCCTGCGGCCCTCTGGCCGTCGGTGCCCAAGATCATCGACGAGAAGATACTCGGCAGCGCATACTGCCTCATCTTCTGGGTTCAGAATATAGGACTCTGCCTCGTGCCTATGCTCATCGGCTCGCTCCGCCAGTCAACCGGCGGATATACCGTGCCGATGATTGTCTTCTCCAGCTTCGGCGTGCTCGCATTCATCCTCAGCATCTATCTCAAGGCTGAAGACAGGAGCAAGGGCTACGGACTGGAGCTTCCTAACATCAAGAAATGACGCGCCCGCCCGTAGGAGACTCTCCGGGCGGAGCGGTTTGAATATATGGCAATTGTGAAAGGAAAAAGTGGCGGCAGCGCCGCGTGCTGGATTGCTCTCGTCTGCCTGATGGTGCCGATGTTCGCGTCGTACTTCTTCGACGATATGTTCTCGACGCTCTCGCAGATATTCCAGCACCCGGAGTGCCTCGAACTCGGCTGGGACAGCGCCGACTACGGCTTTTATGCCGGCGGATACAGTTTCCTCTGCGTCTGCGGCGGGCTTATCGTGTGCGGAGTACTGCTGGACCTGTTCGGGGTGAGGGTGATAGGTTCGGTATTCGTCGGACTTATGGCCCTCGGAGCCGCGACCGTATTCTTCGCCATCCGCTCAGGTCTGCCGGCGGGGACGTCGCTCGCCATCGCCTACGGAGGCTGTATGGTCTTCGGGCTCGGCAGCGAGATTGCCGGAGTGGCCGTGACCCGTTCGATTGCCAAATGGTTCAAGGGACGCAACGTCGCGTTCGCGATGGGGGCGCAGGTGGCGGTGGCCCGTCTCGGCACCGCGGCAGCGTTCCTCATCTCTCCGGTTCTCGTCGCGCAGAAGGCTGAGGGTGAGATATATACGCTGGCGGAGACTTCCCGTCCGGCGGCATTGGGGCTCGCCCTTATATTGCTCGGGGTGCTGCTCTGGGGCGTATTCGTCGCTATGGACTCGCGCTTCGACAGAGCAAGGGGCATCCACAGCGGCAGAGGCGCGGTGAGGGACGGGGACAAGTTCAAGTTCTCCGACATCCTCAGACTCGTCACCAACCCGAGGTTCGTGATGATCTCCCTGCTCTGCGTATTCTTCTACTGCTGCATCATCTCGTTCAAGAAGTTCGGCACCTCGATCGTGATACCGCGCTTCGGGATGGATGTGGACAGCGCCAAGTGGGTGATCTCGATGATACCTTTCTTCACGGTGGTATTCACCCCGCTCTTCGGGGCGCTGGTGGACAAGGCCGGCAGGGCGACCCTCTGGATGACGATCGGTTCGGCGATGGTGCTGGCGGCGCATCTGCTGCTGCGCTTCGCCCCGCAGGGAGTGCCGTTCTGGGGATATTTCTCGATTGCCGTGCTCGGCGTGGGCTACTCGCTCGTACCGTCGGCGATGTGGCCGTCCGTGCCGAAGATAGTGCCGGAGCGCAACCTCGGCACCGCCTATTCGATGATCTACTGGATCCAGAATATGGGGATGCTGCTCGTACCGGTCTTCGTAGGGCGCATCTTCAAGAGTTTCGAAGGAGTCGAGGCGGCGGCAAGGGCGGAATATATATTCATCGCACTGGGAGTTCTGGCGGGGGTAGTGGCGGCGGCGTTGCTGCGCTCGTCCCGCAGGCATCCGGAGCTCGCGCTCGACAAGCCAAGCGGAGGAAAGTGATGTACGGACTGCTGGACGGCATAAACTCCCCTTCCGACATCAAGGGCTTCAGCATCCCCGAGCTCAGGCAGCTCTGCTCCGAACTCAGGGACTGCATCATACGGACCTGCGCCGAGAGTCCGGGGCATCTCGCGTCGAGCCTCGGCGCGGTGGAGCTTATCGTGGGGCTGCACTATGTCTTCGACACTCCCGACGACAAGATAGTCTTCGACGTGGGGCATCAGGCCTATGCCCACAAGCTGCTGACAGGACGCAGGGAGCGCTTCCGCTCGCTGCGCAGCGGCGGAGGTCTGAGCGGCTTCCCCAACCGCGACGAAAGCGAATACGACTGCTTCGGGACGGGCCATTCGTCCACTTCCATCTCCGCCGCGCTGGGATTTGCCCAGGCGGCAAGGATGCAGGGTCTCAAGCGCAAGGCGATAGCCCTGATCGGGGACGGCGCTATGACCGGAGGCCTCGCTTTCGAGGGGCTCAACAATGCCGGAGCGAGCGGGGCTGACCTGCTCGTGATACTCAACGACAACAACCAGTCCATCGACAACAACACAGGCGCGATGCACGAGTACCTGCTTAAAATCTCCACAAGCTCGTCCTACAACCGCTTCAAGGCGCACATCTGGGACCTTCTCGGAGACGGCAGGTTCAGACGGTTCATCCAGCGCTGGGTTCGCAGCCTCAAGTCGTGGTTTGTCAAGAGCACCGGAGGCGACCTCTTCGAATCGCTGGGATTCAGATACTTCGGGCCGATTGACGGCAACGACATAGAAGATGTCGTGAAGGCGCTGTCCAGACTCAAGAACATAGGCGGGCCGAGGATTCTGCACTGCATCACGGTCAAGGGCAAGGGCTACGCTCCGGCCGAGGAGGACCCCGTCACCTGGCACGCTCCCGGCCGCTTCGACCCGCAGACCGGCGAGAGGCTCTCCACCCCGCACGTCCGCGACCGCTATCAGGACGTCTTCGGGCAGGTGCTTCTGGAGCTTGCGGAGAAGGACCCTAAAGTCGTCGGGATCACCCCCGCGATGGCCCTGGGCTGCGGGATGAACCTCCTTGCGGCAGAGAGGCCGGGGCAGTTCTTCGACGTCGGCATCGAGGAGGAACACGCGGTCAGCTTCGCCGCCGGGCTTGCCGCCGGAGGGATGAAGCCGTTCTGCAACATATATTCTTCGTTCTCCCAGAGGGCTTACGACCAGATAGTGCACGACGTGGCGCTCCAGAGGCTGCCGGTGGTGCTCTGTTTCGACCGGGCCGGGCTCGTGGGTGAGGACGGCGCGACGCACCACGGGGTGCTGGACATCGCCGCGCTGCGCTGCGTGCCGAACGTCATCATCTCCTCCCCGCGCGACGAAGAGGAACTTAAAGCGCTGATGTACTCCGCCTGGGCGCACGACAGCGGACCATATATAATAAGGTATCCGCGCGGGACCGGAGAGGGCGCGGACTGGAGGGGCGCGACGCCGGGAGAGATTGAAGTCGGAAAGGCCGAAGTCCTCGCCGAGGGGGACGAAGTGGCTCTCGTCTGCACCGGCCCGGTGACCAACAGGGCTCTGGAAGCCGCCTCAAGCTATCCGGGGCGGGTGGGAGTCTACAACTTCCGCTTTGTGAAGCCGCTCGACACCGCGATGCTCGCGGAGATAGCCGGCAGATACCGCCGCATCATCACCTTGGAGGATGCATCCCTCAAGGGCGGCCTGTATGGCGCCGTGTGCGAATTCCTTATGTCCGGCGGCTACGGCATCCGCGCAGAGGGCGTCGGGGTGCCCGACAGGTTCATCCCCCAGGACAGGCAGAGCAGCCAGCTCGCCTCCTGCGGGCTCGACAGGGAGGGGATAGAAAAAAGATTGAAAAAAGTTTTTGAGGATAAAAAATAATTCATATCTTTGCAATCCCTTACAGGAAAGGGGTCTTTGACATAGGCATTGCCGATGTAGCTCAGGTGGCCAGAGCACGTGATTTGTAATCTCGGGGTCGTGGGTTCGACTCCCTCCATCG
>CAVILJ010000077.1:0-4470 GCA_963643555.1 Acetatifactor sp.
TCTTCTAAGAAATCAACGCTCTCGATTCTTTGTTTCTCGGTACTTGCTTGTACTTTCCAAATCAGTCTTTTCAATGAACTTTCAAAATTGGCGCTAAAAAAACCAGCCTCTTCGGCTGATGGCCAACCCCTCGCTCTCGTTCGGGATTGCAAAGGTAGTCACTTTTTCTTAATCCGCAAACTTTTTTTAAAGTTTTTTAGATTTTTATTTCGAAAGAACTTTTTGCGTCCCGCTCCGTTTCCGAAAGGGGCTGCAAAGGTAGTCACTTTTTGATAAACAACAAATTTTTTCGAAGTTTTTTAAAGAAAAAAGTATCCCCGACCGCTGTCAGAGCCACTTTTCGGCTCATCAGCGACCGGGGACACCTATGCTAAGCGATTGACTCCTACATCATTCCGCCACCCTGCATCGCAGGGGCCGCAGAGGCCGGCTCAGGGATGTCCACGATGCCGCACTCGGTGGTCAGGAACATACCGGCGACTGAAGCCGCGTTCTCAAGAGCCACGCGGGCCACCTTGGTAGGGTCGATGACGCCCGCCTCGAACATATTGACATATTCTCCGGTACGGGCATTGTAGCCGTAGTCGCCCTTGCCTTCCTTGATCTTCTGGATGATGACGGCTCCGTCCACGCCTGCGTTGCCGGCGATCTGGCGGAGAGGCTCTTCGATGGCCCTGGCAACGATGTGGATGCCCGTAGTCTCGTCATCATTCTCGCCCTTAAGCCCCGAGAGGGCCTCGACGGCGCGGATGTATGCTACGCCTCCTCCCGGGAGGTAGCCCTCCTCAACGGCTGCGCGGGTCGCATTGAGCGCGTCCTCGACACGGTCCTTCTTCTCCTTCATCTCGACCTCGGTGGTCGCACCCACATAGAGTACGGCGACTCCGCCGGCGAGCTTGCCGAGACGCTCCTTGAGCTTGGACTTGTCGTAGTCTGACTTGCAGTCCTCTATCTGCTTGCGCAGGGAGTCGACCCTCTCCTTGATGGCGTCCTTGGAGCCGGCGCCGCCTACTATAGTGGTGTTCTCCTTGGTGATGGTGACCTTCTCGGCCTTGCCGAGCATATCAGGAGTGGTGTTCTCGAGGGTGAAACCTCTCTCCTCCGAGATTACGACCGCGCCGGTGAGGGTCGCGATGTCCTGGAGCATATCCTTGCGGCGGTCGCCGAAGCCCGGGGCCTTGACGGCGGCAATCTTGAGCGCGCCGCGGAGCTTGTTGACCACGAGGGTGGTAAGAGCCTCGCCGTCCACGTCTTCGGCGATGATAAGGAGCTCCTTCCCCTCACGGGCGATAGGCTCGAGGATAGGGAGAAGGTCCTTCATCGTGGATATCTTCTTGTCGCAGACGAGGATGTACGGATTGCTCAGGGCGGCCTCCATCTTGTCGGAGTTGGTCATAAAGTACGGAGAGATGTATCCGCGGTCGAACTGCATACCCTCGACCACCTTGACCTCGGTCTCGGTGCCCTTGGCTTCCTCGACGGTGATCACGCCGTCCTTGCCGACCTTTGACATCGCGTCAGCGATGAGCTTGCCGATGTGCACGTCGTTGTTGGCGGATACGGTGCCGACCTGCTCCACCTTGGAATAGTCGGTCCCGACTTCCTGGCTCTGCGCCTTGAGGTCAGCCACTACCGCGCCAACGGCCTTGTCTATGCCGCGCTTGAGGTCCATAGGGTTAGCCCCTGCGGTGACGTTCTTGAGGCCCACGTTGATGATGGCCTGCGCGAGGACGGTCGCGGTGGTGGTGCCGTCACCGGCCTGCTCGTTGGTCTTTGAAGCCACTTCCTTGACCATCTGCGCACCCATATTCTCGAAACGGTCCTCGAGCTCCACTTCCTTGGCGACGGTGACGCCGTCCTTGGTGACCTGAGGAGCACCGAATTTCTTATCTATCACCACATTGCGGCCCTTTGGACCGAGAGTGACCTTAACTGCGTCCGCGAGAGAGTCGGCTCCGACCTTCATCTTGGAGCGGACATCGACATCAAATTTTATTTCCTTTGCCATAATGATTCGTTTTTAGAAGATTACAGAACAGCGAGAATGTCGGACTGCTTGACGATGAGGTATTTCTTCTCCTCGAAAGTGACTTCCGTGCCGGCATACTTGCCGTAGATTACCTGGTCGCCGACCTTGACTTCCATCGGCTCGTCTTTCTTGCCGGGGCCGGCCGCAACGACTGTGCCCTGCTGAGGTTTCTCCTTTACGGTATCCGGGATGTAGATACCTGCCGCCGTCTTGGTCTCGGCCTCTTTAGGCTCGATCAGGACCCTGTCTGCTAATGGTTTGATCATAATGATAATTATTGTTTTATTAAAAATTCGTTCGCACCCGGACCAGCCGGGCATAGCTCCATCAATCAATGTCCGTGCCACTGACAAATTGTCGCATCTGCCACAGCACTATCCCTACCGACACGGAGACATTGAGCGAATGTTTGGAGCCGAACTGGGGAATGACGAGGGAGAGGTCGGACTCGTCGACCACATCCTGCCGCACGCCGTCCACCTCGTTGCCGAAGACCAGCGCGTAGCGTCCGCGCGCCTCGGGACGGAACGTCTGAAGCTCAACGGCACGCTCGGTCTGCTCTATGCTTATTATGGTATAGCCTTCCTCCCGGAGGGAGCGCAGAGCGTCGAGGGTGTCGTCGAAATGCACCCAGGGGAGGCTGTTCTCCGCTCCGAGCGCGGATTTGTGGATCTCCGCGGAGGGAGGACAGGCGCAGATGCCGCAGAGACAGATCCGGTCCGCCTTGAACGCGTCGGCGCTGCGGAAGGCGCTGCCAACGTTGTGTGCGCTGCGCACATTGTCCAGCACGACCACCACTCCGGAGGGTGGAAGAGAGCGATATTCCTCGGGCCTGACGCGGCCCAGCTCAATATTTCTGAGTTTCCTGTCCATCACGGCGCAAAGGTACTGAAAAATCATTATCTTTGCTTCCGTTGAAAATACCCGCATATGAAACCGGACACTAATAATTTATTGACAATATGAAACAGGACATCCAGATAATCGACCTTATCAAGAGGGAAAAGGAGCGTCAGGAATCGGGCCTTGAACTCATCGCTTCCGAGAATTACGTCACCGAAGAAGTGCTGAAAGCTATGGGTTCCATCTGCACCAACAAGTATGCGGAGGGATACCCGGGCAAGCGCTACTACGGAGGCTGCGAGGTGGTCGACCAGATCGAGCAGCTCGCGATCGACAGGCTCAAGGCGCTCTACAACGCCGAATGGGCGAACGTGCAGCCGCACTCCGGGGCACAGGCCAATATGGCAGTAACGATGGCCCTCCTCCACCCGGGCGACAGCTTTATGGGACTTGACCTCAGTCAGGGCGGCCACCTGACCCACGGCTCGCCGGTCAATGCCTCCGGCATCCTCTATCACGCAGTGCCTTACGGGCTCAATCCCGAGACCGGAACGGTGGACTACGACAAGATGGAGAGCATCGCCCTCGAGTGCAGGCCGAAGCTCATCATCGGCGGCGCGTCCGCATACTCCCGCGAGTGGGACTATGCGAGGATGAGGGAGATAGCCGACAAGGTCGGAGCGATACTCTGGATCGATATGGCCCACACCGCCGGACTTATCGCGGCGGGACTGCTCAAGAACCCTGTGGAGTACGCCCACATCGTCACCTCCACCACCCACAAGACGCTGCGCGGACCGCGCGGAGGCGTGATCCTGATGGGCAAGGACTTCGACGACCCTCAGGGCCGCACCACCCCTAAGGGTGTCGTGAAAAAGATGAGCCAGATACTCGACTCCTCGGTCTTCCCGGGAGTGCAGGGCGGTCCGCTGGAGCACGTCATAGCAGCCAAGGCGGTGGCATTCTTCGAGGCGAGCCAGCCGGAGTTCAAGGAATACCAGAAGCAGGTCATCGCCAACGCCAAAGCGATGTGCGACGAGTTCCTGCGCCGAGGCTACAAGGTCATCAGCGGCGGCACGGACAACCACCTGATGCTCGTTGACCTCAGGGGCAAGTTTGAGGAAGTCAGCGGGCGCGTGGCCGAGACCCAGCTCGAGCGGGCGGCCATCACCGTCAACAAGAATATGGTGCCGTTCGACAGCCGCACCCCGTTCCAGACCTCCGGCATCCGCATCGGCACCCCTGCCATCACCTCCAGAGGCTTCGTAGAGAAGGATATGGTGGAGATTGTCGGGCTTATCGACGAGGTGCTCACGTCCTGCGCGGAGCATATCGGTGCGCTCACCCTCAAAAAGGCCGACACCCCTACCCCGGAGCAGCTCGCAGAGCTGGAGGAACACGCCAAGTTCCTCGACGGCATCAAGAAGAGGGTCAACCAGATGACCGCCGGAGTGCCGCTCAACAGATATTGACCCTTCCACTCACGGGCAATCCTATCGGCGGGCTGGCTAAAAGCATTTTAGCCAGCCCCTTTCAGGCTTCTCAACCCCCGCAGACTGCCGTCTGCGACCCCTATCAGGGGTATTTCGCTCCTACGT
>CAVILJ010000078.1:0-4072 GCA_963643555.1 Acetatifactor sp.
AAGGAGCAGCCGGGATATATTCTCAACACTCTGCTCGTGCCGCTGCTCAACAGCGGCCTGTACCTCTGGGCGACAGGTGTCTCCGACCCGGCCACCATAGACCTCACCTGGAGGCTGGCTACAGGAGCGCCGCACGGGCCGTTCCAGATTCTGGATGCCGTCGGAGTCACAACCGCCTACAATATCGTCTGCCTCAAGCCGGAGGCCAAGGACCCGACCACTCCGGCCGGCATCATAGCCTCGAAGCTCAAGGCAATGATAGACGAGGGCAAGCTGGGCGTCAACGCCGGCGAAGGGTTCTATAAGTACTGATAATTGTGCTATAAAAACGGAGCGGCTGACGATTCTTCGCCAGCCGCTCTATTTATGTGACGCTTTGCGATGCTACATCGCCTGTGCCACCGCAACTGCGACGGCGACGGTCGCGCCGACCATAGGGTTGTTGCCCATTCCCATAAAGCCCATCATCTCGACGTGAGCCGGAACTGATGACGAACCTGCGAATTGAGCGTCAGAGTGCATACGGCCCATAGTGTCGGTCATACCGTAGGAGGCAGGGCCTGCCGCCATATTGTCCGGGTGGAGGGTACGTCCGGTGCCGCCGCCTGACGCCACTGAGAAGTAAGGCTTGCCGGCGAGGGTGCGCTCCTTCTTGTAGGTACCTGCCACAGGGTGCTGGAAACGGGTAGGGTTGGTGGAGTTGCCGGTGATGGAGATGTCCACGTCCTCCTTCCACATAATGGCTACGCCTTCTCGCACGTCGTCAGCGCCGTAGCAGCGCACTCCCCCGCGCACTCCGTCGGAGTACTTGGTCTCGGAGATGACCTCCACCTTGCCGCTGTAGTAGTCGAACTGAGTCTGGACATAGGTGAAGCCGTTGATGCGGGAGATGATCTTGGCGGCGTCCTTGCCGAGTCCGTTAAGGATGACGCGGAGAGGCTTCTTGCGCACCTTGTTGGCCATCTCGGCAATCTTGATGGCGCCTTCGGCGGCGGCGTAGGACTCGTGTCCGGCGAGGAAGGCGAAGCAGCCTGTCTCCTCGCTCAGGAGGCGCGCGGCGAGGTTGCCGTGTCCCAGACCCACCTTGCGGTCATCGGCCACGGATCCCGGGATGCAGAATGCCTGCAGGCCCTCGCCTATGGCCTCTGCGGCCTCGGCGGCGTTCTTCACGCCCTTCTTGATGGCGATGGCTGCCCCCACTACATAAGCCCACTTCGCGTTCTCGAAGCAGATCTTCTGGGTGTCCTCGCACATCTTGTAAGGGTCTATGCCCTTGGCGTCGCAGATGGCCTTGGCCTCGTCGATGTCCTTGATTCCGTATTTTTTGAGTGCGGCATTGATCTGATCGATGCGGCGCTCGTAGCTTTCAAAAAGTGCCATAGTCTGTCTCTTACTCTTTACGTGGGTCTATATACTTCACTGCGTCCTTGAAGCGGCCGTAGCTGCCCTTGGCCTTCTCGATGGCCTCCGGGCCGGTCGCGCCGCCCTTGAGAGCGTCCATCAGCTTGCCGAGGTTGACGAACTCGTAGCCGATGACTTCATTGTTGGCGTCGAGAGCCATACGGGTGCAGTAGCCCTCGGTCATCTCGAGATAGCGGCTGCCCTTGGCGCGGGTACCGTACATCGTGCCGACCTGGCTGCGGAGGTTCTTGCCGAGGTCCTCAAGGGAGCCGCCGACAGGAAGTCCGCCCTCGGAGAAGGCTGACTGGGTGCGTCCGTAGACGATCTGGAGGAAAAGCTCGCGCATAGCCGTGTTGATGGCATCGCAGACGAGGTCGGTGTTGAGAGCCTCAAGGAGGGTCTTGCCCGGGAGAATCTCGGATGCCATAGCGGCGGAGTGTGTCATACCGGAGCAGCCGATGGTCTCGACGAGAGCCTCCTCGATGATGCCGTCCTTGACATTGAGCGTGAGCTTGCAGCACCCCTGCTGAGGTGCGCACCAGCCGATGCCGTGGGTCAGTCCGGAGATGTCCTTGATTTCCTTTGCGTGCACCCATTTCCCCTCCTCAGGGATTGGGGCGTTGGCGTGGTTGGCGCCTTTGGCAACGCAGCACATCTGCTGCACTTCTTTCGTGTAAATCATATTCTTGTATCTGTAACTCAAGTTTCGCAAGTAATGAAATTTATTATGGATCCGCAAGTTTTTCGCGTCGCAAATATACTGAGAAAGTCGGTATTTTCCAACGGCACAGCGATCGCCTCTCCCCTACACGCGCTTCAGCTCCATATAGGTGGCCCCTATCTGCGCGCCGAACACGCCGCCGATGAATCCGATGAGGTCTCCCTGCGATATCTTGCCGTCGCGGGTCAGGATCTCTATCGACTTTGCGGAGAATTCCTCCTTGTCGTTCACTCTGGAGAAGGGATAGGCCTTGACCCCGAACACGAGGGCGAGTTCCCGCATCGTGTAGCTGTTGTAGCACATAGCATAGATCGGGACAGTCGGACGGAAAGTGGACAGATAGCGTCCCACACGTCCGGTGTAGGTGTCGAACACCAGGGCCTTCACCGGCAGTTCGTGGGTCGCGTCCACAAGCGCCCTCGCCAGCACGACGGCTACGGGCTTGACCGCCTTGCGCAGGTTGAGCTCAAGATTGACGTCGACGGTCTTCTCGGTCTGCAGCGCGATTTTGGTCATAGTCTTCACCGCTTCTTCGGGATACTTGCCGAATGCGCTCTCGCCGCTCAGCATTATCGCGTCGGCGCTCTGGAAGATGGCGTTGGCCACATCCGTCACCTCAGCCCTTGTCGGACGGGGATTGTCTATCATACTCTGAAGCATCTGCGTGGCGATGATGACAGGCTTCTTCCTCTCCCGGCACGCCTTTACGATATCTCTCTGTATCAACGGTATGCGCTCGGCGGGAATCTCTACGCCGAGGTCTCCGCGCGCGACCATAATACCGTAGCTATAGGTCAGTATCTCGTCCAGATTGTCAATGCCCTGCTGGTTCTCAATCTTGGCGATTATCTTCAGATGGCTGTTGCGGGAATCTAGAATCTCCTGAATCTCGTGCAGATCCCGCGCGTTGCGCACAAACGAGTGCGCGATGAAGTCTATGTCGGCGTCGATCGCCCAGCCTATGAACTTCCTGTCCTTTTCCGTCACGGCGGGCAGGTTTATGTGCACCGAGGGGATGTTGACGCTCTTGTGGCCCTTGATTATTCCCTCGTTCATCACTTTGCAGATGAGTCTCCCCTCCTCTTTCCCGATGACGGAGAGATCCACCGCGCCGTCGTCGATGAGTATGTCGGAGCCCACCGGCACGTCGTCGGCCAGATGCGGATAGGTCGTGCTCAATACACCCTTGCGGCAAGGCTGCGAAGGGTCGTCGATTATCTCCACCGTCTCCCCCGTCCTCGCGACGAAGCCCGCCTCGTCCTCCATCCGGGTCAGCCGGACCTCAGGTCCCTTCGTGTCTATGAGTATGGCTATCCTGTCGGACACTTTCCTTACGTTGTCCACGACCTTCTGCGCCCCTTCAAGCGTCGCGTGGGCCGAATTTATCCGGACCACGTTCATCCCGTTCTCGTAGAGCCTGCGGATGAAATCAGCGTCGCAGCGGTTGTCGGCGACGGTGCATATTATTTTCGTCTTTTTCTCAATCATAACATTCGGCATATGCCCATTTAGAAATGAGATGCAAAATTAATTAAAATGCGGAGGAATTATCCGCATTCCCCGACTGCGCGTTTGAATATATTGAGGAATGTTGATAAATTTGCCGCGGTAATCGAGGAATGATGCTGAATCTTGAAGAGACAATCTGTGCCCCGGCCACCGTGCCCGGAACAGGGGCGATAGCCGTGGTCCGGATGAGCGGGAATGAGTCCTTTGCAATCGCCGACAAGGTGATTGCCTGCAAAGGAGGTTCTATCTCGTCCACAGATGGTTATAGACTTAGATATGGAGTACTGCTTGATGCCGACGGCATCGAGCTGGACACAGTTCTCGTCAGCGTTTTCAAAGCCCCTCATTCCTACACCGGTGAAGATTCGGTGGAGATTTCCTGCCATTCTTCCAAATACATCGTCGGACGCCTGCTCCAGCGTCTGGTCGACTGCGGCGCAC
>CAVILJ010000079.1:0-3860 GCA_963643555.1 Acetatifactor sp.
TACTGTCTTGTAGCTTTGTGTGTCCACTGTCTTGATCTTAAAATAGTTAATAAAACATTGCGATCCCTACACAAAATAGGGGTCGCAAAGATAAGCAAATATTTTGTCAATTCAAAATTATGCGCAGCAGCAGGCGAAATTGGCCTGAATGAACGCGTTGACGGCCACTGCTACGAAGAGCAGGCAGACGAGTGAAACCACCACCACGCCGATGACCTTGACGCGCTTGAACCAGGTCGTGCCGTCCCAGCCGACGGTCTGGAACATACTCCAGAAGCCGTGGGTGAGGTGGAACCAGATGGCGGCGAACCAGATGACGTAGATCGCAAGCATCCACCAGTTGCCGAACACCGTGGTGAGCAGCAGATAAGGGTTGTCCTCGTAGTTGCCGATGCCGAACATCTCCGGCAGCTGCATCTTCGCCCAGAAGTGGAAGAGGTGGAAGCAGAGCAGGCCGAGGATGACGATGCCGAGCACGAACATATTGCGTGCGGACCAGGAGTCGGCGGCAGCCCTTGACTTGACCTCGTAGCGCTTCATCCCTCCGCGGGCGAGCACATTGTTGGCGGTCAGCCAGCAACCGTAGACGATGTGCACGAGAAATCCGAGAGCCAGAATCGGCACCATAATGGAGATGACCGGAGTGGACATAAAGTCGCAGCCGAGCTTGAAGAGCCCGTCGCCCTTGCTGAAGAGCTCCCCGTCAACGGCGACCGCCCCGAACTTGCCCGTGAACGAGTCAATCACGGAGAAGAAGTTGATTGTGCCGTGGAGAAGCAGGAACAGGATAAGGAACGCTCCGCTGACCGCTTGAATGAATTTCTTGCCGATTGAAGAATTGAATATGAACATTGTCGCTATGTTTAATCGTTGTACGGGTCCGCAAATATAACCCGAATCTTGCAAGTTTCATAATTTTCGGGTATTTTTGTTTTTCGGACGAAGTCCCGGGGATCATCGGAATCAGCCGGGGCAGTCCACAAAAGACAGACAGATGAGAGTATTGCTGAAACTCAGCGGCGAAAGCCTCGGCGGGCCTGCGGGCAAGGGTATAGACTCCGCCAGCCTGGTGGGCTACGCGCGGCAGATCGCTTCCGCTGCGCGGGCGGGGCATCAGATAGCCATCGTCAACGGAGGAGGCAACATCTTCCGGGGGCTTCAGGGCGTGGGGTCCGGATTCGAGAGGGTGACGGGCGACAGGATGGGTATGCTCGCCACGGTCATCAACTCGCTCGGCCTCGCCTGCGCGCTGCGCTCCGAGGGGCTCAGGGCCGAAGTGTTCACCGCCACCCCGATGGAGCCGATTGCGCACTACTACAGAAAGGAAGACGCGGTGGCGCTGCTGGAGCAGGGAGGGGTCGCGCTGATAGCCGGCGGGACCGGCAACCCGTACTTCACCACCGACTCCGGCGCCGCACTCAGAGCCCTCGAAATCGGGGCGGACGCCCTGCTCAAGGGGACAAGGGTGGACGGAGTCTATACCGCCGACCCGGAGAAGCACCCTGATGCCGTGAAGTACGACGAGCTGACATTCACCAAGGCGCTCTCCGACCACCTCAAGGTGATGGACGCGACCGCGTTCGCGCTCTGCGAACAGGGCCCGGTGCCGATCATCGTATTCAACATAGAAGAGGAGGGCAACCTCGGACGGCTGCTCGACGGCGAGAAAGTCGGGACGACAGTACACGCATAAACACATATCAAAATGTTGACAGATAGAGCAATAGAAATCGTAAACCAGACCGATTCCAAGATGGGAGAGGCTGTGCGCTTCCTCGAGGAAGACCTCAAGTCGTACCGCGTCGGCAAGGCTAATCCGCTGATATTCAACGGCGTGACGGTGGATTATTACGGATCTCCGACCCCTGTCGCCCAGGTGGCCTCAATCTCGGCGCCGGACGCGAAGACTCTCGCCATCCAGCCGTGGGAGAAGAATATGATCCCGAAGATCGAGAAGGCGATCATCGACGCGAACCTCGGCTTCACCCCTCAGAACAACGGCGAAGTCATCCGCTGCACCGTGCCCGCGCTCACCGAAGAGCGGCGCAAGGAGCTCATCAAGAAAGCCCGTGCCGCCGGCGAAAGCGCCAAGATAGTGGTGCGCAACGCCCGCCGCGACGGTATCGACCTCCTCAAGAAGGCCAACAAGAACGAGGGCCTCTCCGAGGACACCCAGAAAGAAGCGGAGACCGAGGTTCAGAAACTGACCGACAAGCGTGTCAAGGAAGTGGACGAGCTCGTGGCCGCCAAGGAAAAGGAGATTATGACCGTGTAGCCCTGAGGCTCACTATCTTCTCGTAGAATACATTCCTCTCTCTCTCGGAGAGGAATTTTGCTTCTATCGGGGCCACGAGCAGCCGCTCGCGAATCTCCGGCGGCATCCCGTTGAAGTCCAGCAGTCGCTGTACGTCCTTCTCGGTGGTGATGACGGCAGCCGTAGGGTGCTTGCGGAGCGCGGCCCTGACGGAGTTGATGTCCTTCCAGCTGTATTTGTGGTGGTCCGGGAAGCGGAAGCGCTTGCAGATCTTGTAGAAGTCGCTCAGGTAGTTGCGCAGCGGGGTGTCCTTGGCGATGCCGCTCACGAGTATCGCCTTCTTGGCATAGACGTAGCGCGGCTCGGTCTCGGGATAGACCCCTGCTATCTGCGAGTAGCTGATGGAGCTGAAGAGCAGCGTCACTCCGCGCCCGGAAGCGGCGACGGTGCCGCTGCAGCTCTGCTCGTCGTAAGCCTCGACCCCGAGGGACGCGGCGAACGAGGCCCTGGCTTCCCCGTCGATGTCGGACGGGCATTTGGTCACTATGACAACATCGGCGTCGCACACCCTCTCCGGGAGGTCGCGCAGCCGCCCCAGAGGCAGGAGACGGTCTCTGAACACCGGACGGTTCCAGTCCACGAGCACCACGGTGAGCGCCGCCTTCAGACGGCGGTACTGGAACGCGTCGTCAAGCACGATATACTCGGCGGGCGGGAAGTCCTTGTCCCAACATTTGGCGTAGCGCTTCGCTGACAGGCGTGCCGGCTCGCAGAGCAGGGTGCAGCCCTCGACGCGGTTCTTGTCCACGGCCACGGTGACATCCGGGAATTTCTTCTTGATCTGGAGGGGTTCATCGCCGAACATAGTCGCGCTGCCGTCCGCGGTCACCTGCTGAAATCCGCTGCTCTCCCGCATATAACCCCGGGAAAGCATCGCGATATGCCTGCCCTGCCACTCCGGACTCTCCCGCAGCATCCTCAGGATCAGCTCCACCATAGGAGTCTTGCCCGTGCCGCCGGCGGTGACGTTGCCCACGCAGACCGACGGGACTTCGGGGGAGAAGAGCCGGGAGGCTCTCTTCTTGTAATATTGGTCCCTGAGCTTCAGGGTGAAGTAGTAGGGGAAGAGCAGAATTCTGTCAATCATATCTTTCGCGAATATCGTCCAGTATGGAGAAGAGTTCCGCGCTGTCGAGCGTGGTGACCATCTTCATCCTCGTTTCCTTGAAGTCCGGCAGGCCCTTGAAGTAGCAGGACAGGTGCCGGCGCATCTCATAGATGCCTCTCGGCTCGCCTTTGTGCTCCAGGGAGAGCGCAAGGTGGCGGCGTGCGATCTCCACTTTCTCCGCTACCGGCAGCGGCGGCATCGCTTCCCCGTGCTCAAGGTAATATTTGATTTCCCTGAATATCCAGGGATGGCCGAACGTGGCCCTGCCTATCATAATCCCGTCCACGCCGTAGCGCTCGAATGCCTGCAAGGCCGAAGGACCGTCGGTGATGTCGCCGTTGCCGATGACGGGTATGCGCATCCGGGGGTTGCGCTTGATCTCTCCTATCAGCGTCCAGTCCGCCTCGCCCCTGTACATCTGGCAGCGGGTGCGCCCGT
>CAVILJ010000080.1:0-3809 GCA_963643555.1 Acetatifactor sp.
CGGCTTCCGGCTCGGATTCCGCCGGCGCGGCATCCTCGCTTATTGTTTTGAGCGACAGAGGTTTAAGGGCAAATCCCTCCGGGAATATGTCAAGGTCGGCATCGGCCACGAAGAAGAAATTGTTCTCCACCGTCGCCCGCAGCCGTCCAAGTCCGGGCAATACGATGGTCTTGCGCTCCTTGAGCACCGTCCGGAGCTCCTGGAGGAACTGCTTGAGATAGGTCTCCGCCGCCTCACGGGCGATACCGTTGGATGCCGCGTAGAAGTCGGCCAGCAGCCTGTCCTCCGTCCTGCTCGGGTGGAACGACAGCCTGCGGTAGGGCGGATTGATCGTATATCCCCTGTCGGAGAATGTCGCGGGGACCACTTCAGCCACAAAGGTGCCGACACCGGGGAGACCGACCTGATCGTGGTCGGCTATCAGCTCAGCTACCATCTTGGCTAAAAGCGCTACATCCATAACTCAACAAAGATAGCACAAATCCTCAAGCCGCGCAAGTGCCTCCCTGAGGCCTCAGGTTTTATTCAAAAAAAATAAAAATATCCTTGCGCATTCAAGAATTTGAAGTATATTTGCAGTCCCAAAACGCAAGTGAGGGTAAAATTCCTCTTTAGCTCAGTTGGTTAGAGCACCTGACTGTTAATCAGGGGGTCCTAGGTTCAAGTCCTAGAAGGGGAGCAGAGACGGCTGCTGCGGCGCTTCGCATAAGCTCCGTCAGCGTTCCGCAACCCGATGAAGCATTGTATCTGATGCGTATCCTTTCCCCGTCGGGAGCTTCCCAGACCAGACAGAGTTCGGTATAGTTCGGGCCGTCAGTTTCCTCCAGCATCTTTTTAGGCAGCAGTTTCTTAAGGAAAGAGACCACTTTTGCCGCCGGGACTTCCTTAAGTTGCGGCTTCAAGCGCATCACCTCGACTTCCAGACTGTCCCACACGGCCCTGTCGAGCGCAGCATTCTCCACGACGACATAGCCGCCGTCGCAGCGGACCGCCCCTTCGTCTTGAGGGAGTCTTTCGGCCTCTTCCGGGCTGAAGTACCTCGCATAGACTATCCGTCCCGCTTCGATGTGGTAGTCCTCATCCGCCCCGTACACCATCCCCACCCGTTTCTCATAAGATATCCCGGCAAGGACTCTGCCTTCTGTCTTATCCATAGCGCTGACGTCTTTATTCTGCCCGGAGCATCCCCCGCCCCCGAGGAGACAGGAGAGCAGGCAGAGGGTTATTATTCTGTAACAAGTCATATCTGAATATATGGTATCGGCAGCCCCGGTCCTGAAGCTGACGGATGAACTCTTTCTCCGGTTCCGCCTCGCTCCGCCAAGCATCTTAGGTCTTCACCCTGCGCCCGACAAGCCTCATTCTACATTATTTGCAATCCATTGACGAGTTTTTGCAAAAATACAAAAATCTTTCAGTTAATACGGGATTGGCGGCACTCCGGTACGGTGTTGCCAATCTTCGGTCACCCGGACAAAAAGCAGGATGAAGAGCTCGTCATTTTTGCCGGGCGGACAAAAAGCAGGATGATAGGGCAAAAGTCGGGCGCGAGGAGGACCGTTTCCCCTGCCGGGAGGTGGAATTCCGTCCCGGAAGGGGTGGTAAGAATAATTCTTTATAAAGAAACAGATAAATCTTCAATTTGTTTTTTAATAATCGCTCGGAATACGGAAAAGGCTCGATAGTTTTGCGGCAGTAACTGAAAATTATGAAAAACTCAAATCACCAGAAGAGCCGGCAAAACTTTCCTGACCGGTTTCAGAGCAAAGGCAGTCTGCCGGACCGCCGGTCCCTTTCATTCATTGTTTATAGCTTGCTTGTACTCTTGCCGGCTCTCCTGGTATCTTCTTGCGAGAAGCCGCTCAGCTCGCAGACCGCACCCGACAATCCGGAGCAGGAGCAGAAAGATTCCGCGGTGACGCGCATCGCGTTCAAGAGCGTCGAAGAGAGGGTCGAACGGCTGGATGTATTCATCTATGAGACGTCAGGGGTGCAGAATCTCGAGAAGCACCTCGTACTCGACAGCCTCCCGCCGTCTCTTGAGCTATATATGAGCGAGGGGGACAAGCTGATAGCCGCCATAGCCAACAGTCCGAAGAAGTTTAAGGAGTCGGCCCTCGCGCGCTACTCCGCAGTGCCGCAGATCAGCTACGGCTTCGCGGAGGACTCGGCGGCGCTGCCCATAATGGGCGGCTGCGCGGAGAGTTCGGACCGGGAGGCCGAGATTGAGCTCACTCCCCTGCTCTGCGAGGTTGTCCTCGGCACAATCTCCAATACGATGGACGACTATGAGCTGCTGGAAGAGCCCCGCATACGGCTGCGCGGCATCAACGCGTCTGCAAGGCTCTTCACCACCGAAGACTATCTGCCCTCCGAGACCATAGACAAGGGGGTCTGGGCGGCGCTGCCCTGCGATGTCGGGTACTACCCGCAGGAGCCGGGGACGGTCCTCTACTGCTACCCCAACGAGACTCCGGAGAGCATCATCGGCCAGGACAGGACCGCGCTGGAGCTGGAATGCGGGATAAAGGGGAAGCGCTGCAGCTTCACAGTGGACCTGCCGCCGCTCGGGCGGGCCTCAAGGACGGTGGTCGAGCTCAGCGTAGACGGCCCGGACTCGTTCTCCTGCTCTGTCAGCCGGGGAGGACAAGAAAACTGCGGGCAATAAGACTCTTCAGGCAGCGTGAAACTGAAGGGTGAGGCGGCGGGGAGAGACCGGAGGGTTCAGACTGTCCGGGCGAAGCGCTCCGGTATCCTCACTATCACCACCGCCTCGAACATCGCGGGCTTGTTCCAGGCGAAAGGAGAGCGCACTATGTTCTGTGTCCGTCGTGCGCAGCGGACGGTCCGCTCCCACTCCCGGGCAGGCTTGGCTGAAACCTGATATATGGTTCGGGCGCGCTTGCGAAGATGCCTTGTCCATCCCGCGTCCACAAGGCCCCTGTCCTGCATCTTGGCCTTGATGCGCCCGAGGTCCACGCAGCCGAAGTGGAAGAGATAGAGCCCCTCGCAGATGCGGAAGTCGCCCCGCCGGGTGCGGTGGAAGCCGGAACCCCACTGCACCGGGCGCAGCAGCACGGTGGACTTGCTGTAGCGGGTGGAGAGCCGCGCATAGCGCCGCTGGCTGAGGAACGGACGCGAAGGGTCGATAGCCTCCTCCTCGCCCAGTTTCTGCCCCACATCCACTCCCAGGCCGGAGATCGACGGGCAGCGGCGGCCCTCCGCCTGCGCGGAGAGGAACTCCGGCAATGTCTTCCCGAGAGCGGAATCCACGACGAGGAACTCGTCCACATCCGTGCCGATGACCATCCCGTACCCCCGGGCGAAAAGCTCGGCGGCCCGCTCCGAGAGGAAGTCGATCCGTCCCCTGTCGGCCTGCCGCACATTGCCCTCAATATGCTCTACAGCCTTGATGTTCACCCCTTTGCAGAAGTCGGGGATATTCTGGTCGAGTCCGTCGAGGAAGACATATAGGTTGGACTTCCCGAGAGCGGCGGCATAATACTCCACCCATTTGCGGAGGAAGAACTCGTCGTTCCTCACCATAGTCAATGCTGCGATGCGTTTCATATATATCGGGCTGTGAAAGTGTCTGCTTTCCTGAGCTCTTCCGGCGTGCCCTCGAATACCAGCCGCCCTCCCCCGTCGCCGGCGTCCGGACCGAGGTCGATGACCCAGTCGGCGGCGCGGATGACGTCGGGATTGTGCTCGACCACCACCAGCGAATGTCCGGCGGCGAGCAGCGCGTCGAACGCCTTGAGGAGCTTCTCGACATCGTAGAAATGCAGTCCGGTGGTCGGCTCGTCGAA
>CAVILJ010000081.1:0-3618 GCA_963643555.1 Acetatifactor sp.
CGTTGACCACCACCTCCAGACGGTCGTTGCGGCAGATGGAGGTGAGCGGCTGCGCGATGCCGTAGCTGTCGGTGTAGGTGAGAGGGGTGGTGATGCTGGCATCCTTCTCGGGATCAGGGGAGAGCACCTTGTAGGTGTAGGCGGAAGCCTCGCGGAGATACCAGCCCCTTTTTTCAGTCGTGGCAGTCCCGCTCACCCCAAGTATTCCGTCATTGTTACAGAGGTAATAATACCTACTATAATAAGCAAAATATCGCCCTGTTCCAGTTCCAGTGTAAACCTGTTGTGAAGAACCGAGAGTTGCCTGCGTATTAGTGATATTCAGATAAGCGTTCGTCCTGACATTCTGTACGGTCGTGCGGTTTCCCGTCGAGCCGAACTGCCAGAGGTAGTTGGTGACATCATCATTATTAGCGGCATCTCTCTTGACGAAGAGCTCGTCATCGGAGCCGACATCCTGGAGCTCCAGCTTGCTGCCGTCAGCCTTGAGGAAATGCCTCGACGCGGAGGCGGAGGCAAGGAAGTAATATTTGGAGGTGCTGATTGTCGTGTTTTTGTTGTCGCCGGTGGCGCGGTAGCCGATTTTGTCCACAAGTGACACCGCAGCCGACTCGTCATATAGTCCTGCATTGAGAGCGAGCCTGATCGCCTCTGTGGAGCCGCAGTTCTCGAAAAGATAGAACGTCTGCACCTTGCTCTCACCAAAGGGGTCGATCCTTGTCAGAGGAATGTCGGACGGGAACGCTCCGTACGCGGTGCCGGCAGGCGAGGAGTGGTCGCTCTGCTGAAACATATATCCGCTGCTCGGGTTGCGGTCGCTCAGGCTCACCGAAGAGATGTAGAGCGCCTTGTCGGCTGAGCGGTTCTTGACGGTGATGTTGACAAGACCGCAGACCCGGACGAGTTCGGCGCTGACGCGGTTGACCCCCGGTCCGATATTTATGGATTTGACAAGTGAGAGGGGCATCCCTTCGGCGTCGGTATATTCCGGTGTCGTGCCGGTCTTGGTGAGGGTGGCCTTGAGGAAGCCGTCGTCTATGGTGCTGCCCTCGACATAGGAGCCGAGCGCCGTGCTGTTGGCAATGAAATATAGTGTATATGCGCCTCTGTCAACTCCGTCGAAAGTCACTGTCGCGGTCGCCGCACCGGGGGTCAGGGATGCGTACTTGACGGCCTTATTGCTGCCGTCCACCATCCACACGCGCAGATTAACCATTGTATCTCCGTCCTTGGCGCTTTTGGTCTCTGCGGGACCGATCCGGATCACCAGGCTCTCCTCTCCTTCCCCGCTCCCGGACGAGCGCGGAAGCCTCTCGCAGGAGGAGCAGAGCAGCGCCGCGAGCAGGAGGGGAGGGAAGAATATATGTAGAAGGTTTTTTTTCATAATCAGAGGTTTATGTCGATCGTGGATTGAACCTCGTTCCAGTCTTTGATACTGACGATAATCTCTATGCTGGACTCCTTGACGAGGAGGTTGTAGGTGTAGACTTTGCCATATTCCCAGATGAGTTCCGGAAGTTTGGCGCTACGGTCGACATTGCCGCCGCCCGTGGTCTTGAAGTGTATATAGGTGCCGCTGTAGCGCGGGTCGCTGCAGGTCTGAGGGACTGCGAAGACCACATTGTCCGCATCGGAGCTGCCGTAGATGTCCACTATATTGGCCGCAGTGCTGCTGTCGCCTTCGTCATAGACGCCGAACTGCCTGTTCGGAGTCGCAGTGTAGAACTTCGCGGTGGAGTCGAAGGCGTTGGAACTCCACTCTATGGTCGGGGTGAGGTAATCGCCGCTGTGTGTGTAGTTGAGCGCACCGGAGGCCTGAATGCCGCTGAGGTAGAACTCGGTGACGGTGTCGGTGGTGCCGGCGTCCACCGTGGAGGCGAACGCGATGCGGAAACGGAGCGCCGATAGCGCGTGCCGGAAATCCATCGGGACGCGTCCCGTGCCCTCGGTGTCGGTCGCGGGATGGCGGGTGGCGAAGGCCACGAGCAGGTCGTACTGGTCCTCTATGATGCGGTAGCGGATCCGGACCGCATCCGCGCCGGACGCGCCAGTCTCCACTGAGGCGGTGTAAGGATGATAGGCCCGGAAGCGGTAGTGCTGGTTGCGTTTCCAGTAGTATTTTGGGTCAGTGCCGGTGCGGGTGTATTCCCAATAGCCGGTAGTGGTGTTGAAGCTGACTTGCAGAGGCGCTGAGCTGTCGAAGACATTGGTGCCGGCGGCGGCCCCCTTGGTAGGGGTATAGACGGCATAGACTCCGAACGGCTCGGTCTTCAGCCTGGTGTCGTCGGTCTTGGTGGCCTTGGTCTGCGGCACGTCAGCCCAGGCAAGTGCCGGCGCGTTGTCCTGGGTCGGGCGCTGGCCGGACTGCTCCGCCGCGCTCCTGGCTTCTGCCGCAAAGGCGATGGCCGGCCCATCCTCGGCGGCCTGCTTCTGACAGGCAGCGAGCAGGACGGCTGCGAGGAGGGCGGCATATTTCGCTGTGGCGTGCATCTTCATATCATTCTCCTCCGATATTTATTGTATACGACCCCCCGTCCGCCCAGTCGGCAACTCCGGCGTCGAACTCGATAGGCTCGTTCTCCTCGCCGATGACGAGACTGTAGGTGTAGTGACTCCCGATGGCCCAGAAGTAGGATTTGATGCCCTCGAAGGTCTTCTCGGCACTGCTCGGAGTGGAAGGGTAGCCGCCGGTGGCGGTGTCGTAGTAGGCATATTCCACATATATCGAGGCGGCAACGGTTCTGCTGTCCGCAGTAGCGACATAGGTGTTGAGAACCTGCGGTATCACGAGCAGGCCGACCGCTCCTGTGAAGTTGTAGGCCGTTGTGTTTATGGTCTGGCCGGCGGAGTCCTCGAAGATCACGATCTCTTCCATTGCGCTTTTTGAGCCCCAAGCCTCGGGGGTTGCCGTGCCTCCCGCAGCAGCTTCCGCAGCCGGGGTGTAGCTGCCCTTGGTGAAGATGTATTTCAGGCTGATTTTGTATATCTTAGGTTCCTGTCCGGCTGTCGGGACGCTGCCGCTGCTGGCCTGCACGGTCAGCTTGGCGAGCTTGTGGCGGAAGAGGGTAGGGACTCCGAGGTAGCCGTAGGTGGTGGCGTTGGCGGCGCGGTCGGAGGTCAAGTCTGCCACCATAAAGTCGATGTCCTGGTGGGTGGTTCCGTTGAGTTGCCAATTGGTGAGAGTTACGCCGTCCTTGGTGACGGAGATGCCGTCAGCGCTTGTTGCGCCGGCCACCGGGATGGATGCCGGGGAGTAGGAGCGGAAGCTCAGGCTTCCCGCTTTCGGCCAGTAATAATGATTCGAGGCGTCACGCCAGACGCTTGAACCGGTGTCGAAGCTGATGGTGGCGTCAGCGAAGTACGGCACGGCGTCGGCCTTGTCGTTTCTCCAGGTCTTGCCGTTCGGGAGATACCAGGCGTATGACTTGAACGGCACGTCCTCGCGGTAGGCGGTCGCCGCCTTGGTGCGCGGCTGCTCGAGGACGGTGTTGTAGGAGATGGCGACATCGCCCTCCTGCCGCGTATCGTCTATCTTGACGCAGCAGACGGCCGCCGGCAGCAGGGCCGCCGCTGCGAGTAACTCTATGCCGAAATGCCTGAAGTACATATGGTTTTCTT
>CAVILJ010000082.1:0-3095 GCA_963643555.1 Acetatifactor sp.
ACGGCTTCTGGAACTTCGGCGACTTTATGCACTCTATGGACAATGTCCGCGGAGTGTGGAACTACGACATCGGAGGCTTCGCCTGGGACAACACGGAACTCGCTTCCAATATGTGGCTCTGGTATATGTTCCTGCGCAGCGGCCGGGAGGACATCTGGGATATGGCGGTGGCGATGAGCCGCCACACCACCGAGGTGGATGTCTATCATATAGGGCCGTATGCCGGACTCGGCAGCCGCCACAATGTCTCCCACTGGGGATGCGGCGCGAAGGAGGCCCGCATCGGCCAGGCCGCGTGGAACCGCTTCCTCTATTATCTCACCACGGACGAACGCTCCGGAGATCTGATGGACGAGTCCAAGGATTCCGAGCAGCTTCTTTACGAAATCGACCCTATGCGTCTTGCCGCTCCTCGCAGCGAGACTCCTTGCACCGCGCCGGCACGCCTGCGCATAGGGCCTGACTGGCTGGGATATGCCGGCAACTGGATGACCCGCTGGGAAAGGACCGGAGAGCAACACTACTACGATATGATCATCGCCGGAATGAAGAGCATCGCGGCCCTGCCTAACGGACTTCTCACCGGCAAGGTCAAGGTTCTCGGCTTCGACCCGGCCACGGGAGTCCTCAGCTGGGAGGGAGATCCGGATTCAATCGGCACCAACCACCTGATGACGATTATGGGAGGATTCGAGATTATGACCGAGATGCAGGATATGATCGAGGTGCCGGAGTTCAACGCCGCCTGGCTCGACCACGCGAGACGCTACCACACTATGGCCGGATTCCGCGTGTCGAGGCTCAACGCCTACGCGGCGTGGAAAGACCACGATGCGGATTTCGCCCGCAAGACCTGGGAGGGACTGCTGCGCGAGCTGGACAGGAAGCCGTACACCCCTAACACCAACGGGGCCGCCACCTGGAGTCTCGACGCCATCTACTGCCTCGAAGTGCTGCCGCTTTGATTTTTTTGCTTTTTTAGCAAAGGTGTTGATTCCTTTCACAGGAATCAGTACCTTTGCTTTGTTTTGCCGATTCTATTGAGAACTCACTTGATAACACGAGTTAATTGTTTAACCAAAAAAGTACCATTAATGAAATTGTTTTTCAGCAACGGCGCGAAAGCTCTTGGAGTTTTCGTCATCTCATTGACCCTTTCGGGAGTGGGAGCTTTTGCGCAGAACACCATCACCAGCAACGGTAAGGTGGTCGATGCCGGAGGCGAACCTGTGATCGGGGCTTATGTGCTTGAGCAGGGCAACCGCACCAACGGCGCCTCTACGGACCTCAACGGCGCATTCTCCATCAACGTACCGTCCAACGCAACCCTGGAAGTATCTCTGATCGGCTATGTCACGAAGTATGTGGCGGCGGGACAGAACATCACCATAACCCTCGAAGAGGACAAGATGCTCCTCGAAGAGGCGGTGGCCATCGGATACGGTTCAGTCAAGAAGAGCAGCCTTACCTCGGCTGTGGCATCTATGGATGACAAGGCTATCGCAGACCGTACGATGGCACGCGCGGAGCAGGCCCTTCAGGGACAGCTGGCCGGTGTGAGCGTACAGATTACCAGTGCGGAGCCGGGTGCGGACCCTCAGATCCGCGTGCGCGGAGCCGCGTCCATCAGCGCGGGCAACAACCCGCTCTTCGTGATCGACGGCATCCCTCAGGACTCTATGACAGGCATCAACCCTAACGATATCGCCAACATCGAAGTGCTCAAGGACGCCGCATCAGCCGCCATCTACGGTTCCCGCGGATCCAACGGCGTGGTCATCGTCACTACCAAGAGCGGTCAGAAGGGCAAGCCGAAGGTTAGTTTCAGCTTCAACAGCGGTATCGCCACCCTCGAGAAGAAGATGGACATAATGAGCGCCACCGAGTGGATGGAGTTCGCTATTCGCTGTATGGATGCGCAGTACCTCAAGACGTACCCTGCGGGCAAGATTTCCGATGACAACGCCACCCGTATGGCCAACCTCGGACTCACCAACCCCCTTCGGACCGGCGGAAGCGCAGTCAACTTCGATGACCGCTGGTTCAAGTACCTCAGCAAGGATATGCAGACCTCGCACACCTATTATGATGACGGCAGCGAGCTCAGCCTGCTCGACTGGCAGAACTACGCCTACAGCCCTGCCTTCCAGCAGAACTACAATGTGAGCGTGTCCGGCGCAAGCGATGTCACCAAGTATATGTTCTCTCTCGGATACCTCGACCAGGACGGTCTCTCTCCTGCATCCAACTACAAGAGAATCAACCTCCGCACCAATATCGAGAGCAAGCTCAACGAATGGATTACAGCAGGAGTCAACCTCGCCCCGGCGTTCATCATCAACACCGGCGCAGGTCAGGGCAACGGTAAGGACACCCGCGCCCACCACGTCCTCACATCCCCTCCTGTGTCCGATACTGGAGTGGGCTATAACACCCAGTATTACCCTAATACAAATTACCTCTGGGGAGGTACGGGAATGCGTCCTAAGAAATACTACGAGGACACCGCATCCCACAACCACACTATGCGTCTGCAGGCAAGTTCATTCCTGCGCGTAAAGCCTTTCGACGGATTCCAGGTAGAGGCTTCCGCTTCCGCGACTTATGTCAACAGCAACACCAACACCTTCTCGGCCAATACAATGACCAACAACAACTGGACTCAGGCCGAAGGTGCGAAATCAACGGCAAGCCACAACACCGACTACAGCATCAACACCCTGCTTCAGCTTGTCGCCAACTACGACAAGACCTTCGGCAAGCACAACATCTCCGCGATGCTCGGTGCTTCTTCCGAGGTGGGCAATATAGGCTACGGCACCAGCCAGAGCTATACCAATATGCCTAACGACGTGATTACCGGCACTTTCATCGGAAGCAGTTCCACCACATCTCCTACAGTCAAGGCATCCAATGTGACAGAGAAGACCAACACCAAACTGCTCTCCGCATTCGGACGTCTGTCATACAACTACGCCAACCGCTATATGGTATCAGCCTCTCTGCGCCGTGACGGTTACTCCCGCTTCGGAGCGAACAGCAAGTGGGGATGGTTCCCTTCAGTATCCGCAGGCTGGAACATAGCCAACGAAGAC
>CAVILJ010000083.1:0-2945 GCA_963643555.1 Acetatifactor sp.
CCTATCAGCGTCCAGTCCGCCTCGCCCCTGTACATCTGGCAGCGGGTGCGCCCGTGGACCGTGAGTGCGCTGATGCCCACGTCCTGCAGGCGCTCGGCGAGTTCTACTATTATCTTGGAGTTCTCGTCCCAGCCCAGACGGGTCTTGACCGTCACGGGCTTGCCCACGGCCTCGACCACCGCCTTGGTGATGGCGACCATCCTGTCGGGGTAGCGCATCATTCCGGACCCCGCCCCGCGGCCCGCTATCTTGGTGACCGGACAGCCGAAGTTGATGTCTATCAGATCCGCGCCGTGGCCTCCGGCAATCTCCGCCGCACGGTCGGCCATCTTCGCGGCTTCGACCATCGACTCGGGTATGTGCCCGTAGATCTGTATGCCCACGGGGGCTTCGCAGTCGTATGTGCGCAGTTTCGCTATGGCCTTGGAGGCGTCGCGGATGAGTCCGTCGGAGGGTATGAATTCGGTATAGACCATATCGGCCCCCTGCTCCCGGCACAGCTTGCGGAACGAGACATCGGTGATGTCTTCCATCGGCGCGAGGAGCAGCGGACGCCCGCCAAGGTCTATGTTACCTATTTTCATAACACAAGTTTCGCAAGTAATAATTTGGAATACGCATTGTGTTTCGCGTTCGCGAAACTTACATTCCTAATCCGCAAAAATACTATATTTGTCGCAAAGATTGTCCAAATGAGTATCTATGCCGAGAGAATCGAGGCTCTGCGCTCGATGATGCGTGCCAAGGGCTGGGACGCGGTGATTGTCAGGGGTTCCGACCCGCACGGCAGCGAGTACCCCGCCGAGCGGTGGAAGCAGGTGGAGTGGCTGACCGGATTTACCGGCGAGGCCGGGGATGTCGTCGTCACCGAAGACCACGCCGGACTCTGGACCGACACGCGCTATTTCATACAGGCGCGAGTCCAGCTGGAGGGAAGCGGGGCGGCGCTGCACAAGACAAGGGTGCCGGAGCAGGTGCTCATCCCCGAATGGCTGCGGGAGCAGTTTGGCGAGGAGGGCATCATCGCTGTGGACGGGCTGTGCGTGAGCGCCGACTACGCCGCCAGCCTACCTGGGACGGTGATCAGCGTGCCGGACCTGCTCGGCGTGCTATGGACGGACAGGCCGGCGATACCGCAGACACCGGTGTTCACCGTGCAGACCGGGGAGACGCGGGAGAGCAAGCTCGGGCAGCTGAGGGACTTCCTGCGGACAAGAGACTGCCGGGGGGTGCTCGTTACCGCTCTCGACGAGATAGCCTGGCTGCTCAATGTCAGGGCTTCCGACATAGAATATAACCCGCTGGTCATCAGCTATCTGCTCGTCACGGACGAGGAAGCGTTCTGGTTTGTGCTCAAGGACGAGGTGGAAGACCCGGAGTCGCAGGCCACATTCAGCATACTCGCCGCCGAGGGCATCCGCATCCTGCCTTACGGCGACATCGACTATCTGGGGCAGGAGTTCGAGGGGCGGCTGGCAGTGGACAGCTCCACCCTTAACTACAATATCTATTCGAGCCTCGTGGCATCCAAGGTGGCGGTGGAAGAGGCCGCAAGCCCGGTAGGCCTGTGGAAGGCCGTCAAGAACCGGACGGAGATCGAGGGGATGAAGCAGGCCCACATCAAGGATGGAGTCGCGATGGAGCGCTTCCTCTACTGGCTGGAGAAGTCGGTGGAGAGCGGGCGCGAAGTCAGCGAATGGGACGCGTCGGTGAAGCTCACATCGCTCCGCGCCGAGATAGAGGAATACCGGGGCGACAGTTTCGAGACCATCTCCGCCTACGGGCCGGGGGCTGCGCTGCCGCACTATGTCACTCCGCGCGCGGATGCACCGCTGCTGGAGGACAGAGGCCTGTATCTGTGCGACTCGGGCGGGCAATATACGCTCGGCACGACCGACATCACCCGCACTGTGCCTCTGGGAGAGTGTTCCGCGCTTGAGCGGGAGGACTATACCCTCGTGCTGAAAGGGCATATCGCCCTGGCGATGGCGGTCTTCCCTGCGGGGACTCCGGGATGCCGGATCGACGCTCTCGCACGGGAGCCGCTCTGGCGCAGTATGCGGAATTTCGGGCACGGCACCGGACACGGGGTCGGCTTCTTCCTCGGGGTGCACGAGGGGCCGCAGGACGTCAGGCAGAACCTCAACCCGGTCGGGCTGGAGGCGGGGATGATCATCTCCGACGAGCCGGGCATCTACCGCGAGGGACAGCACGGAGTGCGCCACGAGAATCTGCTGCTCTGCACGGATGCGGGCAGCAACGAGTTCGGGAGCTGGCTGCGCTTCGAGCCGCTGACTCTCTGCCACTTCGACACTTCGGCCCTGGAGGCGGACCTGCTCGGCGACGACGAGCTGGAGTGGCTCAACAACTACAATGAACTGGTATTCACCACCCTAAGCCCTCTCCTCCCGCAGGAGGTCGCGCTCTGGCTCAGGGAGAAGACCGCAGCAATCGGGAAATGGAAAAGATAGCATCATTCAGGGTCAACCACGACCTGCTGACACAGGGGATATATCTGTCCCGCAAGGACAGCATAGGCAGCGAAACCGCCAGCACCATCGACATCCGCGTGAAGCTCCCCAACATCGAGCCGGCTATGAGCCCGGAGGCGGCACATACAGTGGAGCACCTCGGGGCCACATATCTTCGCAATCTCGACGGATGGAAAGACGAGGTCGTCTATTTCGGGCCGATGGGCTGCCTGACCGGCTTCTATCTCATCGTGGCCGGGGACTATGAGCCGCAGACCCCTAAGTATGAGAGACTTGTGGAGGCGGTGATGGGGATGTTCCGCTTCGTCGCGGAATATGAGGGCGAAATCCCGGGCACGCGTCCCGACGAGTGCGGCAACTGCCGCCTGCACGACCTCGCCGCCGCCAAGGCCGTCGCCTCCGATATGCTCTCCCTGCGCTCCGCAGGCAGGCTGCGCTTCGTTTATCCGTAAA
>CAVILJ010000084.1:0-2688 GCA_963643555.1 Acetatifactor sp.
GCCGCATTTGTTTCAGTTCTCTTCATATCTGCAAGTTCCTTTACGGCAAATTTATGAATTTCTTCTCATAATCCCTCCTCTTCGAGTTCGCAGCCTCTGAAGTGGAACTCCTCGCGGGCCTTGCCCTGCGGGACGGTGTAGTAGACGATCTCCGCCGTGGTGCAGACTTCGCCGCCGCAGCTGATGCTGCCCTCCATCACGGCGAGATTGCGTTTCATCTCCTTGAGGTGCACGCGTACCTCGAGGGTGACGTCGTCCCCTACCGGGACGCTCTTGCGGTAGCGCAGGTTGAGGTTGGTTGTGACTCCGGCGGTCTGCAGCCTGCGGGTGACGTACCAGCCGCCGGCCTCGTCTATCAGCGTGGCCTGGATGCCGCCGTGGAGGGTGTTCGTCCAGCCCTGATAATCGGGTGAAGGATGCCAGAGCGACACCACGTCCTCCCCGTCTTCCCAGAACTGCATCTTGAGGCCGCGCTCGTTCCAGGGGGAGCAGGCGAAGCAGTTGTATCCCTCGTCGCGGAGGTCAAGGTAAGGATTCTTTATCTTATTCATTGTGATTAAATTAATTCTTCTATAATACTGTCGGAGACAAAAAGGCGCTCCTCCGGAATACGGACGCGCGAACCGTCGCCTATGCGCACGAGCGCACCCTCTCGGACGAGCCGTTCTATGGTCCGGGGATCGCACAGCGTCTCAGGGATACCCTCCGCAGTGCGCAGCCCGAGCATTATCCGCTCTTCGCGCTCTTCCTGAGGGGTGAGGGTCTCGCTTACTGAGGTCCAGCCGCTGAGGGTCTCGCTGTTGGCTCTCCTGTGCACTCCGTCGAAGGAATGAGCCCCCGGGCCGAAGCCGACATAGGGCCGCCGCGTCCAGTAGGCGGAGTTGTGCTTCGCCTCGCGGGAGGGAAGCGCCCAGTTGGAAATCTCGTAGTGTCGGTAGCCGGCGGCGGCAAGCGAGCGGCAGATGACCCCGTATTGCTCAGCGCAGAGGCCCTCCGGGGCCTCGCTGAAACGCCCGACGGCTGCCATCTTCGCGAGGGCGCTGCCCTCCTCGATGCTGAGCTGATAGGCGGAGACGTGCTCGGGATGCCAGGAGACAATCTCGTCCAGCGTCCGCGAGAGAGTCTCCCCGCCCAGCATCGGGAATCCGAATATCAGGTCCACGCTTATATTGTCGAAGCCCCCCTCCCGGAGCATACGGAATGCCCTCCTCGCGCCGGCGGCATCGTGGCGGCGGTTCATCCAGCGCAGGACCCCGTCGTCGAGGGACTGCACCCCCATACTGATGCGGCCTACGCCCAGCTCGCGCAGCGCGCTCAGATATCCGGGGCCTCTCTCCACGATATCCTCCGGGTTGACTTCCAGGGTAAACTCTTCATACGGCCCGTCCGGCAAGGCATCCACTATGCGCCCGAGCAGCGCAGGAGGCAGCACCGACGGGGTGCCGCCTCCGATGTAGAGGGTATTCAGCGCAAGCGTCGCCTCTGTCTCGCTGCGGCGGGACTCGATCTCGGCGATGAGTTCATCCGCCCATCTCTCCATAAGCCGTCCGTCCCTCCCGGCACAGAGCGTCTCAGAGTAGAAGTCGCAGTAGGTGCAGAAACTCTTGCAGAACGGGATATGTATGTAGATCATCCGCTAGCGGAGCAGGAGTTCGGCTGAGCCGAGCAGGGCCTGTGAGGTGTAGGCATTGACGCTGTACACGCCCTTCTTGAATGAAGGTATGTTGTTGACGTAAATGCCCATCTCGACCTCTGCGCCCTGATAGTCAACTTCTCGCGACGCGGTGGCCTCCAGAGTCTCTTCGCCGAGGGTGAAGGTCGTGCCGTGTCCGTCGCTGAGCAGATTGCCGTCCGGATCGGTGACGCGCACATAGACGCGTACCGGACCTCTCGGAGTGAGCTCGTTCTCAAGCAGGCTGAGGGTGACGAGCATCCTCTTGACCCTCCCGCTCCTGTCGGTTATCTTGTCGGAGGAGTTGTAGGCTTCCAGCCTGATGCCTCTCGCCTTGAGCACCGCTCCGGCGGTAACGCGTCCGGTCAGGTCCTCCACCTGCTGGGTGAGTTCGGCGTTGAGCTTCTTGCTCTCGGCAGCTTCCCTGCGTGCGCTCGCCGCCTCGGCGGTCAACTTGTGGTTGAGAGTATTGAGGGAGTCTATCTGGACTATGTAACTGCGCATTATGGAGCGGAGCGTACCGAGTTCCTTCTCGTATTGACGGATTTTCGTGCGGTTGGTCGCCTCGGTCTTCTTGACCCTCTCCACGAGCTGGGCTATCTCCTCGCGGGAGGAGTCGAGCTGCGCATTGATGGAATCATAGTCCGAAGACAGGCCTTCGTAGTCGCTCTGAAGCGCCTGAATCTGCTCTGTCAAGTCATCCTTCTCGGCGTTCAACTGACTGACCAGCTTATTCTTTGAAGACAATACCAGGGCCAGAGCGACGGCGAGCACCGCAGCAACGGCAATCATCGCGAACATTACGGTCCTCAGTCCGCCGTTCGCCTTCTTCTCGCTCTCCTTGCGTTCGAGTCTCTCGAGTGGATCTTCTCTTTCCATAATCTGTCGTTTTTAAATTGCAACCTGCAAAAGTAACAAAAATTGTGCTAATACACTCGGCCAGCGGTCGGCGGGGGCTAATAAAAAAAAGGACTCCCGGGGATGAACATTCATCTCCGGGAGTCCCGAAAAGCGGC
>CAVILJ010000085.1:0-2595 GCA_963643555.1 Acetatifactor sp.
GAAAGTCTGCGAGCTCAGCTACAACCCCGACGGCACCATCCGGACCATCGACGGGCTGGACTAGTCCCCTTTCATCCCCGGAGACTTAACGGAAAATCAGCTGTGCAAAGCTCCTGAGGGACTTGCGCCACGGCTGCCACTCGTGGTCGCCGGGGTATGTCTCGAATATCACCTCAACTCCTGCGGCACGCATCTTCTCCACCGCCGCGGTAGTCGGCACTATGCGCTGGTCCTGCTCGCCGCAGCTGATATAGAACACTTTATGCGAAGCGTTGAACTTGTCGGCGGCGCTGAGCATTCCCGGGATTTCTTTCTCGAAATCCATCTCGCCGCTGCCAAAGATGCCGCCGAAAACTCCTGAAGAGAAAAGGCCCACATTGCCGAACACTTCAGGGGTGCGGAGGCCTATGTAGAACGACTGCCCGCCTCCCATCGAGAGCCCGCACATCGCCCGGTTCTGCGCCCCGGTCCTGACACGGTAGTTCTTCTCCACGAACGGTATCACAGAATTCACCAGTTCCTCGCGGAAATCCTGCATCCCTTCCCAGCTGTAGGCCGCCCTCGCCCCGGGGAGGTTGCTGTTGACCGCGACGACAATCATAGGCTCAGCCTTGCCCTCAGCGATGAGATTGTCCATAATGTTGGCCACGAGTCCCTGCTGCATCCAGGCGCGATGGTCTTCGCCGCCTCCGTGGTGGATATACAGCACGGGGTATTTGCCCTTGCCCCTCTCGTATGCGGCAGGGGTATAGACATAGAGCGGCCTCCATCCGCCCGTAAATCCGGACCGGTAGTTGACGATGCGCGTCTGGCCGTGAGGCACATCCTGCACTTCCATCCAGCCGGTGTCCGCCTCCGGGATGTCCACGGCGCTCGCCATAGTGCCGCAGCCGTAGAAGCTTTCGCTCAGGGGGTCGGAGAACCTCGCCCCGTCAACTTCGAGGAAGTAGTAGTGGAAACCGGGCATAAGCGGCGCGGAAGCGGCCCTCCAGATGCCGTCGGCGCCCTTGGTCATAGGATATTTCACACCACAGATGTCGGCGAACACGGCCGACGCCCCGTCAGCGCGGATCTCGAAACTAACGCTCCCGTCGGCATTGATGCTGCGGTGCGGAGCGGCGCTCCTGCGGGAAGCCTTTGCCGCGCGGGCCGCATCGAGAAACTCGACCATCTCGCGGAGATTGGCCTCACTGTACATATTGAATCCGTGGCCGCCCTCCGGCTCGACCTTGAGCTGAGTCTCGACACCCGCCTTGTCCAGAGCCTCGTAGAACATCGTACCCTGGCAGCAAGGGACGACATTGTCTTTCGCTCCGTGGAAGATGATGACGGGAGGATCGAGAGGGTCGAGATAACGAATCGGGCTGAGAGCGTCGAAAGCGGCCTGGTTGTCAGGCGAGAACTTGACCCCCAGAAGGTCCTCTTCGGGGCTCACCGGCATATCACGAGATCCCGCGCAGTCCATCTTGGTGAGGTCGATCGGGCCGGACCAGTCGCAGGCGGCATCCACGCTGCTGCTCTCGCCGAGACAGCCGCCTACCGTGCCCTCAAGTTCCTTCACGCCGCCGGAAGTGGCGGAGAGCGAGGCCAGATGCCCGCCTGAAGAGAAGCCGGAAGCAGCGACGAACGAGCTGTCAAAGCCGTACTCGGCGGCATTTGCGCGCACGAAGCGGATCACAGCCTTGATGTCGTGGATCTGTGCCGGGAACTTCGCGTCGGCGCTGGAGCGGTGGTTGGGGGTCACCACGGCGTATCCCGCATCCAGCAGAGCCTGGCAGATGGTGCCGAGGTCGGCCATCCCCTTGGAGTTGTTGCTGTACCAAGCGCTGCCGTAGATGTGCACGACGACCGGGTGGGTCGCTTTGCCATCCTTGGGGATGTAGATGTCGAGCTTATGGTAGACCTCGCCGTCTCCGGCATAGTCCACGTCTGCATATTTGGCAGCATATTCCATCTTGATTTCAGACATCTGGAAGCCTCCGAATCCGCCTGCAGGCGGTGCTCCCTGAGGCTGCGCCTGAAGCGTGAGCGCGGCGATAAGCGGGAGAATGGTTGTGGTGATCTTCTTCATAATGCTCCAAATTTAACTCTTTCCCTGACCCGGCGACCCGCTCCCCGCCAAAGTGACACGGGACTAAAGTTAATTGTAACGACTATTGGAGCAATGAAACACTTTCAGTCCTTTGCCGGGAAGGATGTATTTGTCGGCAATGTCGTCCCAGCGCGGAATCACGAGCTTCTGTCCGAAGAACTCTCGGTAATTGTTGAGAAGCCTGTATTTCCAGCCCGCACCGTCCGGACGGGTATCCGCGTTCTGGTAGACCGTCTGCTCCACTGCGGAGAGGAAATCCTCAATGCTCTCGAATGTACGGAATCGGCTCGACTGACTGCCGCCTGAATACCATTTCGCCGGACGTATTTTGTGGACCACACCCTGCTTGATCTGAAGATTGAGCGGCCAGGGAGTTCTGGATTTGCCTTTACCCGACCACATCGGGCGGCATATCTCCCATACTTTCTGCCTCCACATACGCTTTATGGTCTAGGATGAAAGATAATCGCTCCGGGATGCAACTTTTTGCAAGGGAAGACCGT
>CAVILJ010000086.1:0-2331 GCA_963643555.1 Acetatifactor sp.
GCGGTGACGTAGCTGTTGCGCTTGGAGCGGATCTCGCAGTTCTCGAACCAGCATCTGCCCGGGCCGAAGATGAAGTCGGTCGTGCCCTCGATGAGGCAGTCCTGATAAAGGCTGCGGCAGCTGTACCCGTCATCACCGTAGCAGCCCCTGGTGTAGATGGTGTCCTGGTTGCCGAAGATGTGGCAGCGGCGGAAGAAGAGGCAGTCGCCGTTGGTCAGCAGCGCCACGGCCTGCCCGACCTGCCCCGCATCGTTGCGTATGGAAAGGTCCTCGAAAGTGACATAGCTGGCGTCAACGAAGACGGAAGCGCTGCCGGTCGTGCCTATCTCGGCATCGGAGTCGGGCCAGAGCTTGCGGGCGGAGTTGTCGTAGGTGATGATGCTTCTGTCAGCGCCGCGACCAGAGATTTTCAGCCACGACTTGCCCGCCGGGATGATGATGCGCTCGCGATAGACGCCCGGCTTGACGAGGATGGTCTTGATCCGGGTCTTCTGGTAGTCCGGGACGGCATCGATGGCTTCCTGCACTGTAAGGAAGTCCCCCCTACCGTTCTGATCCACAACGAAGTCGTAGCGCACAAGACGGTCGGCCAGCTCCGGGAGCTTGACGCGGATGGAGTCGCAGACTATCTCGCAGTTGCGCCTTGCCCCTCTCGCGGTGGAGTGCGTGTTGTCCTGGCGTCCGTCGGGACAGGCGGCGCAGGTCCCGGGCTTCACCCACATAAAATACGGCTTCGACGCCTCGTCGCCGGCGGCCTTGATCCACGCGATGGTGGCGGCCTCCATATCGATGAGGACAGTCCCCGTCTCGGCGGCCACGGCCTTCATCGCTGCGGGATATTCTCCGTGGGTGGTCTCGTCGAGCACTCCGTCGGTGAAGTGCCTCCGCGCCACGGGGGTGAGCAGCACGGGAGTCGCCCCCAGCTCCCGCGCAGTGCGGACGAAGAGCCTCAGGTTGTCCTGATATGCGCCCCAGGCTGCGGCATAGACCGACGGCTTGCCTGACTTCTCGTCGTTGTGGCCGAACTCGATGAAGACATAGTCCCCGGGACGGATATTGGCCTTGACCGTGTCCCAGAGCCCCTCGTCTATGAAACTCTTGGTGCTGCGTCCGTTGCGGGCGTAGTTGATGACTGTGACCCCGGGGTCGAAGAAATTCTCGAAGACCATCCCCCAGCCGCGCTCGGGACTGCCTTTGCTGATGTCCTTGTCGGCCATCGTCGAGTCGCCCATAAGGTGGAGGGTGACCGCGCCGGCGCTCAGCTGGAGCGCGAGCAGCGTGATGCAGAGCAGGAGTTTGCGCATATCACTTCCCCTCTTTGTCCACAAAGCTGATGAGCGTCATCATCCGCGAGATATATTCCTTGGTGGAGATGCAGAGTTCCCCGGTCTCGCAGCGGTATGGAGAGGTGTCGTACTCGTCGCCGACATTGGTGCGGAGATACTCCGCGGAGTTGCTCGGCTCGGTGGATGCGCCGGCCTTGTATGGGTTGGAGGTGCTTGTGAGCGGGGTCAGCCAGCAGCCGTCGGCGCTGAGCGAGGATATGATGTCCTTCACCGCCTGCTCATTGAGTTCGTGCGGCGACCTGGTGTAGAAGCGCTCCAGCGGCACGAGCGAGTCGCCGGCAAGCGGAGAGTCTTTGGTCAGCTCCCCGACGGGGATGGACTTGAGTTCCTCAAGCTCCTTGCGGAGGGCCTTGGTGTCCACCCAGGCGGCGGAGCTGTAGTGGCCTATGGTACCGGTGATGTCCTGGTTGATGTAGTAGTGTCCGTTGTAGGTGTTGGAACCCACGCGGTGCACATAGAGCGGCTGGCCGCTGTCCGGGTCGATGAAGCGCGGCACGAGGAAGGCGTCAGGGTTGTGGTTCTTCCTCTCCCACTTTGCAACCTCCGAATCCGGAAGCCTCTGTGACTCAAGGAATTCGATAGCGCTCGGAAGCCCCGCGAGGAAGCGGGTGTCGCCGGTGAGACGGTAATACTGCATCAGCTGGCGGATCATCGATACGGTGGTGCCGGAGTTGACGGAGCGCGGCTCGTAGGAGCGGGCGTGCGCAGGCTTGAGGTCGGCGACGGTATACTGGTCGGCCCAGCCGGCGTAAGGTGCGCCCTGCTGGAGCAGGATGGTCATATACATCGCCCTGTAGATCGGCTCCTTGAGCCCCGGGATGCCGAGCGACTGGTAGCACTGGAGCAGGAAGTCGCAGGCCTCCGGGATCACGTCGTCGTTGAGGGTGATGAACGAGCTGTAGTCCGCCTTGCCCCCGAACGGGTGGTCGAACATCAGCGGATATCTCTGCGGCCAGCCGCCGACGGGGTACTGGCTGTCGAGCAC
>CAVILJ010000087.1:0-2328 GCA_963643555.1 Acetatifactor sp.
GAAGGCGCTCCAGTCGGAGTTGGTCTCGGCGGCGGCCTCCACGGAGTCCGGGAGGTTGACGAAGAAGTCGAAGCCGGTCCACTTCTCGACCTCGTCCACGCTGACCGCGTAGGCGCTGAAGTCGCTGCCGGAGTATTCCTTGTGCTCGAACCAGAAGCCTATCGTGCTGGCCGAGGTCACGGTGCCGGAAGAGTTGGTCTTCACCCTCAGGACGAGCTTGTAGAAGTAGTTCGGCACCGGCACTTTCTGGGAGGTGGCGTCCTTCGGAGTCGCATATTTGACGGTCAGGCTCTCCCCGACCTTGTTGAACGCGACGCCGGTCACCACGTAGATCTCCTCGCCGTTGCCGGTGGCCACGCTGCGCACGGAGTCCTCGAGGGCGTTCCAGATGGTCCCGTTGAACTTGTCCTGAAGCTGCGGCACCTGGTTGGTCACGTAGAATGCCTGCTTCTGCAGGGCGCTGTTGGCGTTTCGGGACCCGTTAGGGCACATATGCCCCCGGGAATAGGTGCCCGCGATGTAGCTGTGCGAGGTCACGTTGACCTGGAAGCTCTCGTCGATCTCGGGATTGTAGTACCAGCTGCCCGGCCTTGACGTGCTGCCGATATAGCTGCTGCTGAGCGGATAAGCCGTCCAGAGGGAGGTCAGGTTGTCGGTGTCGTAGAGGTGGGTGTAGTTCCTCAGGCCGCCGGCGCTGAACGACTTGACCACGTACTGGCTGCCCTCCAGTCCGGAAGGCAGTTCCAGCCAGTCCTCGTCGATGGCAGGCTTCGCGCCGCTGCCCTCCGAGCCGCCGGAGCCGCCCCCGTCGTCACCACCCGAGCCCGAACCGCCGTCACCCCCGCCGGAGCCGCTTCCCGTGTAGCTTACGGTCATCGTAGCCATAGAACCGGTCCCCGAAATACTCAGGACCACTTTCTCGGAGCTGCCGGTCCAGGTAAGTGCGCCGCTATTGATCGAGAGAGTGCCGCAATCCGCCTTGACCTTCCCGGAGGCGAAAGTTTTCTCGCCGACGGTTGTGGTAATCTCCGTAATCTTATTCCCCGCAGGTACGGAAATGCTCATCGTATAACCGTTGTAGAGGCGGATCTCGCTGTTCTTGATATAACCTTTGTTGGTGCAGCTGCCGCTCGCCACCGCTACGGTGACGCTGCTCTGCGTGCCCGAGAGATTGACGGTCTCCGATTCGGTCTGGCCGTTGTATGAAGTCCCGAACAGGGTATTCCAGTTGGAGATGGTGGCGCTGCTGACGGTCGTCGCCTTGTCGTAGACGAAGTTCAGGGTCTTGACCTTGCCCGCCGCGAAACTCGCGTCGCTGCTCAGGGTCACGCTCTTGCTGCTGCCGTTGACGCTGAGCGTGATGGTCTGTCCGGACTTGACCGTGTGAGGCTTAATCGCGATGTAGAATTTCGCGGAAGACCCCGTGGCGATGGCTGCCCCGCCGCTGACGCCGAGAGTGGCGGTGTTGCTGACATATTCGTCCCCGCTCCCGGTGTACACGGGCTCCGCACCGGTGAAGTCGATATAATATGTGCCGGCTATGGCCTCGACGGAGGTGAACGCGATGCTCTTGACCGTCAGGTTGCTGCCGCTCCGGTTGGTGACGTTGACGCAGATGGCGGAGCTGAGCTGCTTCATCGCGAGGCTCGGGGTGTCGCCCGCGCTCACCGCCTTGGCTACCCCGTAGAGGGGGCAGGCCTCCCCGCTGAGATGCGCGGGGCTGTCGTTGCCGGCCTGGGTCTGCTTGATCCCGCCCACCGTCACATATCCCTTTGTCGTGGCAGCCGGAGTGGTGATGTGTAGGTCATAGGGGTAGAGGGCGTACCAGTCGTAGGACTTGGTCCCGTCAAGCGTGGAGGCGAGGGTGCCGGTGAAAGTACCCTTGAGCGCCGCATCGACCGTGAACTCGCCGTCGGAGACATAGTCCGAAGTCCCCGCCACGGCGTGGAATATATTCATCGCGTCGTCCTCGGCCCAGCTGGTGTGGACGCCGTCGGTGGTGGTCTTGGTGATGAGGGCGGACAGCTCGAACGGCGCGTCCGTCCTATCCGCCGGGGAGTCGAGCTGCTTCGCGCAGCCCGCGAGCGAGATGGCGGCTGCCAGCGCAATCCCCGCCAAAGCAAACTTATTCTTCATAATGAGCAGATGGAGAGGCTGTTGTGAGATGATGCGATGCTCCCACAACAGTTTCAAAAGCTGCCCGGAATGATCTTTGCGAACATCCGGACAGCCCCTGACGAAAATCTATTACAATAACGGGAAATCTATTATGTCCGGGTCGGTGAGCCAGTCTTCGATCGAGGTGGTGCCGCTCGCCATAATCACGGC
>CAVILJ010000088.1:0-2297 GCA_963643555.1 Acetatifactor sp.
CCATCAAGTTCTTCAGCAAGATCGGCATCGACTATGTGAGCTGCTCTCCGTTCCGTGTGCCTATCGCGCGTCTCGCTTCAGCCCAGGCTGCAATCGAGCAGAGCAATTAGGGAGAGGAGATCCTTCTATAAGAAATCCGCGGCGCACCGGTGCGCCGCGGATTTCTTATATTCCCTCCGTCCCGTCAGTCGTTATCCTTTGCTGCGGCCTGCACGAGCTTCTCGATGTCTTCCTGCCTGATCTTGCCGTCCAAGGCGATGAAAGTGGTTTCGTCGCTTTCGCTGGCGAGCAGCACAAGACTCGTGACATATTCGCCGGCGTTGATGACATAGATTCTGACGGTCTCGCCGTCATCCTTGGCCTCCATCATCAGTTCGTACTTGCCGTTCTTGACCAGTTTCTCCGCGTCGGCCTTGAGCTCGGCTCCGGCCTTGACGTTGTCCTCGATGGAGATCAGATACATCCCTTCCATCTCCTTGACGATCGGGGTCAGGTTGATGTCGCCGTCGGCCACGTCTATGTCAGGCAGCTTGCCGATGAGCTTGAACATCGACGGCGAGATATAGACGGCGCTGACGCCCTTGTTGTCGGAGTACTTGTTGTAGATGCTTTTGCCGTCCTGGGCGAAAGCCGATGTGCAGAGTGCGAGCAGGAGACCTGCGATTATGAGTGACTTTTTCATTTTTTAGCGGTTTTTGCGGAATTTATCCAAAGTTTCGGATGCTTTGTTGAAGTGAGGCAGGGCCGCATCCGCGAGCTCCACTCCCTTTGTCATTTTGCCGGAGATATAGCCGAACGTCTCTTCCAGCTGGGCGTACGCCTCCTCCGGGCTGCCGAATGTGTCGGTCGGTACTGCGTTGATATGCTGATAGTTGATACCGACCGTAAGAGCGGCTGCCAGTGCAAGCGCTGCCGGCACGATGGCGAGTCTGCTGACTTTTCTCTTCCGTCCGCGGCGCTCCAGCTCCGCGGCGGTGAGGGCGTTGAGGATTTTCCCCTCCAGCCCCTCCGGGGCGCTGACACCGCTCCCGGATGCTATTTGCGCGAGGTCTTCGGCTGCCAGCCTTTCGATGTCTTCTATGCGTTTCATATCAATTTCATTTTTCTTCTTGCGTTGCTCAGTACGACCCTCAGGTTGAGGTAGGAGAGTCCGGTGCGGGCACGGATCTCGTCGTAGCTCAGTTCGTCGAACACTTTCATCCTCAGTACTTCCTGCTCCCTTGGCGAGAGTCGGGACATACGCCTGAGGGTCTGTTCGAGCTGCTGCTTCTGGCTCAGCCGCTCATCCTGCGGGGTCTCGTCCGATGCGATTTCCGGACTCCCGTCGCAGTTGCCGCTCCGGGCTTTGCGGATGCGGTCGATGCAGATGTTGCGGATCAGCGTGATGCAGTAGGCCTTGGGTTCCCTGACGCTGTCGAGCGCTTCCGGACTGCTGTAGAGCCTGAGGTAGAGATCCTGGACTGCGTCCTCGGCATCCTGCTGCGACTCAAGGATGTAGTAGGCGACCCGGTAGAGGTCCTCCCTCAACGGGAGATAGAGCGATGTGAACTCCCCTCGCGTCATTTGGACGATTTGGCCAGCTCTTCGAGATTCTCCATCTTGAGGGTGCCCAGCATACACATAAAGTTGCCCTCGTCGGGGGAGAATATCACGAGGTCCTTGATCTCCGTACCGTCCTTGTCGACATAGCCGTAGATGCGGACGATATCATCCTCGTCCTTCTCTTCCATCAGAAGCTCCACTCCCTCAAGGGCTTTGCTCATCCTGGCGTTGAACTTGGCCTTGACCTCGGCGCTGCAGTCCTCGTAGTCGGCCACGATCAGCCCGTCGATGGATTTCATCAGCTTGAAGAAGTTCTGCATCTCCTCTTTCTCGTCGTCGTCCATATCGTCGGGCGAGAGCTTTTCGACGCCCTTAAGGACGTTGATCCAGAACTTCCCGAGGGTGAATCCCTCGAACTCGTCGTAGCGCCTGAACTCCTTGACGATGGACTTGATTTCCGAGCGTGGCACTTTCTTGCCCTCGGTGGCGGCGTTGCTCACGGCGAACGTGGCAAACGCCAGAATCAACACTAATAATAATTTCTTGTACATACTGTTTTTTTGTCTTTTTATCGACGCGTCACATAAAAGACGAGCTGCGCCGGGGAATGTTAAAAAAATATTGAAAACAGGCCCGGAAGTTCCACGGGGGTCGCAGACGGTAGTCTGCGGGGGTTGAGAAAGCGGAAAAGGGACTTGCCAAGTCCCGCAGGGACCGCGACGTAGGAGCGAAATACCCCTGATAGGGGTCGCAGA
>CAVILJ010000089.1:0-2287 GCA_963643555.1 Acetatifactor sp.
TTGGATGTAGCAAAGTTTATACGCTTGTTGGTGGTCTTTTTTGACATATTCTGCCTTTGGAAATAGAGAAAAACTTAAATACGGAAAAAAGGTTTAGAGCCTATTATCCCCGGCTCTAAACCTGTTTGTCCCCTAAAGCAGGGAAGAGGTGGAATTACTTAATCTCAACCTCTGCTCCGGCCTCCTCAAGAGCTGCCTTGAGGGCTTCGGCCTCTGCCTTGGAAATTTTCTCTTTTACTGTTGCAGGAGCGCCGTCAACGAGATCCTTGGCTTCCTTCAGACCGAGACCGAGCTCGCTCTTGACAACCTTGATGACGTTGAGTTTGCCCTGACCCGCTGACTTGAGGATTACGTCGAACTCGGTCTGCTCGGCCTCTGCCGCAGCGCCGTTGTTGCTGTCGCCTGAAACCACTACAGCTGCGGCTGCAGGCTCGATTCCGTACTCATCCTTGAGGATCTTTGCAAGTTCCTGAACATCTTTCACAGAGAGGTTTACCAGCTCTTCTGCGAGGGCTTTTACATCTGCCATAATTGTGTTTTTTATTTTTGAATTGTTAATATTTGCTTGTTTACTCGGCCGGTGCAGCCTCTGCTGCCGGCGCCTCTGCCGGTGCCGCCTCCTCTGCAGGGGTCTCCGCTACCGGAGCCTCTGCCGCCGGAGCTTCGGCAGGCTTGGCTGAGCCGATCTTCTCGTCCTCGCCCTTGCCCTCGGAAGCGTTCTCGAGAGCGGATACGACGTTGCGGACAGGGCTCTGGAGGAGACCGATGATGTCTCCGATGAGCTCTTCGCGGGTCTTGATGGCTGCGAGCTGGTCGAGTTTGTCCTCACCGATGAATACGCAGTCCTGCACAAAGGCGCCCTTGACCACAGGCTTGGTGAAGCCTTCGCGCTGGAGCTTCTTGATGAGCTTGCCCGGCGCTGCCGGGGTCTCGGTGTACATAATCGCGGTGTTGCCCGTGAGGGTCTGCGCAAGGGTCTTGACCTCTTCGTTCTCGATGCCGTTGAGCACGTGCGCGAAAAGGGTGTTCTTCACGACGTTGAGCACGATCTTCTCGTTGTAGCACTCGCGGCGGAGTCTGCTGGTCTGTCCTGCATTCAGCCCTGCAATATCCGTGATATAGAAGTTGGGATACTGCTTGATCTGCGCCGAGATGCTTTCAATAATCTGACTTTTAAGTTCCTTTTTCATAATATTGAATTTTTACTCGGCACTGTTGAGGAATGCCTTGAGATCAACTTTGATGCCCGGGCTCATAGTTGAGCACAGCGCGGCGCACTTCATATATGTACCCTTGAGGGTCTGCGGCTTGAGCTTCGAGATGGCGTTGAGCACCTCGGCAGCGTTCTCGTAGATCTGCTGTGCGCTGAAAGAGGTCTTGCCGATGGCGGTGTGCACGATGCCGGTCTTGTCGACCTTGAAGTCGATCTTGCCGCCCTTGGACGCCTTGACTGCGGCTCCGATCTCCATCGTCACGGTGCCGGTCTTAGGGTTCGGCATAAGTCCGCGAGGTCCGAGGATCTTGCCGAGCGCTCCGACCTTGGCCATCACTGACGGGGTGCAGACGATGACGTCCACGTCGGTCCAGCCGCCCTTGATCTTCTCGATGTACTCGTCGAGTCCCACATAGTCCGCGCCGGCCTCCTTGGCCTCGTTCTCCTTGTCAGGGGTGCAGAGCGCAAGCACTCTCACGACCTTGCCGGTCCCGTGAGGCAGGGTGACGACGCCGCGGATCATCTGGTTGGCCTTGCGCGGGTCGACGCCGAGGTTGACGTGTATCTCCACGCTTGAGTCGAACTTGGTGAAAGTGATGTCCTTCACGACCTGGCACGCTTCGCTGAGCGGGTAGAGCTTGTGGGAGTCATACTTCTCCGCGGCAGCCTTCTGATTTTTGGTAATCTTACTCATAATTCGCGTGTCTATTTAAGGTCCTCAGGGAATTCGCCGCTGACGGTGATGCCCATACTTCTCGCCGTTCCTGCAACCATCCTCATAGCTGCGCCGAGGGTGAAGCAGTTGAAATCCGACATCTTGCCCTCCGCGATGGTCTTGACCTGGTCCCAGGTGACGGATGCCACTTTCTTTCTGTTAGGTTCGCCTGAAGCCTTGGTGATCTTCGCGGCTTCCTTGAGGGATACGGCAACCGGCGGCTGCTTTACCTCGAATGTGTAGGATTTGTCGGAATAGACGGTGATCACCACTGGGAGTATCTTGCCCGCCTGCCCCTGCGTGACCGCATTGAAGGCCTTGCAGAAATCCATTATGTTCAAGCCTTTGGAACCGAGTGC